>CAJGEA010000021.1 GCA_904502015.1 uncultured Clostridia bacterium | reverse complement strand
TGTTTTTTAAGGTTTTGGGGAGTCCAGAACCCTTCGCGATATTTGCTGAAGGCAAATTCGCACCGAACGAAGTGAGGAGGTTTTCAAAAAGGGTTCTGGTGGGGTGCAGGGGTGAAACCCCTGCTCGACAAATCCAAATTTATCAATTACCTCCACCCCCTCATGCGGGAGATCAGCCAGCCGCCGATGAAGAGGGAATCGGTCACGAGGGCGGGCACGGTGATATCACGGAGCGACCACCCCATCATCATGATGGTTTCAATTACGGTATCGGACGCGGGAGTGAGCCACGCGGGATCGCAGAAGGCTATGACTGCTGCCATACATACGGCACACAGTATGCCCTGAAAAAATTTGGCGATGACGTACGGCTTGAGAGATAACCCCCGCCCCGCGCACAGCGTCATGACCTGGCAGTGTACCGATAACCCTGACCAGCCTGCAAATGCCGCCGCGAGGATCATGCCCAGCCGCGAGTTGGGGAGCAGGGAGGCCTCGCTGATACCGCTTGACAACTCTAAAAATCCGCCAAGCAGGGTATACGGCATCCCACCCGCGTTGCCGAACAAACATCCGAGCGCCCCCATGATGGCTGAAAAAAAGACCACGTAGGCGCAAACGATCAGCATATTGCTTGCGGCCGAGGAAACCGCCGAGGTAAACATTTCCACGCCACCGGGGTGAAGTCCCATGGGATAGTGCGGGTGCGGGTCGGGTTTACCTTTGCCCCGTATGAAGAAGCGCGCCAGAAAGCCCACGAGAAAGGACGTACCCAGCACGATGGCATAAAGTATTACCCCGATCCGTCGGTTACCGAACAGAGATACCCCCACCGCCGTGATGAGGAACGCCGAGCTGGGGTTGCTGGTGAAGGTCAGAAGATGCTCGCACTCGGCCCTGGAGATCATGTTTCGGTCGAGCAGGGACACAGCCGTTTTGGCCCCGATGGGAAATCCACACATGGAGCCGAGAATGACGGCAGACACTCCCGCGCCCGAGAGCCCGAACAACCACCGCATCATACGGGCGAACAGCCGTCCGAACGCCTCTCCCGCACCGCTGGAGACCAACAGCTCGGAGATAACCATGAAAGGAAATAGGGAGGGGATCACCGCCCGTGCGCAGAGCGTCAGTCCCCGTCCGAGGTATTCAATGGCGGCGTCCGAGTTCCGCAGGAGCAGTACGAAGCAAAAGGTGCTCATCAGGCAGAAGAATACCTGCCCCGCCGAAGGGCGGACGCGGCGCGGATGGGAAGTGGAACGGTGGATGCGGCGGTGTGTCATGTGAATGCCTCCCGATGCATACGCTGAATTGAATGATGTTCCCGTGTGGGCGCACAAGGGATTTGATGTAACTATATGGTGGGAGGCGGTTAAACATGAGTGAAAAACGCAGGGCAAAACAGCCATTGGATGGCTCGGGCGGTGAGATGGGACGTTGCCCCTTGCCCGAATGGTTGGCGGTGCATCTGGACGTGCCTGCCGATCTGTTTGACGGCGGGCTTCGGCTGGATCTGCGCGGCAGACACACCTTGACCGTCCACGGCTGTTGCCGAATCCTGGATTTTACTCCCGCCGAGATTCGTCTTGCTTTGCGGGATTGCGCTCTTTCAGTCAGGGGCGCACGGATGATTTGTACCTCCTATCTCGCGGGGGCGGTCAGTATTGAAGGGCGCATTGACGGTATCTGCTTTGAGGACGGGGAAGGGGACTTGCCATGACACTTTCCTATTACGTAACGGGCTATCGCCAATTGGCGGTCGAGGCCTGCCACGTCGCTCCTCTGCTGGAGCTTTGCCGTATCTGCGGATATGTGTATACCGATTTCAAAAATCTCCCTGACGGGGGTGTGAGCCTGTGCTTTTCCTGGCGCGAAGCACGCCGCGTGACGGCGGATTGCGCCCGTGCGGGTATTCCGATCCGGGTGACGGGCGAGGGGGGGCTCCCCGTCCTTTGCCGTGCGCTGGGCCGCCGCGCGGGGCTGGTTGTGGGGCTACTTTTGGGACTTTGCCTGCTGATTGCCTCCTCGCAGATCGTGTGGGACGTGCGTATCATGGGCAACGAAACGGTTTCCGCAAGGGATATTGAACGGTCACTGGCCGCGTGTGGCTTCAGTGTGGGGACACCGTTTCGGGGATTTCGCGCCGACGTGACCGAAAACCGTGTGCTCATGCTGGACGACCGCCTTGCGTGGATCTCCATCAATCGGCGGGGGACGGTTGCCTACGTGCAGGTGCGGGAGGCGGCGCACGCGCCCGAGGACAAGGACGATACCGAGGCGGCCAACGTGGTTGCTACTCGCCCCGGGCGGATCGAGCGGGTCGAGCTTTCGCGGGGGCTGGTGGTGGTCGGCAAGGGCGATACCGTGGATGAGGGGGATCTTTTGGTGAGCGGCTTGTACGACAGTAACGTCTACGGCTACCGCTGGACGCGCGCCGAGGCGCGGGTGTACGCCCGCACCGTGCGGGAATTTCACATCACCGTTCCGCTTTCCTATGAGCAAAAGGTGTATCAGACGGAGGAGGGGAGCGCTTCGAGGGAAATTTCCGTGAAATTTTTCTCAAAAACAATAAAATTTTCAAAAAGTACTGGAAATGGAGGGGTACTTTGTGATACAATAGAGAGTGAAAGATCAATGGGCATTTTCTCGGAGGTGGGATTCCCCCTCTCGGTACGCACCGTGTGGCATTTGCCGTATACCGTAACCGAGATGACGCGCACCCCTGCCGAGGCGGAGGAGCTGGCCTACTTCCAGCTCGCGCGAGGGATTGCGTCTATCCCCGGCGGCGTTGAGCTTTTGCAAAAGACGGTTACCACCCACCTGGGTGAAACCGAGTTTCGCTTGGATTGCACCGTTGTGTGTATCGAGGACATTGCCGCTACCCGCCCCATTGATTTCGTACAAACCCCCGATTAGGAGTGCCGTATATGAACCAAAGAATCATCAAAGTGGATACCCCCGATATTACCGCCGCCATATTCGGCAGCTATGACGCCAACGCGCGCATCGTAGAGGATCGCCTCGCGGTGACTCTGCGTAATCGCTCGGGCGAGGATGGCACCGACGCCATCGTGGTTTCGGGCGAGAATATTGAGAACGTCAACATGGCGGCGCGGGTGGTGGAATACCTGCGGGACATGGCGCGGTATAACGACCGCCTGACCGACCAGAGTGTGCGCTACGTCGTGGATATGATCGCCGATGGACACGGCGACGAGCTGGCGGACATTGGCTCGGATTGCATTTTCGTTACCTCCAAGGGCAAGCCTGTCCGCGCCAAAACCGTCGGACAGACCAAATACATTGACGCCATCCGCAAGAACACCGTGGTCATCGGCGTCGGCCCTGCGGGTACGGGTAAAACCTTCCTCGCCGTCGCTATGGCGGTCAAGGCTCTGCGCGACAAGCAGGTGTCCCGCATCATTCTGACTCGCCCCGCGATTGAGGCCGGCGAGCGGCTGGGCTTCTTGCCGGGCGACCTGCTCAGCAAGATCGATCCCTACCTGCGCCCGCTGTATGACGCGCTGGGCGAGATGCTGGGCGCCGAGAACCACCAGCGGCTGGTGGAGAAGGGCGTGATCGAGGTCGCTCCCCTCGCCTATATGCGCGGACGTACGCTGGATGATGCTTTTATCATTCTCGATGAGGCGCAGAACGCCACCCCCGAGCAGGTCAAAATGTTTCTCACCCGCCTCGGCTTTGGCTCCAAGGTGGTCATCACGGGTGACCTCACGCAGACCGACTTGCCTTACGGGCAACGCTCGGGTCTGGCATCCGCCGTCAAGATCCTTGAGGAAATTGACGACATCGCCATCCACTACCTCACCGAGAAGGACGTGGTGCGCCATCACCTCGTGCAAAAGATCATTCTTGCCTACGATAAGTACGACCGCGAGCAGTTTGAAAAGCGCCAGCAAAGAGAAAGCGACCGTCGGGAAGGGCAGAGCAAGCCGTCCTTCCGTCCGAGACGGGAGCAAAACTGATTGAAACGAACACCATTTTCATATCAAGGATTTATAGGAGGTCATCATGACACATATTGCCCCCATGATCTATTTTACCAATGAGCAGGACAAGCACGCCGTTACCTACAAGCTTAAAATGCTCCTGCGCCGCGCCGTGGACGCTACCATCGAGCACGAGCAGTACGGCAACCCCTGCGAGGTGTCCATCACCCTGACCGATAACGAGCAGATTCACATTCTCAACCGTCAGTACCGCGAGGTGGATCGCCCCACCGACGTGCTTTCCTTCCCCATGATGGATTTCAGCGGTGAGAGCGAGGAGCCCGTGGCGGACGAGCCCATCGTTAGTCTGGGTGACATCGTGATCTCGCTGGAAAAGGCCGCTGAGCAGGCCGAGGAGTACGGCCATAGCTTTGAGCGCGAGGTCGCGTTCCTCTGCGTTCATTCCATGTTGCATCTTCTGGGCTACGATCACGAAACCTCGGAGGCGGACGAGCTGGATATGCGCCGCCGCCAGAGTCAGATCATGGACGAGATGGGCTACGCCATCAAGCCCTCCGCGCAGTAATTACAAGACACACGAAAAAGGAATTTGAAATTTATATGAAGAAAACAGCATTTATCGCCATCGTGGGCCGCCCCAACGTGGGCAAATCCACGCTGCTTAACGCCATGCTGGGTGAGAAGGTCGCCATCGTGTCCTCCAAGCCCCAGACTACCCGCAACCGTATCACGGGCATCCTTACGCAAGGCGAGGAGCAGTTCGTGTTTCTTGATACCCCCGGTATCTTTCGTCCGCAAAACTCTCTCGGTGACTTCATGGTGAAAACCGCCAATGCCACCATGCAGGACGCCGATGCCATCGTTCTTGTGACCGATCTCGGCAAGGATGTGTCCAAGGTTGAGGAGGATGTCATCGCCTACGCCAAGCGTACCGAGATCCCCTGCATCCTCGTGCTGAATAAGACGGATCTGTATAATGCCACGCAGGTGGCGGATGCCATTATGAAGTACGCCGCTCTGCACAATTTCCACGCGGTTATCCCCATGTGCGCCTCCAAGGGCGATCGCATCGACGCCATTCTCAAGGAGTGTCGGCCCTTCCTGCATGAATCAGAATGGTTCTTCCCCGAGGACATCGCCACCGACCAGCCCGAGCGCCAGATGGCTGCCGAAATCATCCGCGAGAAGGTGCTTCGCACCACGAATAAGGAAATTCCCCACGGCGTCGCCGTGGTCATTCAAAAGTTTACCGAGGATCCCAAAACGGGCATGGTGTCCATCCACGCCGAGATCTACTGTGAGAAGGCTTCGCATAAGGGCATTATTCTCGGCAAGGGCGGGGAATCGCTCCGCCGTATTGGCACTTACGCTCGTCAGGATCTTGAGGGTCTGCTGGGGACGAAGGTGTTCCTTGACCTGTGGGTGCGCGTCAAGGAGAATTGGCGCGAGAGTCTGGCCAGCGTGCAGAATTTCGGCTATAAGGATGACTAACGAACGCGATTTCTAATACTGAAATGATCGGAGGGATAGTATGCTTATCACCGCCGACGGCATCGTGATCCGCTCCTATCCCGTGGGAGATCACGATAGCGTCGTCCACATTTTGACAGAGGGACACGGTCGCCTGTCCGTCATGGTCAAGGGAAGCCGAAGCAAGCGTAGCTCCGGCGAAAGCGCCTCGTGTACCCAACTGTTCACCTACGGCAACTACGAGCTGTACCGCGGTAAGGGAGAGTTCTACTACCTGCGTAACGGGTCGGTGCTGCACTCTTTCTACGAGCTGTCAGGTGATCTCGCCCGTATGGCGTTAGCTACCTACCTTTGCGACGTGGCGGCCGAGCTGACCGACGAGGGCGGAGGGGAGGAGATTGCCGAGCTGATGCGGATGCTGCTCAACTCGCTGTACGTGCTGGGGCGGGGGAGTAAGCCGTACTCGCTGGTCAAGGGCGTGTTCGAGCTTCGTGCCGCCTCGCTATCAGGCTATATGCCCAATCTGACGGGGTGTACCCATTGCGGCAACGGCTATCCCGAAAACGCCTATCTGGACGTAATGAATGGGTGCATGCTCTGCGCAGATTGCCAAAGCAAGCTCAACCGTCTGGCAGGGCGCATCGTGGATGCAAAGACCGAGGAGCTGGGTGAGCGCCGCATCATCTGCCCCATGTCCTCGTCGGCGCTGGCCGCCGTCCGCTACGCGCTGACAGCTCCCGAGAAAAAGATCTTTGCCTTTGCCCTTAAGGATAAGGAGGAGGAGATCATGTTCGAGCGCGTGGCTGAGACCTACTTACTCAACCAACTGGAACGAGGATTTGATACCCTGCAATTTTACCGCTCGATCGTTTGAACGTCCGAACGGTTGGAAGAAAAGGAAAATTGACCGTATGCGACAACGCTCATGGGCCGGGATGGTTCTGTGAGCGTTTTCCTTGTGCCGCGGGGCAGGGAATTGAAGGAAAAAATATCTTTTTCTATGATTATTTTCCTAAAACCTCTTGCCAAAAACACAAAAATAATATATAATAGATACGTATGCAATGTGCGTGCAAAACAAGTCATATTTAATTACGTATAAATTTTAGGAGGTTCTCATCATGACTCAGAACGAACGCTACCTGTCCGCGAAAGAGCTGTACGCCAAGATCGGTGTTGACACCGAGGCTGCGCTGGCCAAGCTTCAGGAAACCCGCATCTCCATGCACTGCTGGCAGGCAGACGATGTCCACGGCTTCGAGGGCATGGGCGCCCTGACCGGCGGTATCCAGACCACCGGTAACTACCCCGGCATTGCTCGCAACCCCGACGAGGTGTTTGCCGATCTGGAGAAGGCCCTGTCCCTGATCCCCGGTACCCACAAGATCAATGTTCACGCCAACTACGCCATCGCCGAGGAGGGTGAGACCATCGAGCGCGATAAGCTCGAGCCCCGCCACTTCAAGAGATGGGTCGAGTTCGCTAAGAAGCACAACTGCGGCCTGGACTTCAACCCCACCATCTTCTCTCACCCCATGGCTTCCGACGGCATGACCCTGTCTCACCCCAATAAGGAGATCCGCGACTACTGGATCCGCCACGGCATCGCTTGCATCCGCATCGCTGAGTACTTCGCTACCGAGACCGGCTATCCCTGCGTTATGAACATCTGGACCGGCGACGGCTGCAAGGACGTTCCTGCAGACCGTATGGGCCCCCGTCAGAGATACGCTGACTCTATCGACCAGATCATCGGTTGCGGCTACGATAAGTCCAAGGTTTACGTAACCGTTGAGTCCAAGGTGTTCGGTATCGGTGTTGAGGCTTACACCGTTGGTTCCGGCGAGTTCTCGCTGGCATATGCCATCTCCCGCGGCATCACTCCCCTGATGGATAACGGTCACTACCACCCCACCGAGGTCGTTTCCGATAAGATCCCCGCTCTGCTCTGCTTCAGCGACAAGATCGCTCTGCACATCACCCGCCCCATTCGTTGGGACTCTGACCATGTGGTTGCTTTCGATGATGAGACCCGCGAGATGATGAAGGAGGTCGTTCGTTGCGACGCTCTGGATCGCGTATTCCTCGCTACCGACTACTTCGACGCTTCCATCAACCGTGTCAGCGCACTGATCATCGGTATGAGAAACGTACAGAAGGCAATCCTCAACGCTCTGCTGACTCCCAACGCAGACCTGAAGGCTCTGCAGGATGCAGGCAACTACTCTAAGCTCCTGGCTCTGCAGGAGGAGTACAAGACCATGCCTCTTGGCGACGTCTGGGCTGAGTTCTGCGTGCGCAACAACGTGTGCCCCTGCAACAACTGGTACTCCGAGATCGAGAAGTACGAGGCTGAGGTTCTCTCCGCTCGCAAGTAATTATCGGCGTAGCGTTGCTACATAACCCGAAAGGGAATCGGTCAAACGGTCACCCGTGACGGCTTCGGCTGCCGCGGGTGACCGTTTTCTTTTGGCTTTTTGCGATATATAAAATTTGATATGTTTGATTTTGGATATATAATTTTTGATATGCTTGTTTTGCACCATATCGAAAATTATATATCGAAAAAGGCAGAAAAAGCACCATCCCCATGCGCGCGGCTCATCGGGACGATGCTTTTTCGAATTATTCTTTATGTATCAATGAATTTCGGTGTTTCTTGGCTGTCGGCACTCACGACGAGCTTCCTGCCTGGAGGGGAGTGCTTTCAAGAAAAACCTCCTCGCGTACAATGCACGCGCCCACCTCGCGAAGCTTTCCGATCAGGTTATCGTAGCCACGGTCAATGTAGTGGATGTTTTTGATCTCGGTCGTGCCCTCTGCAATCAAAGCGGCAATGACCATAGCGGCACCGCCGCGCAGGTCGGTTGCGGTCACGCTGGAGGCGTAGAGCTTCTGGTTGCCGGGGGTAAAAGCAGTGAAGCTGTTGTAGGGAACCGACGCGCCCATGCGTGCTAACTCATCCAGATAAGCAAAACGCTGCTCCCACACCTTCTCCTGGATGATGCCTGCACCGTTGGCTACGGCCAGCAGTACGCCGAACTGAGGCTGCATATCGGTCGGAAAACCGGGATAGGGGGCGGTGGTGATCTGCACAGCCTTGAGTTGCCCTTCGGAGGATACCGTAATGGAATCCTCATCTTCCTCAACGTCCACGCCCATATCACGAAGCTTGCTGGTCACGGACTCCAAATGCTTGGGAATCACACCCGTCAGGGTGATGCATCCACCCGTGCCGGCCACAGCCGCCATGTAGGTGCCCGCTTCGATCATGTCGGGGATGATGGGGTAGGTGCAGCCATGAAGCGCCGAAACGCCCTCAATGTGAATTTCAGACGTACCTGCGCCCGTAACCTTAGCGCCGCACATATTGAGGAAGTTGCCAAGAGCCACGATGTGGGGCTCGCGAGCTGCGTTGATGATGGTGGTAACGCCGGGTGTCAGGACAGCGGCGAGGATGATATTCACGGTTGCACCGACCGAGGGGGCATCGAACGTGATTTTACCCTCGTGAAGCCCGTCGGGAGCGTAACCCGAGAAACCGTGGCCGTTGGGGGGATCCATTTCAGCACCCATTGCCTCAAAGCCGCTGGTGTGGTAGTTGAGAGGGCGCGCCGCGCCGATCTTGCAACCGCCGGGGTAAGCAATGTGGGTACGGCCGCAAACGCCCAGCTCCACGCCCATGAGGTAAGAGGATGCTCGGATTTTACTGACAAGATTGTCGGGAGAGGTGCAGGGACGAAAACCCGCTGCGTTGACGGCAACCGTGGTCGAAGAACGCCACTCAACCGAAATGCCCATCTCCTCCAGAATGGAGAGAGTGGTCAGCACGTCGCTGACGTAGGGAACGTTTTCGAGTACGCAGGTTTCGCGGTTGAGAGCGCAGGCAAACAGAATCGGAAGGGCGGCGTTTTTCATGCCGCTGATGGCAATGGTGCCGTTCAGACGGCGCCCGCCGGTAATCATCAAATGTTCCATTATATATGTATCACGACAACGTCACACGTCACGAAGGACGGTCGGTCGGTGTGCTGTGTGTGGATGGGTGAATGTATAAAAAATCGACGTAAAATCAATATAAAGACAGAAAAAGAAGGAAAAAACGCAAAATTTTTGTGAAAATTTCCTTAAACATATATTACCATACTTCGTATTATTTGTAAAGTATTATTTAACGGAATTAACATTTTTTTAACAAAACAACAAAAAAGTGATAAATCTGACGGATTTTGAGATTTTTCATTCACAAATTGTTTTCAAATTCCGTCAAATTCATCACATTTTTCCACAACGACGTCACGTCAAATTGCCGAATCCGTCCAAAGGGTACAATTACCCGTTTTCCTTGTAGTAGGCGACCGCCAGATCCACGACCATGCCATAGCTGCGCGTGCCCGCCGTGCCCTGCGATTGCAGGAAGGTGTTGTTGACCGTGCCCGACACCTTACTCGCCGTAGAGTCGCGGTAGCGGTCGTAGAATTGGCTGTATGCGTTCAGTTCGGCGCTGACCTCGCGGTTGAGATGCGCAAGCGACTTGTAGTACAGCTCGACATCGGCTTGACGCAGGGCCGATACTACGTATTCGTACAGATTCAGGTAGGCGCTGTATCGAATGTAGGCGTCGTCCGATTGGATGCAGACCAGGAAAGCCACAAAGTTCGCCTCGTCCTCGCGCGCGATACCGCGCTGGTGCGCCATTTCGTGCGCGGCAGTATAGGGGATGGAGTAGTCGGGGAAATGGGTGTTGATGTTGGCCTCCCCCGTGAAGAAGGAGTATACGCCCGTGATGTGGGTGTAAGACATCAATTCGCTGATGAGCACGGGCTTGAAGCGGCTGTCGGCGTGGTGGACCAGCTCGCTCTCCTCCGCAAAGCTGCGGTAGGCGTCGTTGAGCTTATGGTTCAGCTCCGACACCGAGTAGGGCATGAGGGAAAAATTGTTTTCGTAGAAAGAAATGTTCGCTGTTTCTCGGTTGATGGCATCCACGAGGATCTCCGCCGTGTCGTAGAGCTCCTGCGCCGAAACCTCAGCGCGCTCCAGTTCCAGCTTGTTGTCCAGCGTGGTGGTGCGGTAGCCCGCCGCAAAATTCAGAACGAATAGGGAGAACAGCCCTGCCGCGACCGCCAAAAGCATTCCTAAAAATACGCCCGATGATCGCCACGTGTCACAGTAGTGCCGCATGGCGTGGCGGATCACGAAGAACAGGATCAGGGGGAGCAGGAAAATGGCAAACTCGGCAAGGGAAAAGGGGATCCATGACGTGAGTGCCGCCGCCATCATACGCAAGGGGGCGCTGACTGATCCGTTGAACCAATCGGAAAACGAGGTGCTTTGAGACATGATCCAGTAGAGAATCAGACAAACGGTTCCGATTCCGTATAGTACGAAGCACCAGCGCGGCAACCGCTCCCATTTGGGGTGGACAGGACGGTAGGCACACCGCTCATTCTCGGGCAGGGCAAGGTATTGATCGGTTGAAATCGGGGACGGCGGTTCCTCGGGTAAGCGTCGCGTGGGGCGCGTGATCTTCATAGTCCCATGTCCTTTCTTTTTCTTATTTGGTGCTCACAGAAGGCGCAGATCGCCCACAACGGGGCGTGA
The DNA here is from genome assembly GCA_904502015.1 of uncultured Clostridia bacterium. Taxonomy (GTDB): domain Bacteria; phylum Bacillota; class Clostridia; order Oscillospirales; family CAG-272; genus CAMEON01. The sequence continues at coordinate 7,034 of CAJGEA010000021.1, read as the reverse complement.
CGGCAAGGCAAAATCCTCGGAAAATAGCATCTCAATCAGTAGCGCCATATCGGGAGGCAAAGGGGCCCACGTGTGGAGATAGCCGTCGGGGGTGGGCGCGTTGAGGGGAAGTTGGGGGTCAAGCTCCTCCATAGTCAAGGGATGATCGGAGGAGAATGTCCCTGTTGCCCGCGTATAGGGCAGGGGAACTGAGAGGGAGAGGGCGTGCAGGGCGTGCCGCCCGATGTGGTCAGATACCCGTCCGTAGAGCTCGTCACCCGTAATGGGATGACCGATGTGCGCGAAATGCACGCGCAACTGATGGGTGCGCCCCGTGACGGGCTCGGCGAGTACCAAACTGTGGGTATCCGAGGACGCTAACACGCGAAAGCGGGTGTGGGCGTGATCCGCGCCCTCGGTGTCCTCAGAGCAGACGGCGCGCAGAATGCTTCCCTCGGCTTGGGGACGGTAGATGGGGGCGATGATGTCATGTGTCTGTCCGTCTACGGGCAGAGGTCCATCCAGAATCGCCAGATACCGTTTTCTCACGTCGCCGCGCCGTAGTGCCTGCGAGAGCGTACCCGAGGCGGCTCGGGTTTTTGCGGCGACCACCACGCCGCTGGTGTTGCGATCCAGCCGTCCGAGCGGGCGAAAAACGAATGGCTCGCCTTGCTGCTCGTAACGGTACGCCAGCGCGTTGGCGAGGGTGTCGCAGAGATGCCCGTGCGAGGGGTGGGTGGGCATATCGGGGGGCTTGCAGAGTGCGATCACGTGCTCGTCCTCGTACAGAACCTCCAGCGGAAGGTGTACGGGAGTCACGGTTTCGGTGGCGCTCTCGGCCGTGTCGCGGTCAGCGATTTCCAGCACGTCGCCCGCGCGGAGCACGTATCGAACCGTGACGCGCTCGCCGTTGACAACCATGCCGCGCTCGTGATTCTTGAGCCGCGCGATTACTGCCGTGGAGAGTGCCAGGGTGAATTTGAGGTAGGAGCGCAGCGTCCTGCCTTCAAATTCGGGAGGGATGATAATGGTCATATCGTTTGACGTCCTTTGTCAAATAGCATGCCCGCTTTGAGGGAATTTACGCTCCAAGCGGGCGTTGAGTATATGTGTTCCTCCTGCTTATTCTATGCGAAGGAGAGGGGAACATGTGCGCGAGCGCGGCTGTAGTGGTCATAGCAAGGACGGACGAGGTGTTAACTCGTCCGTCCTTGCCTTTCGCAGGGATCAGCCCAGCAGAGTCGCGATGATGATGTAGAGCACCGAGGCGGCACCCGAGGCGACCATCAGGATGCTCAGGATCCACGCCATGATACGGATCCACTTCTTTTGACGGTTTGCTTGCATGATGTATTCTCCTTTTTCTTAGGTATCAATTTTGATCTGTTGGATGTCGATATTTTTCTCCTCGAGCAACGTGCCCGTGGCGGGAATCTTGAGCTTGCGGTAGGATTTGACGTTCTGGTAGCTGTCCCCGAACTGAGCAAGAGCTACCTTGATCGTCTGATCCTTGCGCAGGGCAAAGAGCTGAACGCCGCCCGAGGTGCGCGTGGTCTTGATGGGAATCAGCGAGGACTTGATGAGGATGGCCCTGTCCGACGAGGAGATCATCAGAATGTCAAAGGGATCCTTCTCCCGCTCCGTAAAGATAGCCACGATGGGGGATGCGGTGGAGAACGCGCCAGTCAGCTTGCGGCGCGTACCCTTGGTGACGTAGGCGGTTACGGGAACCCGCACGCCCTTGCCGTTGGCAAAGATGAATACCAGATTCTCGCCTTCGGGATAATCGTTGCGCACCTCCATGTATACGGGACACTCACCCTCGTCCATCTTCAGCTTGGAGGGGATGTACTCACCCATAGAGGAGGATTTCAGGGTGTCGAAGGAGTCGGCAGAGGCGCGGTAAACCTGACCGCGATTGGTGTAGAACACCAGCTCGTCGCGGTTTTCGGCATCCAGCACAAGGGTGACCTTGTCGCCGTCCTTGAGCTTCTGATCCTCCACCGAGAAGGTTACGCGGGGGTTGACCGCGATCTTCTTGAAATACCCTTCGGCGGTAAAGACCAGCTTGACGGGGAAGTTTTCAATGTGCTCTTCCTCGTTATAGACCTTGACGTCACCCGCGTGGATGATCTGGGTCTTGCGGGGCTGGCCGTACTTTTTCTTGATCTCGGTGAGCTGGGAAGCGATGAGTGCCTTGATTTTCAGGTCATCGGCGAGGATGGATTCCAGCTCGGCGATCTCGGCGCGCAGGTTCTCCATCTCGGCAATGCGGTTGAGAATATACTCACGGTTGAGGGCGCGCAGCTTGATCTCGGCGATGTAGTTTGCCTGGATCTCGTCAATATCAAAGCCCTTCATCAGCGAGGGAATAACGTCGGCCTCCTTCTCGGTCTTGCGGATGATCTTGATCGCCAGATCAATATCCAGCAGTACCTTGGCGAGCGCCTCCAGCAGGTGGAGCTTGTCCCGCTTCTTGCAAAGATCGAAGGTCAGCTCGCGGCGCACGCAGCCCATACGGAAGGAGATCCACTCGCGCAGGATCTCGGGCACGCCCATCTGGCGCGGCACCGAGTCAATGAGGATGTTGAAGTTGCACTTGAAGTTGTCCTCGAGAGGGGTCATCTTGAAGAGCTTGGTCATGAGCTTTTCGGGATCGGTGCCGCGGCGCAGATCCAGCGTCAGCTTGAAGCCCGAGAGGTCGATTTCGTCGCGGAAATCGGTGATCTCCTTGACCTTGCCCGTCTTGACCAGCTCGGCGATCTTTTCCATGACCTGCTCGATGCTGGTGGAGTAAGGGATCTCCAGAATGTCGATGCAGTTCTCATCGGCGTCGTAGCGGTAGCGGGCGCGCACCTTGACTGAGCCCGAGCCCGTTTCATAGATGTTGCGGATCTGCGCCGCATCGTAGATCAGCGCGCCGCCACCGGGAAAATCGGGGGCCTTAATGAGCTCCATGAGGCGATCAACCGACACGCTGGGCTTTTTGAGCATGGCGATGGTGCCGTCGCAGATCTCGCCCAGATTGAAGGAGCAGATGTCGGAGGCCATGCCCACCGCAATACCCTTGTTGGGGGATACCAGGACGTTGGGGAAGGTAGTGGGGAGCAAGGAAGGCTCCTTCATGGTACTGTCGTAGTTGTCCACCATATCCACGGCGTCCTTCTCCACACCCTTGAAAATCTCCTGGCAGAAGGATTCCAGCCGTACCTCGGTGTATCGGGGTGCGGCGGCGACCATCGTGGAGGTGGAGTAGTGCTTGCCGAACGAGCCCTTGGAGTCCACGAAGGGGTGGAGCAGGGCCTCGTGGTCCCGCGTCAAACGCACCATAGTATCGTAGATGGCGGCGTCGCCGTGAGGATTGAGCTTCATGGTTTCACCGACGACGTTCGCGCTCTTGACGTAGCGGCCTGTGAGCAAACCCATCTTATACATGGTGTAAAGGAGCTTGCGGTGAGCGGGCTTGAAGCCGTCGATCTCGGGGATGGCGCGGGAAACGATGACCGACATGGCATAGGGCATGTAGTTGGTTTCCAGCGTTTCGGTTATGGGTTGGTAGCGCACGGGCGCGGGAGGAAGCTCCTTGACCGCGGGCGCTTTCTTTTTCTTGGCCATGATTGTTCCGTCCTTTTTGTCTTATTCTTCGGGGATTCCGCCCGTTCCAATGGAGAGGACGGTGTGCGCCGCCGCACGGATCATGCGGTTGTAGAGCGCGAGTCCCAGCCCGCTCTTGTCGGGCAGGTGCGCGTAAATGAGCTCGACGGCATTCATGCCGTCGGCCTCACGGAGTCGGGCAAACAGACGGTGTGCCTGCGTCGACAGGTCGGCGCGGCCTCCCACGGGCAGAAGACCCTCGGGGCGAAGCTCGGCCACCTCCTCGTCGTAGCAGAGAATGGCGCAGGCTGACGTGGCCTGCTGCTCTTGCAGAAAAGCGAGCACGTCGGCATCCTCGCCCCGCAGGAGTACCAAAGGCGCGGAGGGGGCGTAGTGTCTGTATTTCATGCCGGGGGAAAGGGGGCGCTCGTCCTTGCCGAGCTGCTCGGATACGGCGGGGGCTACCTCAACGCGGTCGCATACGCAGGAGAGCGCGTCGCAGGTAATGCCGCCGGGGCGCAGTAGAGTCAGATATGCTTCGCCGTCCTCGGCAACGTCAATTTTCACAATGGTGGATTCCAGCCCGATATCGCACTCGCCGCCGTCGAGTATCATATCCACCCGACCGTCCAGATCGGTGGCGACGTGGTTGGCAGAGGTGGGGGAAGGCTTGCCCGAGAGATTCGCCGAGGGAGCGGCGATAGGCACACCAGCCGCCTCAATGAGCGCGTGCGCCACGGGGTGGGAGGGGCAACGCACCGCCACGGTGTCAAGTCCTCCCGTCGTGGAAAGAGGGATGTTGTCCTGCCGCGGCAGGATGACGGTCAGCGGGCCGGGCATAAATGCTTTGGCCAGACGCAGGTAGAGCGCGTAGGCCGCAGGCTCGGCGCAGGTGTAGCGAGCCGCATCCTCGGGGGTAGCTACGTGGATAATCAGGGGGTTGTCCGAGGGACGCCCCTTGGCGGCGTAAATCTTTTTTGCCGCCTCGGCGTTCGTGCCGTCCCCTCCGAGTCCGTAGACGGTTTCGGTGGGGAATACCACGAGTCCGCCGCTTCGTATGACCTCGGCGGCGCGGACGATGTGGGGCATCGAGGCGTGCAGGTCCTGTATGCGGATAAGTTCGGTTTGCAAAATAGCCTCCGATGTCAGGTTTGTGGGGTTCTTACTTTCAGTTGGGGAACTGCTCGTCCTGCGCTCGCATCTTCTCGGCGGTATCCGCCGCGGTCAGCGCCTCAATCATGGGGGCGATGGCGCCGTTCATAAAGGCGGCAAGGTCGAACAGGGAAAAGCCGATCCGATGATCGGTCACACGGCTCTGGGGGTAGTTGTAGGTGCGGATCTTCTCGCTTCGGTCACCTGATCCCACCTGCGAGCGGCGGGAGGAGGCCACCGCCTCGTCCTGCGCGGTCTTTTGGATGTGGTAGAGCTTGGATCGAAGCATCTCCAGCGCGCGATCCTTGTTCTGGAATTGGGAGCGCTCCTGCTGGCACTCCACCACGATGCCCGTGGGCTTGTGTGTCAGGCGCACGGCCGAGGAGGTCTTGTTGATGTGCTGGCCGCCCGCGCCGCTGGACTTGCAGGCCTCAAAAATGAGGTCGCTGTCCTTGATCTCAATGCACACGTCCTCCATCTCGGGCAGAACGGCCACGCTGGCCGCCGAGGTCTGGATGCGCCCCTGCGACTCGGTCGCGGGCACGCGCTGAACGCGGTGGATGCCCGACTCGAATTTGAATCGGGAGAATGCGCCGTGGCCCTCGCAGAGGAAGGTGATCTCACGGAAGCCGCCCAGCTCGGTTTCGTTGACCGAGGTGATACTGATGCGAAAGCCTTGGGACTGCGCGTACATGCTATACATGCGGTAGAGGTCGGCGGCAAACAGCGCCGCCTCCTCGCCGCCCGTGCCCGCGCGGATCTCCACGATGACCGAGCGGTCATCGTCGGGGTCGCGGGGGATGAGCAGGGCGCGAAGCTCGGCCTCGGCAGTCGCCATGCGCTTTCGGATGGATTCGGCTTCCTCTATGGCGAAGGCGCGCATTTCGGGGTCGTCCTCGGTGTTCAGCAGATCCTCGGCCTCGGCGAGAGTCATTTCCATGATGCGGTAGGCACGGTAGGCCTCCACGACGGGAGTCAGTTGGTTGTATTCCTTGATGAGCGCCGTGTAAACGGCGGGATTGGTAATGGTTTCGGGGAGCGTCAGACGAAACTCCATGTCCTCGTAGCGACGGAGGACGGGTTCGAGCTTTTCAAACATATTACGCGCGGAAGAAGGCGGCGAACGCCAGATGCGCGGTGTAGAGGTCGGCCTTGGAGATGACCTCGTAGGGGGCGTGCATGGAGATCACGGGTACGCCGAGGTCAACCGTCTCGATGTTGTGCTTGGCGATGTACTTGGCGACCGTTCCGCCGCCGCCCACATCGGTCTTGCCCATGTCGCCTGCCTGCCAGATAACGCCCGCATCCGCCATGATTTTGCGGATCCATGCGACGTACTCGGCGGGGGCATCGTTGGTGCCTACCTTGCCGCCGTGTCCAGTGTATTTGGACATAGCTACGCCGCAGTTGATGAGGGATACGTTGCGGCGGTCGAACACCTCGGGGAAGTTGGGGTCAAAGCATGCGGTCACGTCGGACGAGAGGCACTTGGAGTTGGCCTTGACGGTGGCAAAGTTGCCGCCCAGCGCGCGAGAGATCTCCTCCATGATGTCTACCATGATGTCGCACTGCATACCCGTGTTTCCCTCGCTGCCGATCTCCTCCTTGTCGGCCAAAATGACCATGGAGGTGTGAACGGCGTCGTCCGAGCCGAACAGCGCGGTCAGGCTGGGGTAGGCGCACACGCGGTCGTCGTGACCGTACGCACCGATGAGCGAGCGGTCAAGACCCACGTCGCGTGCCTTGCCTGCGGGAACGGCGGAAATATCAGCCGAGAGGAAGTCTTCCTCAGTGATGCCGTACTTTTCGTTGAGCAGGGAGAGGACGTTGAGGCGGATGGCATCGCCCTCGCACTCGGGGTAGGGGCGGGTGCCCAGCAGGATGTTCAGATTCTCGGCGGGGATGGCCTTGCCGAGAGGCTGAGCGGACTGATCCTGCGCGAGGTGGGGGAGCAGATCGTTGATGTAGAGCACGGGATCCGACTCGTCCTCACCGATGACCACGTTGACGGTGGTGCCGTCCTGCTTGACCACCACGCCGTGGAGGGCGAGGGGAATGGTCACCCACTGGTACTTGCGGATACCGCCGAAGTAGCGGGTCTTGAAGAAGGCAAAGCCGCCGTCCTCGTAGAGAGGGGACTGCTTGACGTCAATGCGGGGATTGTCCACGTGGGACGCCACGATGCGGATGCCGTTCTCAATGGGCTCGCTACCCACGCGGAACAGGTAGAGGTTGCGACCGCGGTTGTCGTAGTAGTACTTGCCGCCGACCTCGAGGGGCATGCCGAAGGTGTAGGGAACGTAGCCCTC
>CAJGEA010000020.1 GCA_904502015.1 uncultured Clostridia bacterium | reverse complement strand
TTGCCGCCACCGTGTCGGCGAAAAAGGGCAACTACATGGTGTATTTCCCGTCCTACGACTATATGGAGAAAACCTATGCGCTGTTTGCTCGTAAGTACCCCAAGGTCAAGACCGTGGTGCAAAAGCGCAACATGACCTACGTCGAGCGCGAGGCGTTCATTGCCGCGTTTACCCCCGATTCGGATCGGTTGCAAATCGGCTTCTGCGTGCTGGGTGGCTCGTTCTCGGAGGGCGTTGACCTGCCCGGCCGATGCCTGATCGGTGCCGTCATCGTGGGCGTGGGCATTCCGGGACTCTCCAGCGAGCGTAACATCATGCGCGAATACTACGACGAGCAACGCGACGGCGAGGGCTACGCCTACGCCTACACCTATCCGGGTATGAACCACGTCCTGCAGGCTGCAGGGCGAGTCATCCGCCGCCCCGAGGATCGCGGCGTGGTGGTACTCCTTGATGATCGCTACATGGGCGAGCCCTACCTGCACCTCTATCCCTCGCATTGGGAGGGCATGGCGGCCGTGGGCGATCCCGCATCCCTTGCCGCCCATTTGACCGATTTTTGGGCGCATAGCGAGGATGATACCACATCGTAACCCCCCGTAATCACTCGCAAATACAAAAAAGCCGTCTGCCGAAATGATTTCGGCAGGCGGATTTTTTCATCGTTGGCTTTTACCCGTCGATGATCCCGGCTTCTTTTAACAGACCTACGAACGTTTGAGAAACGAGGTAGGCCTCGCCTGATGCAAGTACGGCGTACCAATCATTGTTTTCAGACACCAATAGCAGAGAGGCTTTCAGATAGGGGTGGTTTTCCGAATACATAGCCAACTCGATCGTCGTACTGTCCAATTCCTTCAAAGGATTGTATTCGAGGTATTGTTTTGCCAGTGCCTCCGAAAAAACGATCCTTTCGGACATACCTTTGATGACGAAAACCTCTGATTTGTAGTCGAAGTCCTCTTTCAGATACACACCGGTATCTCCGCCGATCGAGTATATGTAGACAGGGCTTTCGCAGGTTTCGGAATAAAAATACGTGGTAAATGGGAAGCTGTAAAATTTTCCTAATTTGATATCCTGATCGTTGGGGGTTACATAATCCATGAAAATATCCGAGGCATAATACGTGCTGCCTTGATATAGCAAGCATTGCTCGGTATCTCGTTCTATGAAGTTCACGTTTTCATAGTATGTGCATGAGCTCAAAAAACACATATTCATGCATAGTAAGACGGTGAGAATGATTTTTTTCATGATCATACTCCTTTCACGCGGATATGAGGAGCGATTCGGTAAGTTTTCAAATTGGGGTTTATCGGGGTGTTTGAATTTCGATTGTAGGGGCGCATCACGATGCGCCCGCGGGCGATCGAACTGCAAGCAGTTCATGAATCGCCCCTACAGCCTAAAATTCCAGGATACCTATACCCGACAACCGACAAGGAATAACGCTCCTCTATGTCGTAGGGGCGATCTGCGATCGCCCGCGGGCGCACACAGTGCGCCCCTACCATGGGTTATTATAAACCGTTCGACAAATCCAAATTTGACAATCGGTATTGTCACGTTTTTCGGTTGCTTAGTCGGAAACCGATTCGGCTTTGAATTTCACGAGCGCCTTGGCAACCTGATCGGGGCAGGAGGTTGCCTTGAAGCCGCAGCGTATGCCCGCAAGACGGGTGATGGCCTCGTCAATGGTCATGCCGACCAGCAGAGCCGAAAGCCCCTGAGTGTTGCCCGAACAACCGCCCGTGAAGGTGACCTTGCGGATGACATTGCCTTCGATATCCATGTCGATGCGGCGGGCGCACACGCCCGAGGGGGTGTAGGTGTAGTGTTTCATATCGTGTTCCTTTCGTGTAATAGCCATTTTGTCTTGTTTGAAAGTTCTTTGGAATCAAAACCGCGATATTTGCCGTAGGCAAATTCGCACCGAGCGCCTCCGCGAAGCGGTGCGAGGAGCCTTTCTTGCAAGAAAGGGGCTTGTAGGATGCAACGCCCCTGCAAAAATCACCACGTAGGATAAATACCCATGAGCCGATCGTCGGCGGCATCCAGCGACAGGTAGCGCAAGAAGGTAGGCAGGTCGGAATGAGCATCGGCGCGCAGAACCACGCAGACGGGTGGCGTGTCGGCGTCGGTGACGTCTTGAAAATCGAGTCCCGTGCGTGCATCGCGGGGCAGGGTGTCAGCGCGGAGCAGACTCATGCGGCAAAAGTCGGCGGCAATCAGTAGCTCGGATAGCGGCACCGATGACGTAACGTGCAGCAGCTCGATCGAGAGTTGTTCGTCCTCCCCCGAGGGAGGCAGGGCGGGCGCAGTCAGCCACTCGTCGTCGGCAAGGCGGAGCAGGGCAAAGCGGGTGACGCGGTCGGCGGCAATGCCGCTCGCCAGATCACACACCGCCACGATGCGCAGCCCGTAGTGCAGAATCAGGGAGGTGAAGGTCAAAAGCTTGCCGTCAGACGAGCTTTCCATCGGAAGTATGCAGTATTCACACAGCCCTCCGCGCACCTCCTCGCAGGCATCGGGAAAGCCCGCGTGAGCGGCGGCACGGCAGTTTTTGATGCGGTCGGCAAAGCGCAGATACGCCTTGTCGGCAAAGGCCGAGGGCATATAGGCAATGCGCCCCGCCGCCGTGGGCGATACCGTTGGCTCTTGCGTATTGCCACCGTCGGAGTTGGCCGCAACTTGGCGGCGTTCCTCAATCAGTCGGTAGAGCGCCAGCCGCTCGTAGAGTCCCATATGGGCGGTGAACCGCCCCATGAGGTCACGGTTGGCGGCAGACACCAGTTCGCAAAGGCGGTCGTCGGTGGGGGAAGGGGTTTCACGCTCGCCGAGCAGGGAAAGAAGAATGCTGCTCACGGTATCCGAGTCCCCCTCGGCGTCGGTCAGAATGGCGTCGGCCAGCTCGGATAGCATGGCGATCAGGGACTCGCTCACGCGATGGAGGCGGACGGTCATCTCATCCACGTTGGCGAGACAAATGCCCGTGTCGTATCCGTGAAGCTCAGGGACGTCGGTATTCATGTGCCCGAGTGCGGATGTGCGGCTTGGGGTGTCCATTACAGCATACCCAAGAGGTCAAAGCTGCCTGCCAGAAATTGCTTGAGCTCGTCGGCCGTCAGCTTGCGCTGGGAGAGCACCGAGAGGCGGTAGATCTGGCGCGCGATCAGCTCGGCGCGGTCGGCGTCGCTGTCCGCAAGCTCGCAAAGGCGCGCGTAGAGGGGCGCCGTGGTGTTGACCACGAGAGTGTATTCCTGCGGGAACATAGAGGTGCCGCCGAGCCCGCCGTTTTGCATAGCGTAGAGCTTCATCATCTCCTCCATGCGGCGGGATTCCTCCGAGAGGGTGAGCATGGCGGGCAGGCTCTCGTCCTTGAGGCTTTGGTACTTGACCTCCAGTTTGTCGTTGTCGGCTACGCGGCGGAAGAGGGCGGTGAGTACCTCGTTCTCCACGGAGTCGGCGTCGCCGTCCTTGGTTAGCGCGCCCGCCACGTCGGCGTCGATGCGCTTGTACTTGACGGCGGAGTCGTAGCTCTCCATCATCTGGATGAACTGGGAGTCGATGAGCTTGTCCAGTACCGCAACCTCCAGCCCCTCGCGCTCAAAGAGGGACACGTACTGCGCCTGGGATTCTACGTCGGAGGTGTAGTAAACCACGTTTTCGTGAGTTTCCTTGGCGGACTCCAGATACTGCGCGTGGGTGACGTAGCGGCCGTCGGTGAGCTTCAGGAGAAGCGCGTCCTTGGCTCGATCGTAGAACTTGCGGTCGCGCATACACGCGTACTCCACGAAGGTCTTGATGCTGTCCCACACGCCCTCGTAGGCCTCGCGGTCTGTGTCACACATGGAGGTGAGCTTGTCGCTGACCTTCTTGACGATGTGCGCCGATACCTTGGAGACGTAGGTGTTGTTCTGCAGGTAGGAGCGGGAGACGTTCAGGGGCAGCTCGGGGCAGTCGAGAACGCCCTTGAGCATGAGCAGGTACTCGGGGATGACCTCCTTAATGTTGTCAGCCACGAACACCTGATGGTAGTACAGCTTGACCTGCCCCTCGATGGACTCGTACTCGTTGCCAAGGCGGGGGAAGTAAAGAATACCGCGGAAGTTGAGGGGGTAGTCGGCGTTGATGTGGATCCAGAACAGAGGCTCGCGGTAATCGTGGAAGACCTTGCGGTAGAACTCCTTGTACTCCTCGGGGGTGCATTCCGAGGGTGCCTTCTGCCACAGAGGGGTGGTGTCGTTGATGGGGGCGGGGGTGGGCGCTTCCTCACCCTCAGCGGGGGTGTCGTCCTCGCAGACGAAGTAAATGTCGGTGGGCATGAAGGAGCAGTACTTGTCCAGCATATCCCGGATTTTGAACTTCTCCAGATACTCGGTTTCCTCGTCCGACACGTGCAGGATGATGTCGGTGCCGCGCCCGTCGCGCTCACCCATGGCCAACTCGTAGTTGCCGTCGGCGTTGCAGATCCAGCGCACGGCGGGTGCATCCTGATAGGACTTGGAGATGACCTCTACGGTGTCGGCTACCATGAACGCCGAGTAGAAGCCCAGACCGAAGTGACCGATGATGCCTGCCGTACCTGCCGCGCCGCTCTGCTCGCCCTCGTACTTCTGAATGAAGTCCAGCGCGCCCGACAGCGCGATGTTGCCGAGGTAGCGGATCACCTCGTCCTCGGTCATGCCGATGCCGTTGTCGGATACCGTCAGCGTTTTGGAAACCTTGTCCAGCGTGACCGTGATGCGGTAGTCCTCGTCCCCGCCCTCGATCTCGCCCAGCGAGATGAGGCGGCGGTGCTTGGTCACGGCGTCGGCGGCGTTGGACACCAGCTCGCGCAGGAAAATATCCTTCTCGGAGTAGAGCCACTTTTTGATAATGGGGAAAATATGGGCGGTCTCAACCGAGATGTCGCCTTGCCTTGTTTGGAAATTTTCTTGGTTCATGGGTGTAAACCTCCTGTCATGAATTGTGAGATGATGTAGTCAAACGGCGCACCGCGAAGGCTGTGCGCCGTTGTGGTTTGTGGTTGTGTACGATTATGCGGGATTTTCGGGGGGTGTCTGGTTGTCCGACTCGCCTGTCGACTCGTTACCCTTGGAGAGGCGGGCGCGGATGGAGTCCTTCGCGCGGTCAATACGCACCTTGAGCTTGCTGTGCTCGTATTTATACAGCCAATGGGCGTGCTCGTAATGTACCTCCTCATCGGCGTTGCCCACGGCATCCTCGGAGTAGTAGCAGGCGGTGTCGGTGGGCTCGCCAATGGCGGCGAGGCGTTTGTCGATGGTGCGCTTGACCAGCTCGATCACTACGGCGAACAGCGGCACACCGAGGATGAGTCCGCCCACACCCCACAGACTGCCCATGATGGTGATAGCGGACAGAACGGCGAGCGAGCTGATGCCCGTGTTGTTGCCTTGGATACGGGGGTAGATGATGTTGCCGTCGATCTGTTGGATGATGACGATGAGCACGACGAATACAAAGAATCGGGAGGGGTTGGAGATCAGCACGATAAGGCCCGCGGGGATGGCACCGATAAAGGGGCCGAAGACGGGGATGATATTGGTCACGGCGCAAATGGCGGCGATGAGCAGGTTGTATTCCGACACGCTGAACAGCGTCATGAGGATGAAGGTGACGACACCCACGGCGACGGCATCCAGCAGCATACCCTTGATGAAGCCGCCGAAGGTTTTATCCACGAGCGAGACCACCTCGGTCACGCGTTGATCGGTTTTGTCGGTGAAGTACGCCTTGCGGAATTTGCGGATCTGCGCCGTGCGCTTCTCGCGCGAGGCGAGCAGGTAAAAGGCGATGAAGAGGCCGATCAGCACGTCCATAAAGGTGCTGATGAGCTTGACAATGCCATCCCACAGATTGGTGAGAATATCTTTGCCCTCAGTCATGGTTTCGATGCGGCTGAGAAATTTGATCAGCGCGTTATCCATCGAGCCGAATACGTCCTCAATCAGCGCTGTCAGCTTTTGAACGTCGGAGATGTCAATCTCTACGTCGACGTTGGCGGTGATGACGTTGATGGCGCGCTGAACAAATGCGAGCAGGCTGTTCAGATATACATCGTAGTTATTGACGATCTCCTGCAGGCTGTTGATCAGCTCGGGGATGATGAGGAGCAGGACGGTAGCAACCAGACCCAGCGCGGTGACAAAGGTCATGAGCAGGGAGAGTCCTCGCCGCAGTCCCTTGTGGCGCAGACGGCTGAAGACACGGTACTCGTAGAGATTCAGTATGGGGTTGCAGAGATAGGCGATGACGCACCCAATGATGAGAGGGGCGGAAACATCGAGCAGCTTGTCAAAGAAGGCAGAGAGGGCCCCGATCTTTGAAATGGCAAACAGAATGAGGGCGATGAGGGCAATCGCGCCGAAGAACAGAAGACGGCGGTTGAGCCGTCCCAGTCGGCCGCGGGGGTCTTGATTCTCGCCATCCGCCGCTTGTTTTTCAGTGGCGGGGATATCCTCCTCGGCGGGGATATCCTCCTCGGCGGGGGGGAGGTGAGGTTGATCGTTCATGTGGTGTATCCTTTCGGGAGGAGATTACTCGGTGGGCGTGGTATCAGTGGGGGTATGGTTGTTCTTATCCGTATCCTTGCCCTTGTTCTTGGATTTGGTTTTTTTGGAGGGGGGATTGTGTCGGCCAAGATGGGTATAGAGGTATTGTCTGATGCGGCGCAGGCGGAAACGGAGGCGGGAATGCTTGTACTTGTAGAGGAGTCCCGCGTGTTCGTAATGAAGATCCTGCTCGGGGTTGGCGATGGCATCCTTGGTGTAGTAGTCTGCGGTGTCGGTGGGCTGGCCTTTTTTGCGCAGTCGGCTTTCCAGATACCGCTTGACCAGTTCAATGATGACGGCAAAGATGGGGACACCCACGAGCATACCGGCAATGCCCCACAGGGAGCCGCAGATGACGATGGCAATGATCACGCACAGCGAGCTCACGCCCGTGTTGTCGCCGAGGATCTTGGGGCCGATGATGTTGCCGTCAATCTGCTGGATGATCAGAATGAGAATAAGGAACAAGAATGCCTTGGAGGGATTGGAAATCAGAACGATGAAAAAGGTGGGAATCGCGCCGATGAAGGGGCCGAATACGGGGATGATGTTGGTCACGCCTACGAATGCCGCGATCAGCAGATTGTAGGGTGAGATCTCAAAGATGGTCAGCAGCAGGAAGGTCAGAACGCCAATGACCAGCGAGTCCATGACCTTACCGAAGATGAAGCCGCCGAAGGTGTCGTCCACCAGTGCGGTGACCTCGGTGATGCGCTCGTTCGTCTTGTCCGAGAACATGGCGCGGCGGAATTTGCGGATCTGCGCGGCGCGCTTTTCCTTGGAGGCCAGCAGGTAAAAGCCAATGAACAGACCTATGAAAAAGTTTTTGAATGCGTTAAAGAATGTGAGAATGCCGCTCCACACGCCGCTGAAGATATTGCCCGTTACGGAGGAGTTTTGTAGCTTGTTCTGAATTTCCGAAAGGAGGTTCTCGGTCGAACCGAAAATGTCGGTCAGGAACTCGCCCAGCTTGTCAATGTTGGAAATATCGATGTCCACGGGCAGGTTGCTGGTGACCTTGTTGATCACGCGCTGCAGGGACGCGAGGAGGTTGTTGATGTGGCTTTCGTAATTGTTGAACAGATCGGTGATGCTGTCAACGAGCTGGGGGATAATCATAAAGAGAATGCCCGCCAAGATGGCAAATGCCGACAGCGCGGTCATCATAAGGGACAGGGTGTGTCGCAGGTTGCCTTTACGAATGTGAGCGAACAGCCAGTGCTCGTAGAAACGCATGATGGGGTTGCACAGGTAGGCAATGACACCGCCGATGATGACGGGGGATAGGATGTTCAAAACTCCGCGGGCGAATTCCGCCAACTCGTCCATAATGGCGATGGAAAAAAGAAACAGTCCTATCACGGCGACGCAGACCCAGAACAGCGAGCGGCCCGACGTGCGCGTTTGGGGCGGCGCTTCGGTCTGCGGCACGGGGGTATGTGAGGAATCGTGCTCGTTCATGCGATGTATCCTCCTTACGCGGGCGTACCCGCAAAATATATCTCTTTATATTATATATCATTCGCCGACGTTAGTCAAGAGCCTGACAATATTTTTCGGATGCAGGAAAATTTTCAGGAGAAAAGGAAACGGCTCAGAGCATGTGGCTCCGAGCCGTATGTGGGACTCATTAAAAAATCCAATGTACGGGCAGGCCGCGGTCAAACGCGGGGTAACGCTCGCCACGGATCAGGGGGAGGAGGTAAGCCAGGCACTCGTCGGTGACGTTGTTGCCCCGTCCGTTGATGAACTCGTCGGGAACCGCGCGGGTCATGTTGGCGATCTTGCGGATGTCCTCGTGGCCGACCTCAAAGTTGTAGGGCGCGTCGGAAACGCGGCGAATGGTCATCATCTCGCGGGTAACGCCCGAGAGGGCGGCGACCACGGCACAGCGCCCTACCTCCAGCGACTCCTCAATGTCCTGCGCCGACACAAGGTGGGCGGCGCAACGCTGGGGGAGATTCAGCTCCACCGAACGCACCTTGCAGCCGAACTTGTCCTTGACGGCCAGCTCCAGCGCCTTGGCAGTGCCCGCCAGATAGCGGTGACCGAATACGTCCACCGCACCGCTTTGGGTGCCCTCGCCAACGTAGGAGCCGTCGGCGCATTGCAGGCCCTCGGAAACTGCGACAACCACGTTGGGATGGCGATCCAGTGCCGCGCGCACGTCCTCAAAGAACTCCTCGTGGGAGAAGGGGCGCTCGGGCAGGTAAACGAGATCGGGAGCCTGTCCCGAGATGAGGCGGCCCAATGCCGAGGAGGCGGTCAGCCAACCGGCATCACGGCCCATGATCTCCACGATGGTGACGGCAGGCACGGTATACACGGCGGTGTCGCGCAGGATCTCCTGCATGGTGACGGCGATGTACTTGGCCGCCGAGCCAAAGCCGGGGGTGTGGTCTGTACCGACCAGATCGTTATCGATGGTCTTGGGGACGCCTACCACACGGATGGGGTAGCCGATCTTCTCGGCGTAGGCCGATACCTTGGCGACGGTGTCCATGGAGTCGTTACCGCCGATGTAGAAAAAGTAGCGGATATTGTATTTCTCCAGAATGGAAAATAGCTTGTCCATGACCTCGGCCTCGTCGGCGGCACCGGGGGCAGGGAGCTTGCGGCGGCAAGAGCCCAGCGCGGCGGCGGGGGTCAGGGTGAGGGTGTCAAGGGCGGTGTAGTTGCCGTCGGCATCGGGGGCGAAGACCGAATCCAGCTCAATAATGTCCTCGCGCAAAAGCCCGTCCACGCCGTTTCGCATGCCGTAGAGGTGTGGGATTCTGCCGTCCGCTCTCTGCTCGTCCAGAACGCCGCGGATCACACCCGCGAGAGTGGCGTTGATGGCGGCGGTAGGGCCGCCCGATTGGCCGACAATGGCATTCCCTGCAAGGGTATTTTCGTGCAAAATCGTGTTTATCATAATGTGGTCAAGTATCCTTTCGTGTCGAAATCTATACGCTTATAGGATACCATAAAAAGCCTCGTTTGTCAACCGCTTAGGGCCGTCAATTAGGCCCTCTTGCCTCAAATCCCAAAAAAATCCTTGACAATTGCGGTTGGATGTGGTACAATACCATTGATTAGATGTTCTAACGATCCAAAAGGAAACGGAGTGAGAAAATGGACGCACGTCTGGAAGAATTGAATACGCTCCTTGAGGATACATTCAGCTCGATTCTGCGCATTGAGGAGAACAATCTCCGCGCCGCAGGGGAGGGAAACCTCAGTATCTCGGAGTTTCACACCATTCAATCGGTGGGGGACGGCGAGGAGGGCCGCTCAGTCGGGGAGATCGCCGAGGATCTGGGCGTTACGGTTCCTACCGTTACGGTATCCATTAACCGTCTGGTAAAAAAAGGCTACGTTGTTAAGAGCAAGAGCGAGCAGGATGCACGCATTACCCTGATCCGCTTGACCGATGAAGGGCGACATATGAATCGCTTGCACCGCTTTTTCCATGAGCAGATGGTGTTTGCCATCCGCAACGAGCTGGGCGACGACGAGCTGGAGTGCCTGCTCCGCTGCGTCCGTCGGCTCAATACGTTTTTTGACGAGCGCGCCTGACTCAGCGCCGCCGTGAATGACGGCGGTGTGACGAGGCCATCCTTTCATAGACACCCAATTTATATCAAAGGAGATAGAATCATGACAAACATCAAGGAAAAAATCGTGGATATTCTGGCTGAGTACAAGAACGTAGAGCCCTCCGAGATCAAGACCGACGTTCCCTTTACCGAGCTGGGCCTGGATTCGCTGGACGTGGCCGAGCTGGTCATGCAGATCGAGGACGAGCTGGGCGTGAGTCTGGAGATGTCGGTGCAGTACAACACCATCGATAAGCTGGTGGCGTATATCGAGCAGCAGTAATTCCATTTTCCACCGACGGAACCGCTCAAAGGGGGCCTGACAATGAAGATCAAAACCAAGCGCGCGGATTATGACGCTGTCATGGCGAAAAAGCGGCCCGCGCACAAAAAGCCGCACCTCCCCAATCTTTTTTTTCGCACGCTGATTCGCGTGGTGTCCCAGCCCGACCTGTGGGCGACCAAATTTTCCTATACCCGCGATCGGTCTAAGGATACCGAGGGTGGGCCGTACCTGATCCTGATGAACCATTCCAGCTTCATCGACCTCAAGATCGCCTACCGCATCTTCTACCCCATGCCGTTCTGCACTGTCTGCACGTCGGACGGCTTTGTGGGCATGCCGTGGCTCATGCGGCAGATCGGCAGCATCCCGACGCAGAAATTCGTCAGCGACTTCACCCTTATCCGTGACATGAAGTACGCGCTTAAAACTAAGAAGACCAGCGTTTTGATGTATCCTGAGGCCAGCTATACCTTCGACGGCTGCGCGACCGCGTTGCCCTCGTCCCTGGGCGGACTCTGCAAAATGCTGGACGTTCCTGTGCTGATGGTCAAGACGAACGGCGCGTTTGCCCGCGATCCGCTCTACAACGGTCTTCAAAATCGCAAGGTCAAGGTGTCGGCCGACGTAAAATGCTTGCTCAGCCGCGCCGAGATCAAGGAAAAGACGGCTGACGAGCTGAATGCCATCATTGGCGAGGCGTTTACCTTCGATAACTTCGCGTGGCAGTATGAAAACGGTGTCGAGATCAAGGAACCCTTCCGCGCCGACGGACTGGATCGCATTCTCTATAAGTGTCCCGCCTGCGGCTGTGAAGGCAAAATGGAGGGCAAGGGAATTCACCTGACCTGCCACGCCTGCGGCAAGACCTACGAGCTGACCGAGCTGGGACGTCTCAAGGCGACCGAGGGGGACACCGAGTACCCCCATATTCCCGATTGGTATCGCTGGGAGCGCGAGTGCGTGCGCCGCGAGATCGAGGCAGGGGAATACAAGCTGGACACCGCCGTCCGTATCGGTATGATGGTAGACTACAAAGCCATTTACATGGTGGGCGAAGGCCGACTGGTGCATGATGCCAACGGTTTCCACCTTGAGGGCTGTGACGGCAGATTCCGCTACGAGCATAAGCCGCTCTCGTCCTACGGGCTCTACGCCGACTATTTCTGGTACGAGATCGGGGACGTGATCTGCATCGGCAACAACGATTGCCTGTACTACTGTTTCCCCGAGCAGGAGGGCGTGGTCGCCAAGACCCGCATGGCCACCGAGGAGATCTTTAAGATCGCGCTCGATAAGCAAAGAAGCTCCGCAAAACCGAGGAAAGAATGATTCTCAACAAACGACCGCCGCGGCATTGCCGCGGCGGTCGTTTATATTGGGTTACCGAATAGAGATTACCTTATACCCCGCGTCCTCCACGGCGGCGGTCAGCGCCTCATCCGTGACGGGCGCGGCGAGAGTGACGGTGGCGGTGTCGGATTTGTGATCGGCCACGGCGGTAGATACGCCCTCGATCGCCTCCAGCGCCTTTTTGACGTGCGCCTCGCAGTGGGGGCACATCATGCCCTCGATTTTCAAGATCTTTTCCATAGGTTTCTTCTCCTTTTCTTGTGTTTGCTCGGTCTTTGCGGCTTTATCCTCGGTAGGCTTGGGGACTTGAAATAGGTTGAGCCGCAGAGCGTTAGACACCACGCAAAGGCTGGACAGACTCATGGCCGCCGCCCCGATCATGGGGGTGACTGTCAGCCCCGCGAGGGGAAGCAGCAGCCCTGCCGCCAAGGGGATGCAAATAACGTTGTAAATAAACGCCCAGAACAGATTTTCCCGAATGTTCCAAAGGGTGGCGCGGCTAAGCCGCACGGCGGTCACCACATCGGAAAGGCGACTGCCCATCAGTACCACGTCGGCGGCGTCGATGGCCACGTCGGCACCTGCCCCAATGGCCACGCCCACGTTGGCGGCGGTCAGGGCGGGCGCGTCGTTGATGCCGTCCCCTACCATGGTGACCTTGCCGGTCTGTTGCAGGCGGCGGATGACCGCCTCCTTGCCGTCGGGCAGAACGCCCGCGATCACCTCGTCCACCCCGACCTGCGCTCCGATGGCGCGCGCCGTGCGCTCGTTGTCGCCCGAGAGCAGGATCACCCGCAGGCCCAGAGCGCGGAGGGCGCGAATGGCAGCTGGGCTGTCGGCGCGGACCACGTCCGCCACCGTGATCACGCCCAGCAGGCGAGCTCCCCGGGCAAAGTAGAGGGGTGTTTTTCCTTGCGCCGACAACGCTTCAGCGTAGGTTAGCAGGTTGTCGGGAATAGGGGCGGGGAGGTGTGATTTTGCCATCTCAAGCTTGCCGCCCCACACGGGGCTCTCGCCGTCTGCCGCCTCAACACCCACGCCTGTGAGGGTGGTAAAATGGGTCAGGGGCAGGGCAGTGATTCCGTTTTCCTTTCCGTATGCCGTGACGGCGCGGGCCAGCGGGTGCTCGCTCAACACCTCCAGCGAGTAGGCAACCGTGAGCAGATCGCGCTCGGATACGCCCTCAGCGGGGATGATGTCGGTTACATGGGGCTCACCGTGGGTGACTGTGCCCGTTTTATCCAGCACAACGGTGCGGATACGTCCCATTTCCTCAAGCGAGGCAGCGGTTTTGAACAAAATGCCGTGTTTGGCTCCCACGCCGTTGCCTACCATAATGGCAACGGGAGTCGCCAGACCCAGCGCGCACGGGCAACTGATGACCAGCACCGCAATGCCGCGCGCCAGAGCAAATCCGATGCTCTCGCCCGCGATCAGCCAGCCCCCCACCGTGATGACCGCGATCAGCATCACAACGGGGACGAATACCCCTGCGACCTTGTCAGCGACCTTGGCAATGGGCGCTTTGGTGGCGGCGGCATCGCTGACCATACGCACGATGTGCGAGATTGTGGTGTCCTCGCCTACCCGCACCGCCTCGCACACGAGGTAGCCCGAGCGCAGGGTGGTGGCGGTGGATACCGCATCCCCAACGGCCTTATCTGCGGGGATGCTCTCACCCGTCAAGGCGGATTCGTCAACCGCGCCCTCGCCCTCAATCACGGTGCCGTCCAGCGGGATGCGGTCGCCTGCGCGCAGGATGAATTTGTCACCCACGCGTGCTCCGTCCACGGGGATGGTGAACTCTTGCCCCTCGCGCAAAACGGTTACGGTGGGCGGTGCTAATTCCAGAAGGGCGCGCAGGGCATCGGTGGTCTTGCCCTTTGCCCGTGCTTCAAGGAGTTTGCCTACCGTAATGAGCACGAGGATCATGGCGGCCGACTCAAAATAGAGATCGTGCAGGCGGTGCGCCGCGTGGGTGAGATCCCCCGCCACGGTGTCGGCACTCATGGCAAACAGCACGTATAAGCTCCACCCGAAGGAGGCGGACGAGCCCAGCGCGACCAGCGTGTCCATATTGGGCGCGCCGTGCAAAAGTCCTCGCACGCCGCTGATAAAGAATTTTTGATTGATAACCATCACCGCCGCGCAAAGCAACAGTTGGATAAGGGCGATGGCAACGGGGTTGTCGGCCAGCGCGCCGGGGAGGGGAAATCCCCACATGACGTGTCCCATGGCGACGTACATCAGCATAAGGGATAAGACAATGGATGACAGCAGGCGCGCGGTCAGGTGGGATGCCTCGCGGTCACGCTTGTCTTCCTTGTCGGGCGGCCTTTTTTGCCTATCCTCGTCCTTGGGGGATGCGCCATAGCCCGCGGCGACCACCGCGGCGATCACGGCATCGGGAGGTGCGTTGCCCTCAACGCCCATGCTGTTTGTCAGCAGGTTAACGGCGCAGGATGTGACCTCGGGCACAGCGGATACCGCTTTTTCCACCCGTGCCGCGCACGCCGCGCAGCTCATGCCCGTGACGTGGTATTGCTTCATGGCAAGCTCCTTTCATGGGAATCCTCGGCGGCCCGCACGGGAGCCGCCGAGGGGGGATTCAAGTTGTTTCCTTGTATTCGGTATTCGTAAATCTTTGTGTTATAGACGCGCAGAGGGGAGGGCTTCTTTTTTGGTTTGTCCTCGCTCCCGTGCGCGGTGTTTGGAATGGTCAAGAATCACGACGTAGAACGTGTCACCCTCTGCCGAATAATCAAACGCACTGCCGTCGAGGCCCGATACCACGTACCGTCCGGATTTCCAAAAGTAGAAAACGTCCTGATACTGAGTACGGCGGGAGTAGAAACTGCGATAAGGCTCTCGGCGAACCATGTTGACCAACTCATCCTCCACAATGGAGAATTTACCACTTCGAATAAGCGAGTCCTGAAAAATCATTCTGGTTAGCCAGACAATGGGGATCACGATCAAAGCGGCTGCCGTCAAAAAGGCGAAAACCGCAAGCAGGATGGGGAAGACGAACAAGGGATCCGATTCTGCGACCATCTCGGACACCAGCTTTCTTGAGGGCATAACGCCAAAGCCTGCGGCGATGAGAATGGTACAGCACAGGGCATCCAGTGGCAGACCCACGATCAGCAGAGGGTAGACGTGCTTGGATTCGCGCAAAAGATCTCGTTGGATGGCCTCTTTTGTAATGATCTCGCGGGTGGGTTGTCGGTTCCGCATGAGTATCGCCTCCGATTACGCCTCGGAATCAGTATGTGCCTCGGCGCACGCAATCAAACGCGCGACGGCGGCGCGGAATCGGGCATCCGAGCGAATGGGCGCCCAGATGCGGGCGGCAAACTGGCCGCGGAGCAGGCGGGCGCACTTGCTCACACCGCGCGCCTCGGTGTCGGTGGCGCGATCGTAGACCACGCGATTGATGGCAACCGAGGAGTAGGTGGCGGTGTCGGGGCGCTCGTCAAAGGCCACGGCGTAGTCCACCATGCACTCAAATGCCTCCAGCGCCGCGGTACTGCGTCCCTGCGAAAGATGGAGCATGGAGAGTTGGCGGTAGGAGTTGGCCAGGCGGTCGGCGTAGAACAGAGGCTGGTCGTCAAAAATGACTTGGAACAGTTCAATGCCCTTTTCCAGAATGGCGATCTGCTCGGCGGTGGTGTACCGCCCCTTGGAGATGTCGGGCACGCAGGCAAGGTTGTAGAGGTGCCACCAGATGTTATCGGCAAAGAGAATCAAATTCTTCTGCGCCTGACCGAAGGCGACCTCGCCCGTCAGCACGGTCGCCTTGACAATCTCCTGAGAGTAGCTCATGCTGTGAAGCTGATTGGCGATCTCCTGCGCTTGGACGTTATCACCGAGCTGATGGGCGTAAATGTCGCAGAGGGTCTTCTTGGTCTGGTCGCGCAAACCGTCGTCGGTGCAGTCGTCCAGAATGTGGCGGCAGAGGGACACCGCCTCGCCCAGCGCGGCGCTGATGGCGGCTCGTGCCTTCTCGCGCTCCGCGCCCTCTCCGCCCGACTCGGCGAGCAGAACGGCGTACAGCGATAGAACCGACGCGGTCTGGAGCTGGAGAGAATAGTCCGAGGGGATGTCCGCCATCGCGTTGCGGAGCAGCTCCAACGCCTCGGGGACGCGGTCGCGGTCGAGGAGAAGGTTGGCCTCCTCCAGATAGGCGGCGACCTTCTGCTCCTTCTGAGCGTTGTTGTAGCAGAGCAGCTCGTCCATGGACACGCTGAAATAGTCGGCAATGGCGGGCAGGGCGTTCATGTCGGGGTAGCACACGCCCGACTCCCAGCGGGACACCGCCTGAGGGGTTACGCCGAGATGCTCGGCCAGCTTGTCCTGAGTCACGTCGTTTTTCTTGCGGAGCAGGCGAATCTTCTCGCCGATCTTGATCTTGGTTTCCATAAGATAATGTATCCTTTCTCACATAGAAACATGTGTTGAAATCTACATATATTATACTATATTTGCCGAGATTTGTCAATAGATTGTTGGGAAATTAACATAATGTTTGATGTTTGAAATAAAAAGAAGATGTACTTCCTTCAGCTAAAATCATAGCCGTTGTGGGCTCTAAAGGCCCTTGGAGTACATCTTCTGTTGACAGTATAGCACAGCGGGAGGGTTTTGTCAACTCTTTTAAGGGAATTTCTTAAAATAAAGTTTTGGTGCGTGACGAATGTTAGAAAGAAGACCTATCGCAAGTTAATCACCAACTGTATGAGTGGTTGGCAAGTGTTAACGACAGATCTTCTACTGATATGATAGCACATCAAAAGGCTTCTGTCAACGACTTTGAAGAAAATCTCAAGGGAAATTTGGAAAATTAGCATAATGTTTGATGTTTGAAATAAAAAGAAGAAGGACGCATCGCAAAGAACTTCCAGCAGCATGGTGCCTTCGGTATTGAACGATACATCCTTCGCTAATAGTATAGCATATCGGGAGGGTTTTGTCAACTTTTTTGAAAAAACAGAATAAATCCGGAATCGTATTTCACCAAGACGTTCAACGGGCTATAATCGACCACAGACTCCTTGCTATAACGAAAAAGGGAGAGCACCTTTTCGCTGGGGTACGAGGGTCCAATCCCCAAGCAGCCATACGAAAAGATGTTCTCAAGAAGAATATAACATGCTTTTGGGCAAATGTCAAGTGGGAAAGTGAAAAAATAACAAGAATTTCACTCGCGAAGCGGATGAACCCTCCGCAATGCATCTTGTATTGGAAAAAGCAGGCTATATCGACCGGGACGGTATTTCCCGCGAGGTATTGGAACAAAAAAGCAAGCCGAGGTCGTCACACAGGCGCACCCCGAAAACTCGGAGGCATCCAATGCTCGCTCGGCTTACATATACAGTATATCACAAATCGTTCAGTTTGTCAATAGCAAGGACATACTTCGATACCTTCCTGACAATATGCTTTCGGATTTGGGCCTAGAAAACACAGAGCTTACATCCGGCGAACCCTCGTCAAGCGACAAGCGCGCCCATCGGCTCTGCGTTTGATAATATTGTAGCAAAAAATCCTAATTCTGTCAAGAGAAAATTTTCGGTATCGCATGAAGAAAACGAGGGAAACGAGGAAAACGAGGAAAACGAGGATCCGTTCCTACGGAAGGTGCCCCGGTGGCTGAACGACGATGCGAGCGAGGAGGTGGAAGCGCGCATCGAGGCAGAGGCGGCCTTGTCGTTCACTACGGAGCCAACCGTCCGAAGGAGCGAGGGTATCCGCGACGAAGGTCACCTCTGCATTACCAGTATACTACAAAAGGAGTTGAATGTCAATGCAAAAAAATCGAGAAGAGATGCAGATTGGCGAGAAGTCGTACTATGTCATATAGGCTGTTCCTGATAGGAAGATCAAAACTCTTCGGGTTATTTCGCATTGTATCGGTGTACAGAACAATAAGAAAGAGACCTCGCAGCTCATCGATGTGCATGGCTTAAGTAGCCATGCCCCCGATGCAACGTCCAAATCGGTTCTGCGAGTGTCCCTGAAAATAGTATAGCGGAAAACGGCTCGAAAGTCAACCCTTCCACTCAAAAATACCGAAAACATGATTAGAAAACCAACATAATGTTTGTGCGCGAAAAAATAACCTGCTATTGGTAGGAAAGAGATAGGTGCATAGAGAAAGGATGCACAACGAGAATCGCAAAGGGGAGTGCCCCAAGGGGCTCTTGCCAATGCCACAGGTTGTGCATCCAAGAACAATATAGCACGTTTCTAAAAAATACCAATACATTTTGCGTAACATTTTGCATAAGATTCCATACGAGGCATTCATGAGCTAATAAAGTGAAACGATGTTCCCGGCGGCCAAATGTGGAATAAAATTCGTTCTTTCACACGCCGCAGGCGTATTTCACTGCCGAAGGCGATTTCACACGCGTTAGCGTATTTCACTCGTTCCGCAGGAACGAATTTTACTGAAAAAAGCACTTGCTCTCGCAAGTGCTTTTTTCTATGGGGTGAGTAGTGGGATTCGAACCCATGACCTCCAGGGCCACAACCTGGCGCTCTAACCAACTGAGCTATACCCACCATAATGGGGAAGGGAACGGTGATTTGCGGGCGTGGCAACCAATAAAGGATGGCGTGCCTTGAGGGATTCGAACCCCCGACCTACTGCTTAGAAGGCAGTTGCTCTATCCAACTGAGCTAAAGGCACGGATGGAGCGGGTGATGGGAATCGAACCCACGCGACCAGCTTGGAAGGCTGGGATTCTACCATTGAACTACACCCGC
>CAJGEA010000019.1 GCA_904502015.1 uncultured Clostridia bacterium | reverse complement strand
CTTGACCGCGCGCCGATTTTGCAGTCTCCACTCGGGGCTTCGCCCCTCCTGTCGACTGCAAAATCGTTTAACTAAACTCGTTACTTTTATTTCCGTTCTTTAGTCTCACATCATTGACAAAACTACAGCGAAGGTTTGCGGTTGGCGGCGAATTTACCTCCTTTCAAAAAAACTTTGAAAAATTTGAAAAAACCTATTGCAATTTGCTCCTCGGTGTGCTATAATATATAGGCTTTTGTACCCGATGTCAAAGAACATGGGGAATTTCAGAGTGAGAGGTAATAAAAATGAAAAACGGAATCCATCCCGAGTACGTTGAGTGCGTTATCAAGTGCGCTTGCGGCGAAACCGTCGTTTCTCGTTCCACCAAGGGTAGCGAGATGCGTGTTGAAATTTGCTCGAAGTGCCACCCCTTCTACACCGGCAAGCAGAAGTTTGTCGACGTTGGCGGTCGTGTGGACAAGTTCAAGAAGAGACTGGCTGCTGTCAGAAAGTAATCTCTTTTGTGAGCGCGTCGCGTGCATTGTGCGTACGACAGACGGGCATACTGTTTCAAGTAAGGGTAGGCGCGCGAGCGACCTACCCTTTTGCTATCCATTTTTGGCCATCTGAGGCCAACCGAAAGGAGATTCGCTTATGGCAACGGCAACCGAATCAACGGCGTTTGACCGAACGGGGGACGAGGCTACCCCCATCCGCGCCATTCTGGTGGGTGTCGTCACCCGCGAGGACGATGCCGATGAGGTGGAGCGGGGGCTGGACGAGCTGGCTCGCCTGCTGGACACGGCAGGCGGCGAGGTGTTTGCCCGCCTCGTGCAGAATAAATCCACCCCTGACCCCCGTACCCTGATCGGCAAGGGCAAGGTGCGCGAGCTGGCCGACCTCTGCCGCAACAACGAGATCGGACTCGTGGTGTTCGACTGTGACCTGTCCCCCATGAAGATTCGCAATCTGGAGGACGATATCCGCGACGGGGACAAGAAGATGGAGATCCGCGTGATCGACCGCTCCATGCTGATTCTGGATATTTTCGCCCTCCACGCCGTCAGCGCCGAAGGTAAATTGCAGGTGGAGCTGGCACAGCTGGAGTACAGCGCCCCCCGTCTGACGGGCCATGGCACCGAGATGTCCCGCCTCGGCGGCGGTATCGGCACGCGCGGACCCGGCGAGACCAAGCTGGAGAGCGATCGCCGCCACATGAAGCGCCGCGTTGACGCGCTCAAGGATGAGCTCTCGGTGGTGGAGAAGAACCGCCGCACCATGCGCGCCTCGCGTGACCGTAGCGGCCTGCCCCGCGTGGCCATCGTGGGGTATACCAACGCGGGCAAATCCACCCTGCTCAACGCCCTGACGGGAGCGGGTATCCTCGCTGAGGATAAGCTGTTTGCCACCCTCGATCCTACCACCCGCAAGTTTGAGCTCCCCGGTGGGGAGACCATTCTGCTCACCGACACCGTCGGATTCATCCGCAAGCTCCCCCACCATCTGGTCAGCGCGTTCCGCTCCACGCTGGAGGAGGCGGTGTATGCCGACATTATCCTGCTTCTGCTCGATGCATCCGACCCCGAGTGTGCCGCCCAGCTGGCGGTCACCGAGGAGCTGCTTGACGAGCTGGGCGCGGGCGGAAAGCCCACCCTCTACGTCTTCAATAAGTGCGACCGCGAGGCGACCGATACCGTCTCCCTTATGGGCATCGTGGCGAACAAGGGGCTGACCTCGGAGGAGGGCGACGGGCGCACCCGCACTGCCGTATATATCTCGGCGCTGACGGGGCAGGGGCTGGATGATCTGGCTACCGCCCTGCAAGGCTTCGTGCGGTTAGGCAAGCGCCGTGTGACTTTCCGCATCCCCAATGCCGAGGGCGGCGCGCTGTCCCGCCTGTATAGCGAGCAGGCGGCGGTGGAGTCGGTGGACTACGGTGACGAGTATATGACCGTGGTGGCTACGGTGGATGACCGCGTGTACGGTCTGATGAGAAAATACGCGCAGGAGTAATGCGCTCTGTTGCGCCGAAAGGAGATCAACGTGGAATACTGGGATTTGCTGGATAAATCTCGCCGGCCCTTGGGGGTTACTCATCCCCGCGGTCGGCAGTGCCCCATGCCGCGCGGCAGCTACCATGCCGTGGTGATGATTATCACGGTGGATGGTGAGGGACGTGTGCTGATTACCCGCCGCGCCCCCACCAAGCGAATGTACCCCGACAGCTGGGAGATCACCTGCGGCTCGGTACTCGCGGGGGAGGACAGCCGCACGGCGGCGGCCCGCGAGCTGTGTGAGGAAACGGGGATCTCCCTGTCGGAGAACGCCGTTTTGCTGGACACTCTTGTCATTCCGCAGGCGTTTATGGACATCTATTTCAACCGCTTAAGCGTGTCCGCCGAGGATGTGACGGTCACTCTGCAAGAGGGGGAGACCGTGGACTACCGTTGGGTATCGCTCTACGAGCTGGATCGCATGATCAACTGCGGCGAGCTGCCCCCTCCCGTTGCCATGCGCTACGGTTGTGTAAGGCGTGTGCTGATCGACATGATCGGACGGGAGACCTGGGAGTCGGGTGAGCCCGACGGCGTCTCCCCCGATGCACCCGTAGGACGACCCAATTCCGAGAAGGAGGAAACGGTATGAGTGCCAAGGATCGCCGCGCGAGTCAGGTGGAGGAGACCCCTGCCGCGCCCGTGCTCTACACCACGCTGGAGGGCGAGGGCTCGGACGAGTTTGAGGAAAAGCGCTCCATCTTTATCGGGCACGCCGCCCCTGTCAAAACCGAGGAGGAGGCGATGGCCTTCGTCAAGCAGAAGCAGAAGGAGTTTGCCGATGCCACCCACAACGTCTGGGCGTACCGCCTCGGCAACGATACCGCCGCCCGCTATTCGGATGACGGTGAGCCAACGGGTTCGTCGGGACTCCCCACGCTGGAGACCATCCGCAAGAGCGGTGTGACCGATGCCGTTGTGGTGGTCACGCGGTATTTTGGCGGCACGCTTCTGGGTGTGGGCGGACTCATCCGCGCCTATTCCCACGCCGCGAGCATCGCTCTTGCCGCCGCCCATATCATCACCTACGAGAAATACGCCGAGCTGACGATTGAGGCGACCTACGCCGACTACCAGAAAATCGCGGTTGAGCTTCCCACCTTCGGCGCGCTGATCGACGACAGTGACTTTTCGGATCGCGTCGTCCTGCGTATCGCGGTAAAGGCGCCCGTTGTGCCCTCGCTGGAGAAGCGTCTCCGGGAGATGACCGCCGCGCGGTGTCGGGTGGAGGTCACGGGCGAGCGGTTTGACTACCGCTGAACATACCGTCCCCGCGATCCGCATATTATTGGTACGGATCTTTTTGGAAGGGGGCTGTGGCCGTGCGTAAACGTCATATATATAATAAAAGGAAAAATTTTCCCCATAGCGTCAGAAACAGCGCGATCGGACTTGCCGTGTCCGTCGCGCTGTTTTTTTCGGCGGTTGTGCCGCTGTACGGCGGGGCGGCTCTCGTTACCGCTGCCGAGTCGGGGGCAAATCTTTCCGACACCCTGCGCTACGCCATGGCGGCGTGTGAGGCCGAGGTGGATCTGTCTGCCTTTGAAATCACGGCGGAGGCACTCGGCGAGGTGCTGGCCGAGGTGTTGCAGGACACACCCGAGCTGTTCCATCTGGACGGTCGGTTTTCCTATACCTACGGGAGTGACGGACGGGTGCTGACCGTGTGCCCCGTTTACACCGTGACGGGGGAGTCGTTGGCTCGCGCTCGGGCGCTGTATTTGCAGGCTGTGGAAGGATATCTTCTCGCGCTGGACGAGGTGCGGGGGGATGCCGTGTGGAGTGAGGCCGAGGTGGTGCTGTTTTTGCACGATGCGCTGGCCGAGCGGTGTGCCTATGATGAGGCGGGTGTATCGGTCGGCGAAGGTCGGGCGAACGCCTACGAGCTGTTTCGGGACGGGCGGGGCATTTGCCAGGCGTATGCGCTGGCCTTCATGGCGCTGTGCCGTGGTGCGGGGCTTGAGGCGGATTTCGTTTGCTCGCCCGAGATGGATCACGCGTGGAATCACGTGCGGGTGGACGGCGCGTGGTATCACGTGGACGTAACCCATGACGATCCCGTACCGTCGGCGGGAGAGGAGGGGGCGGTGTACCACCACCGCTGGCTCCGCAGTGACGAGGGCATGGATGCGCTGGGGTATCGGGGGTATACATGCGCCCGAGGCCACGCCTGTACTGATACCCGCTACGAGCAGGGCGGGGCAGGGGTGCTGTCCTCAGTCCACACTCCCGTCCGCTATACCCCCGTCGGCTGGATGGCTGAGGGTGGCGGCTGCGGATTGCCCTCCCTCTTTTCGGTGACGGGGAATCCCTCGGCAGGGGTGACACGCCGCGTGGCGGGGGATTTTGACGGCGACGGGCAGGTGGGTGTGGCGGATCTCGTCTTGTGCAAACAGTATTTTCAGGATCGCGGGCTGTGGGCGTGCGCCCTGCGGAGGGAAATCTTAAACCGCTGAAATAACACCTCGGCCGATGCTTCAAATTTGGATTTGTAGGTGAGTTAGGGCGGTCACAGCGTGGGGGTGACGGGGGCGAAGCCCCCGTCACAAAAGCACCAAGGGGGGCGGTGTCGGAGGGGGGAACGCCCTCTGACGCGCGGCGGAAGCCGCAAGAAAATTAGCAATAACTAAAAGCATACGGAACAAGCCCCCCAAAAAACCTTTATGTGATATGAAATTTTCTTGCACCTACCGGTGCGCGTCGGGGCGCTCAAGGCCGCCCCCGACACCGCCGGCCGATCTTTGTTAGGTGCAGGGGGCTTTGCCCCCTGCACCCCCGTAGCACCCGTGGACACACAAATTCAAACAGTTCGATAAACCCCAATTTGACAACCGACTGAATCTCTACCCCACGATCCGCCGCATGGCGCGAAGGAGCGCATCCACATCCTCCTCGCGGTTGAACCACCCGAAGCTCGCGCGGACGGCGCCGCCCTCGGGCGTGCCCAGCGTGCGATGCCCCAACGCCGAGCAATGGAATCCGGGGCGCACACAAATGCCTTCAGCATCCAGCATCCGTCCCACATCCTCGGAGTCATAGCCGTCTACCGAGAAAAGAACGACACCGCCCGCCTGCCGAGGGGCATACACGGTAACACGGGGGAGAGCCATGAGACCGTCGCGTGCCCACCCGCCCAGCGTAGCCTCGTGGCGGTAAATGCGCTCCACACCTACCTCGCGGACGTATTCCATGCCCGTCCGCAATCCCGCGATGGCAGGGGCGGCCAGCGTGCCCGCCTCGTACCGCTCGGGAGCCTCAAGCGACATCTCCCCGCTCAGCGAGTCCATGCCGTTGCCTCCCTCCATGAGGGTGTCAAGGGTGATACCCTCACCGAGAATCAGCATTCCCGTCCCCTGCGGGCCCATCAGTCCCTTGTGACCGGGAACACACAGCGCATCGATGTGCATACGCGTCATATCAATGCCCAGAACGCCTGCGGATTGCGCCGCGTCCACGATGAATTTGATCCCCCGCGCGTGGCAAAACGCCCCGATCCGCTCAATGGGCAGGGTAGCGCCGCATAGGTTAGAGGCGTGGGCGCAGATCACCGCCTTGGTTTTCGGCGTGATCCTGGATGCCAGCGAGGATAGGATCATGCCGTCGCTTCGCCGCGGAGCGGTGGGACTATCCCGCCGCCCAGCGGCGGGATAAGTATCAAATACGTCAAAGGTGATTCGCCCGTCGGTTTGCAGACGGTACAGCGGCCGCAGGACGGAGTTATGCTCCATATCCGAGCAGATTGCGTGATCTCCCTCGCCGAGCATCCCCTTGATGGCCAGATTGAGCGCGTGGGTGGTGTTGAGGGTGAAGATCACACACTCGGGATGTGCCGATATGCCGAAAAAATCCGCCGCCAGCGCGCGGCAGGCGTAGATCTCCTCGGCCGCCGCCAGTGCGAGGGCGTGAGAGCCCCGCCCGGGGTTGCCGCCGCGCTCGGTCATGCTGGTGGCGACACGTTCTACGACGGCGGGGGGCTTGGGGTACGACGTGGCGGCGTTGTCCAGATAGATCAGCCGCGCGGGGGCAGATCGATTCATAAAGACCTCCTATAAGTGAATGATAGCGGTCGCAAAAGACACCCCGCCCCGCCACGTGGGCGGAACGGGGAGGATTCGGAATCACCCCGACAAATACTGCCGCACGCGAATGCCCGCGCGCTCCAGAACGGCACGCACGTTTCCGCTTTGTACGCAGGAGAAATCCACGCCGTAGGCGCATCCGTTGTGAGCCTGAGAGGAGCTGATTTTAGTCAGCGTGGCATGGATCGCCGCCTCACCCAGCACGGTTTGCGCGCGCATGGCCTGAGTCATGGAGCCGATCACCGCCGTGCAGATTCCCCGATGCTGGGGCGGTTGAGGGGTGTAAGAAGGGGAAGACGTGTAATCATTGGAAGAAAATGGGGCTTGTGAGCGGTTGTTACGCATAGAAAAGCAACACCTCCTCACCGTCAGAATATGCGAGGAGGTGTCGCTATGTGTCAATTTACATGAGAGTTTTACCCGTTTACGAGCTTGACCGTCCGCGTCAGCCACTCGGCGGTGTCGGAGCGGGTCATGGTAGCGGCGGGGTAAGCATTCCCGTCCATGGGCACGAGTATGCCCAGCGCCGCAAGGGAAGTCAGCGCCTCAGCAGACCACGCGGGCAGGGCAGAGGCATCGGCAAACGCGGTGACGGTGTCCTCAGTGGCGTAGCCGATGATATTGGAGAGGATCACGGCGGCCTCGGCGCGGGATATGGGCTCGTCGGGGCAGAAGCAGAGCTGACCGTCTACCGTCTTGCCCCCCACGTACCTCCGCTCGGCGGCGAGGGCTACGTATCCCCGCATGGAGGTGGGAATGGACAGATCATCCGCAAATGGGGTTTGGGTGTAGGCGGCCACATCCGCCTCTCCAATACCTGCCGCGTGCATGGCTGTTACAAGAAATTCGGCACGGCTGATGGAGGCTGTGGGCTTGAAGTAGTGGTCAGCACCCACCCGCGTGCCGTTCATGAGTCCCGTGGCGCAGGCTCGGATGATGGAGGATGCTGATGCATGCCCCTCAATGTCGGCAAACGCCGCGGAGTCGGGGGTGGCCTCTACCCGAATGCTCACGGTGGCTGAGGTGCTGTAATTGCCGTATTTGTCGCGCACCACGTAGGAAAATTGGTCGGTTCCCGTGAAATTGCTGTCTGGGGTGTAAACGTACGCCCCCGTGTGCTTGTCGGTGATGGTGACACGTCCGTGCTCGGCGTACCGTACCACCTCAAAGGTCACCTCGTCCCCCTCGGGATCGTACCCCGAGCAAGCGGCGTAGAGGGGTACGTTGCGAAAGGTCGCCATGTCCAGCGAGAGCGAGGACGCCAGCGCCACCGTGGGGGTGTAGTTTAGTTTTTCCAGAAGATACAGGCGGCACAGCACGTCGTAGTCGCTCCCGTTGACCGAGACGCGCATGGTGGCGTCGCAGGGCTTTGTATCGTCGGCGGCCGCAAAGGACATAAGGGACAGACTGCCCGCCGAGATCACCTGACCCACGCTCGCCCCCATTGAGCCCACGAACAGCGTACCGTCGGCGGGGGAGGGCAGCTCGGAGATGGTGATGTAATTCACCTCGGACAGATTCATCACACGGCGAAAATCGTCTGCCGTGAAAGAAATTTCATTGCCGCAAAGACCCGCGAATACCACCTCGTCCCGCGCAGCCAGAACACGCAGACCGTAGGAAACGGCAGGGCGCGTGGGGCGCAGGGCATCGGCGCGGTCGCCGTTCGATGTCAATACGCCCGCATCTGCTGTGGGCGTGTGGCTGATGGGCACTGCGTCCCCCGCGTCGGTGGCCGCGATGGGCAGGAGCAGGGAGGTGGCGAGCAACCATGCTCCCACGGTGAAAATGGCGATTCGGCGCCATACGTTTCGGGTGCGGCGGTTTCGGTTATGAATGCATACGGTTATCATATAAGCCTCCTTATTGCGCGTTGCGGATATCGCTATACTGTATGCGCCCGTGGGAGGGAATATGCCCTCCCAAAATTCAGCAAAAACACTTGCTTTTTGCGCACCGATTTGCTATAATGGGAATGTAACTATTTTGACGGGAGGTTTCTATGGCACAAAGGAGAAGAAGACGTAAACAGAAGAGATATGCGGCGCCGATATGGACGACGGCGATCATTTTGCTGATTTCCTTGCTCGCGTTTTTGTTCGGGCAGGGTTACCTGAACGGGGAGGAGCCGCAGGAAACCACGCCGCCTGTTGTCAGCGGCGATACGGTGGAGTTTCATTTCATTGACGTAGGGCAGGGCGATGCCGCGCTCATCCGCACGGCGGCGGGCGACGTGCTCATTGACGCATCCACCAATTCAGCGGAGGATGAGCTGATGGCGTATTTGGATACTCACGGTGTTACTACCATTGAGTATGCCGTCTTCACCCATCCCCACGAGGATCATATCGGCGGCGCGGATATGGTCATCAACAGCTTTGACGTCAAGCGCGTGCTTCTGCCCGAAAAGGAGCATGATTCTAAGACCTATACGTATATGATGGACGCCATCGAGCGGCATGAGTGCGACCTCATTCTCTCGGAGCCCGATTATACCTTCACGGTCGGCGAGGTTACCTTTACGGTGCTCGCTCCTCTCGGTACGTCCTATACTGAGCTCAACGACTGGAGCGTGGTGCTTCGCGTTGAGTACGGCGATACGACCGTGCTGTTTACGGGCGATGCCGAAACCGTATCCGAGGAGGAGATGCTGGAGAGGTATCTCGCAAGCGGGAAGCTGGATTGCGATCTTCTCAAGGTAGGCCACCATGGCTCGACGACCTCAACGAGTGAAGCGTTCCTTGAGGCGGTTTCCCCCGACTATGCCGTTATTTCCGTCGGCGAGGGAAATACGCACGGTCACCCCAAGGCACAGATCCTGACCAGACTGGAAAACGCGGGCGCTCGCGTCTGGCGAACCGATCTTCACGGCTCCATCGTGTTCGTATCTGACGGCGGAGAGCCGCAAAAACGCTAATTGATCAATGAAAAACGGATGCACGCCGATTCGGCGTGCATCCGTTTTTATGTGTTATGAGTGATTACGAGCGATCCGCGATGGGCTCAAACTTGCGGGACTTGGCGATGCACTTGAAGGCGGGACGCATGATCTTGCCCGCGGTCATGTACTCCTCCATGCGGTGCGCGCACCAGCCTGTGACGCGGGCCACCGTAAAGAGGGGGGTATACATCTCGGTAGGAATGCCCAGCATACGGTAGACAAGACCCGAGTAAAGATCGACGTTGGCGCACATCTCCTGCGACAGGCCCTTGAAGGCACAGAACAGATCGGGAGTCAAGCGCTCGATGGATTCGAGAAGATCGAAATCGTCGCCGTAGCCCTTCTCGTAGGCCTGCTGGCGGGCAAAGTGCTTGAGCAGAACGGCGCGGGGGTCAGACTTGGTGTAAACCGCGTGGCCCATACCGTAGATGAGTCCGCTGCCGTCGCCTGCCTCCTTGCGGAGGATCTTGAGCAGGTAGGAGGCCAGCTCGTCGTCGTTGCGGGGGTTCTGCACATTCGCCTTGATCTCGTCGAACATTTCCTGCACCTTGAGGTTTGCGCCACCGTGGCGGGGGCCCTTGAGCGCGCCGATACCGCCCGAAATCGCGGAATAGGTGTCGGTACCCGAGGAGGACAGCACGCGGGTGGTGAAGGTGGAGCAGTTACCGCCGCCATGCTCGGCGTGGATGACGAGACAGAGATCCAGCAGGTGTGCCTCGGCCTCGGTGTATTTCTTGTCCGAGCGAAGCACGCGCAGGAAGTTTTCGGCGGTGCTGAGATTATCGTGAGGGTTGTGCAGGTTGAGGGACTTGTGGTAGAAGGCGTTGCGGTAGACCGCGTAGGACTGTGCCGCAATGACGGGCAGACGCGCTACGATCTCAATGGATTGACGAAGCATATTGTCCAGCGTGACCTCGTCGGGGTTATCGTCGTAGGCGTAGAGAGCCAGCACCGCGCTCTGGAGCTTGTTCATGATGGAGCGCGAGGGCGCCTTCATGATGATGTCCTCGGTGAAGCGAGGGGGGAGACGGCGCATGACGGTGAGCAGCTCGTTGAACTCGGCAAGCTCGTCGGCGGTGGGCAGATGCCCGAAGAAGAGCAGGAAGGTGGTCTCCTCAAAGCCGAAGCGGTTCTCGCTCATGAAGTTATTGATCAGATCGCGCAGGTCGTAGCCGCGATACTCCAGAACGCCCTCAACAGGGTACTTGTCACCCTCGCTGACCACGTAGCCGTGCGCGCTGCCCACGCGGGTAACACCCGCCATGACGCCCGTGCCGTCGGCCTCGCGCAGACCGCGCTTGACACGGTAGCTATCGAAGGCGGTGCGGGGAATGGTGTAGTAGGAGCGCGAGGTGGTCAGGAGAGAATCATATTGCTTCTCAATGCGCGCGGCGTCCTCGCCGGGCAGGAGCGTAATGTTTTTATCCAGATAAGCCATAGAATAACCTCCGTGAGGGAATTTGGGGACGATCCGCACCCGCGAATGTAGAATCAGGCGGGGTGGATCGGGTACATAATAAACAAGTATACCACAATTTTCCCAACTTTGCAAGAGGGAAATGAAAAAAATTCAAAAATTGTTTCGCCAAAAAGACATAACCGATAAAAATGAAGGTTGAAGGGCTCGCGGTTGCAAAAATGCGCGGAGTCAATGCGAATTGGAAAAAGAGCGCACCGCTTCGCCGAAACGTGTCACCGAAATGCGAGAAAAAAACGCGCCACCCATTGCAATTTTGAAAAAAATGTGTTATACTATCTCTAATTAAAGATACATAGTAAGAACAAGGAAAGGTTATACATAGATATGATGCATGGATCGCGCTACCTGGAATGTGGCAAAATCATCAATACTCACGGCTGTCGGGGCGACGTTAAAGTAGAGCCCTGGACGGATACGCCCCGCGACCTGATCGACCTCGGCCGCGTGTTCGTCGGTGACGGGGAGAGCAAGCGGGAGATCCGAATCCTGCGCGGCTCGGTCATGCAGGGACGGTTTCTGCTCCTGTCGCTGGAGGGCGTGGAGGATATGAACGCGGCGGACGATCTGCGCGGCACCGTGCTGTACGCCGCCCGTGAGGATTTCAATCTGGAGGAGGGACAGTACTTCCTCGTGGATGCCATTGGCCTTCCCGTGCTGGATGCCCGCGAGGGGCGTGAAGGACAGGTGCTCGGCGAGGTGGAGGACATTCTCCCCGGTGCCGCCGCCCCCATTTACGCCGTTAAGACCGCAAACGGGCAGGTGCTGGTTCCTGCGGTTCCCGCGTTTATTGCGGCGGTCATTCCGGGCGAGTGCGTCCGTATGACTCCGATTGACGGAATGTTCGATAACGGGGAGGGGAACTGACCCATGCGATTTGACATCATGACGCTGTTTCCTGAGCTTGTGGATCGCGTTCTCGGTGAAAGCATCATTGGACGCGCCCAGAATAGCGGCGCGTGTGAGATCAAAACCTACAATATCCGCGACTATTCCGAGGACAAGCACCGCCGCGTGGACGATACGCCCTACGGCGGCGGCAAGGGAATGCTCATGGCGGCTCCTCCCATCTACCGTTGCTACCGCGCCGTCCTGGACGAGCAGGTTCGCGCGGGCTACGACGGCCGCCGCCACGTGATCTATATGTCCCCCGCGGGGCGGGTGCTGACACAGAAGGTCGCCGAGGAGCTCGCGGCAAAATACGACAATCTCATCATCCTTTGCGGTCACTACGAGGGCGTGGATCGCCGTATCGTGGAGGAGATCGTGGATGAAGAATTGTCCATCGGGGACTACGTGCTGACGGGGGGAGAGATCCCTGCCTGTATTCTGGTGGATTGTGTTGCACGCTTGACCGACGGCGTTCTGTCGGCGGCCGAGTGCTATGAGAACGAGAGCATTTCGTCGGGTATGCTGGAATATCCCCAGTATACGAGGCCCGTGGAGTACCACGGCATGAAGGTGCCTGCCGTGCTTTTGTCGGGTGACCACGCCAAAATTGATAAATGGCGATACGAGGAAGCGCTGGCGTTGACTCGCCGACAGCGCCCCGACCTCTTGCCCGAGGAATTGCGCGGGGAGACAGATGCCGACGGTTCCGATAAGAATTGATTTTTTCTGATTATAACTGATACCGAAAGGAGGCGGCTCCATGACCGAGGATTCCAAGAAAACCACTACGTCTGTGCCTGACGGCACGGTCATGCCGCACCGTCGCCGTACCGTGCTGTGGAGCGGTCTTGTGCGAGGCGCGAGTGCGCTGTATAACCGTGTCATCCGCTCGTGGCTGGGACGGCTTTTGACCTCCTACCGTTCGGTAGAGAATCTTGTCTACCGCGGGCGGCGGGTGGAGGGGCGCGACCGTTGCCGCCCTGTGTCCTCCGCGCGCATTCGCGCTGTGGACGCTTTGGAATCGGCGCGCGTGACCGCACTTTTGCACCGCGTGTTCAGCGTGCTGTTTGATGCGCCTCTGCGCTGTTACGGCGTCTTTGGCTTGTGCTGCAGTCTGTTCGGCATCGTTCTGTACTTTGCCGCTCCGTATCTCGATTCCGGCCTGGGCGTTTCGTGGGTACATCTCCTTTGCTACATGGCGATTTTCGCGGTGTCCGTACCGCTGACGCTTTCCCCTAAGCCCCTGCGGCGCGTGCTGGGGGAAGGTCGCATTATGCGAAGGTGTCTGACAGGTGGGCTCGGTATCCCCTCCGAGCGGCTGGCCCGCGCGGATCGGAGTGCCCCGAAGCCCCGTCCCGTGTGGTTTTTCGTGTCGGTATTGCTGGCCATCCCTGCCGCCGCCGTATCCTACCTGACGCATCCGTTTACCGTGCCTCTTATGGGGGTGCTCGTGGCGGTGGTCGGTATGATCTTTGCGTATCCCGAGGCAGGCGTGATCCTTTCTACCTCCATGCTGCCCCTGATCTGGCTGGACCGTCGGTTCATGCTGGTACTTGCCATTGCGATTTTGCTGACGTGGATCAGTTATATCCATAAACTCCTGTTCCTGCATCGCACCATGCGCATGGGGCTTCTGGATTGGGCGGTGCTCGTCCTTGGCGCGTTCCTGCTGATCTCCTGCTTTACGGGCGCGGCGGTGACCACCGACACCGTGGTATACACGGGACTGATCGTCCTCTTTCTGAGTGATTATTTTCTGATCGTGAATCTCATGACCACCCGAGCGCACATCGCCCGTTGCCTGGGCGGTGTCCTGTCCTCGGTGGTAGTGGTTACGGTTCTGGGCTACGTGCGTATGATCCCCGTAGACGCTCTCTCGTGGCTGGAGGGCTCGCGCGCGGGAGATTTGCTGGTGGACGCGTTTGAGCGCGGCATGGGTGCCTTGTCGGGCTTGTGGGCTGCTCACTCCGAGCTTTTCCTTGTCATCACATTCCCGTGGCTCTTTGCGTTTCTGCTCCATACGAAACGCCTGCTTCGTACCCTTAGTCTGATCCTGCTTATGGTAGCGAATGTTTTGCTGGTTGTTATTTCCCACGCCGACAGTACGCTTCTTTGCATTTTCATTTGCTCTTGCTTCTTCTTCCTGCTGTATAGTCACAAGGCGTTGGCAGTGGGAACGCTGGCGTTGCCCGCGCTGGGCTGCGCGTATGTGTGGGCGGACTACTTGTTTCCCTCATCGGCACTCCTTGCGTGGGATTGGTTCGCTGCCAAAACGCCGGCGCAGGATAGCCTGCGGCAGGGCGTGTGGCGCATGATCGCCGATCATCCGTTCGGCATTGGCGTAGGATCCGATTCCTTCGCTGCTGTGTGTCCCTCCTACATGCCGTCGGGTCTGACCTTCGCCTCAAACGCAGGCAATCTCTATTTGGACGTTCTCCTATCCCACGGCTGGTGCGGTCTTTTGCTTCTCGCTCTTGTGCTTTTCCTGTTCGTACAGAAAAGCTTGTCCTGCATCCGCCATGCCGCCTCCCAAAGCTCGCGGGCGCTCATTCTGGGCGGACTCGGCAGCGTTGTGTCGGTGCTGATTCTCGGCACCGTCCGCAGCTTTTCGGGCACACCGCGCGTTTTCTTTACGCTTTTGCTCGCTGTGGCGCTGTGCAGCGCGTATGAGAATATTCTGTTTGAGGAGCACGATGTGCTGACCGTCGATCCCGCAGGAGACCACACTCGCGAGGATCGGATGTACCGCATCGGTATGTAATTCGTTTTTTCCATTGAGTAAGATAAGAAAGGATGCCTTTGCGATTCGTGAAGGCTATGGTCATCGGTATGGCTTCTTCCTATCAAAATCCCAACGACCGCGACTCCAAGGCGTCGGTGCTCACCGACCGCGCCTCCGCAAATCGAGTGGCACGCGAAGACCGCGCGGTGCGCGAAGACCGCGCGGTGCGCGAAGGCCGTGAGAACGCCGAAGGGGGGGGCCGCCCCGAAACCGAGAGAGCGAGCGGTAACCGCCCAGCGGGCCGGCGCGCTCTGCCCATCGTGGTGGATGTGCTGATCGTTCTCGTGCTGATCGGTATCGGTGTGGGCGCTTGGTTTGGCTACACAACCATCAAGGAAGCGTATGCTCCCACGTGGGAGGTGCGCTCCATCACGTATTACGTCGAAATGGAGGGTATTGATCCCGGTATCGTCAAGTACGGTCAGGACGGCCGTCCCACCTTCGTTCATAATTCCATCTGGAATTCGGGCAGTGATTCGGCAGATCTGCTGGGTACGGTTACCGACGTGCAAACCGTTCTGGTTGCCCGCGAGGACGGACAGAACAGCCTCACCCTGTATCTCACCGTGGAGGCCGACGCCCTCTACCGAGAGGGCAAGGGATACCGCTTGGGGGAAACCCGCCTTTTGGCAGGCCTTAAAAGCGAGTACCGTCTGGCGGGTCTGACCGCTGAGGGCTGGATCATCTCGCTGGACGATCCTCTTGTCGAGGAAACGGCAGAGGATACGGCGGAGATCACGCTGCCCGAGCAGGAAACCGTCCAGATCGATCCCGACGCGCAGGGATGATGCTTAGCACGTCTGATACGGATTTCAACACGGAATGGAAAGGAAGCCCTCGCCGCGGCAGGGCTCACGGATATGATTATGAAACCTTTGGTTAATTCTCCTCACACCGTTACTGATAGAAACGCGCTCCGAAAAGGGAAGTGGTCGGTAATGGATACGGTGATTCTTCTTTTGGCGATTCTGATCGTGGGCGCGCTCGTGTACCGCGTGGTGTACGCGTTTCAGTCCCGCATGGATGACACTCCGCAAACCATCTACGACGTATTTTTCGCGGTTGACGAAGCGCACCGCGACGTGCTCGCCGAGGTCAGCGGATTTGATTCGGTGTACTTGTATGAGAATGACGTCAAGCTGGGCTATATGGGCGTGTACCGCGATACGGAAGGTGACGGATACCGCGTTGCCCTCACCCCCCTGCCCGCGGATCAGAACGACACGTCTGAATTTATCCCCGCGCAAGGATGCTTCGTCTGCGCCGATGCCGTTATGCAGGACGGCGGGCTTCTCGTTTCGGGAAGCGGCCGCTATCTGACTCCGGGAAGCGTGGTCGAGGTTCGTACTGATCGCGCCTATCTCACCTTGCGTATCACCGAGATCAGCCCCCGTGAGTGACGGGTTCGATTTTTGTGGAAAATGATCAAAAAACGACTTTGTAAGTGTGAAAAATCCTCAACATTGACGCTTGATTTATGTCGGGATTTTTGGTATACTACATTATGTAAAAAAGTAATTGCCATGCCCAAAGGGCAGTCCCAAAGGGCAATCCTAACGGGCCATCCCTACGGGCACCGACAAGAGCGTTCTTTCGACCAAAGCTGCGCTGTGTCTGATCTTTGATTGACAGGAGATTTGATGAAATGAAAAACTGTGAAGTCGTCGTCACCAACGCAAGCGGACTCCATGCCCGCCCCGCAACTTTCTTTATCCAGAAGGCGAACACCTATAAGTGTACCATTATGGTCGAAAAGGACGATCGAAAGGTCAATGCCAAGAGTCTGCTCGGCGTTCTGTCGCTCGGTATTGCTAAGGGAATGACCATCAAGCTCACGGCCGATGGCCAGGACGAGGAAGCCGCTCTGGAGGGTCTGTCTGCCCTCATCAACTCGGGCTTTGCCGAGTAAGCGAGCCATATCGGCCACATATCAATCAAACATAGTAACATAGAGCCGTGAAAGGTGCGAGCGATACCCATGAGGGCATGGGAGCCCGCACCTTTTATTTTTGGGAAGGGGGGAGTGCTGTGCCGATACGCGAGGAGGATCGCAAGCGACTGCTGGAGAAAGCCAACACGCTGCCCCTGACCCCGGGCGTGTATATCATGAAGGATCGCGGCGGGGGCGTGGTGTACGTAGGTAAATCCCGCAAGCTCAAGAACCGCGTGTCCCAGTATTTCCAGAACGGCGAGAAGAATATCAAGACTGCCCGCATGGTTGCCTCCGTGCAGGATTTCGAGTACTTTCTGTGCGACACCGAGATGGAGGCGCTCACGCTGGAAAACACCCTCATCAAGCAACACAACCCCAAGTATAACATCCGACTCAAGGATGCCAAATCCTACCCGTATATCAAGATCACAGACGAGCCCTATCCGCGCCTTGTCATGACACGCAAGCGGGATCGGGACCGCGGACGGTATTTCGGCCCGTATTCGGGCACGTCCACCGTTTTCTCGGTGATCGACACCCTGCGCCGCACTCTGGCGCTGCCGTTCTGCAACCGCCGTTTCCCCCGTGACATCGGCAAGGAACGTCCCTGCCTGTACTACCAGATGGGGCGGTGCAGCGGCCCCTGCACGGGCAAGGTCAGCGAAGCGGAATTTTCTGAAACCGTCAACCTCGCCGCCGATATCCTGCGCGGGCACACCGCCAAGGTCAAGCGCGACCTCACCGAGCAAATGTACGCCCACGCCGAGGCCGAGCGCTTTGAGGCGGCGGCGCGCTGTCGGGATACCATCGCCGCGCTGGATCGCCTGCATCAGAAGCAAACCGTTGTCGCGTCTCCCGAAACCGAGCAGGATGTCATTGGCTACGCGAGCGACGACGTTACCTCCTGCGTGTCGGTCTTTTACATCCGCGGCGGTGCCGTGGTGGATAAAGAAGACTACGTGGCGGGGGCAGAGCGCATTCTGGATCTGGAAACCGTGGGCGCGTTCATCTGTGAGCACTACCGCGTGCGCGAGTATATTCCTAAACAAATTCTGCTGTCCTTTGCTCTTGATGAGGAGGAGCTGACGGGACTTTCCCGCATTCTCTCGGATATGGCGGGGCATAAGGTGAGCCTTCGTACACCCGAGCGTGGGCCGTCCAAAACCCTGTGCGAGCTGGTCTGCTCCAACGCCGCTGAGAAAATCCGCCGCTACCGACTGGATGCCGAGCGGGATGAGGGGGCGCTTGTGCGCCTGTCCGAACTCCTGGGCTTGGGCAGTTACCCTGCCCGTATTGAGTCGTACGATATCTCCAATCTGGGTACCGAGCATATCACGGCAGGCATGATCGTCTGCGACGAGGGCAAATTCAGCCGCTCGGATTACCGCTATTTTAAAATCAAATCGCTGGACGGTACCACCGATGACTATGGTGCTATGCGCGAGGCCCTCGGCCGTCGCCTGGATCATCTGTCTGACGAGGAGGGCTCGTTTGCCCGCCTACCTGACCTTATTCTACTGGATGGCGGTCGGGGACACGTTTCCACCGTCCGCGCCCTGCTCGACGAGCGAGGGCTGGATATCCCCGTGTTCGGTATGGTCAAGGATGATTTTCATAAAACGCGCGCGTTGTGTACCGATCGGGAGGAGATCAGTATCGCGCGGGAGAA
This sequence comes from uncultured Clostridia bacterium, assembly GCA_904502015.1. Classification (GTDB taxonomy): domain Bacteria; phylum Bacillota; class Clostridia; order Oscillospirales; family CAG-272; genus CAMEON01. Next base: position 1,875 of record CAJGEA010000019.1, on the reverse strand, counting down.
TCAGGTGTTCATGCTGATTTACCGCATCCAGGAGGAGGTTCACCGTTTTACCGTGTCCCGTATGGACGCCGCCAAGCGCAAAACGCTCACCCATTCTTCCCTTACCAAGATCCGCGGCATCGGGGATGCCAAAGCTAAAAAACTGCTCAAGGCGTTTGGCGGCATTATGGGTGTCAAGGCTGCCACCGAGGAGGAGCTTGCTGCCGTGTCGGGCATTTCTCATACCGACGCACAAAACATTTACCTCCATTTTCATCCAAAGGAGTCATCAACATGATGCGCATTATTACGGGCCGCGCACGCGGCATCAAGCTGGATACACTGGAAGGGGACATGACCAGGCCCACCTCCGAGCGCGCCAAGCAGGCCATCTTCTCCATGCTGCAATTCGAGATCGAGGGGCGGCGCGTGCTGGATCTGTTCGCCGGCTCGGGTCAGATGGGACTTGAGGCGGTATCGCGCGGAGCCGAGCACGCCGTGCTCGTGGATCAGTCCAAGGACGCTGTGGCGGTCATTCGCCGCAACGCCGAGAAGACCCGCCTTTCCGACGATTGCACGATCGTTTGCTCGGATTTCGCCGAGTTTACCCGCCAGCGTCGGGGACGCGATATGTTTGACATTGTGTTCATTGATCCCCCCTACGCCATGAACGCCTGCCGTGCGGCGGTGGAGGCGCTGGTGGATAACCGCCTGCTGGGGCCCCATTGCAAGATCATCTGCGAGAGCGGTGAACCGAATCCGCTGGGCGTGGACAATCCCTTGCTGCACCGCTTTGAGGTTCTCAAAACGGTGCAGTACGGCAGGGCGTACGTCACGGTGCTCACCCCCATAGCCAAGGGGCGGGAGGCGTGATATGGAGCGCGTTCTCATTCCGGGGAGCTTTGATCCCATCACCGTGGGGCACATGGATATCATCCGCCGCGCTGCCCACCTGTTTCCGCACGTCGTTGTTGCCGTTATGACCAACGATATGCAGAATTACGTCAGCGGCGTCACTCCCAAGCGCTATATGTTTACCCAAGAGGAGCGCTGTCACCTTGCCCGCCTTGCCTGCGCCGAGCTTCCGAACGTCGAGGTCATCTCGGCGGGGGGACGGCTCATTGACGTGGTGGACGCGCAGAGCATTGACGGCATCGTCAAGGGCGTGCGAACCGCGGTGGATTTCGAGTACGAGCAAAAACACGCGCTGTGGAACCGCGCTCACAACCCCCGTGCCGAAACACTCTATATGCCCGCGTCACCCTCGTTTGACGGCGTCAGCTCCACGTTGGTGCGTCAGCGCTTGGAGTCGGGGGAGAGTGTGGAAGCCTATTTGCCACAGACTGTATCCGCATGGATCGCGGAGAATTTACATTTGGAAGTAGAAGGGAAGAACTGACTATGAAAAAAACTCTTTTGACCTATCGCATCACCGTTATGGTGATCGGCATTCTCCTCGGTGTCCTGCTTCTCGTTTTGGGTATGCTGTTGAAGCCCGAAACCGTGCAGACCATCATTAAGTGGGGCATTATCATTTACGGTATTTTCATTGTGATCGGCAATATCCCCGGTCTGATCTCGGGTATTGCCAATATCGGAAAGCCCACGGGCGTGTTTGACCTCGTCTGCGCCCTGCTTGGCATTGGACTCGGCGTGGCTATGATCTGCTATCAGGGCATGGTTCTCGTGGCCATCGTGGGCATCTACCTCATCATTCTGCCGCTGATCCGCGTGATTCTGGCGGATCGCAAGGGGGAGCAGTTCAAGCGCGAGCTGATCCGCATCATCCTCGGTGTGGTGCTCCTGTTCTTTGTGCCCGCTCTGCTTAATATCGCCTTTACCGTCATCCATTGGCTGCTGGTGATCCTCGGCTGGATCGTCATCGCGCTGTCTGTG
>CAJGEA010000018.1 GCA_904502015.1 uncultured Clostridia bacterium | reverse complement strand
TGTGGTATAATTGGCATTGTCCATAGTGACGATCCTTTCGGAATTGGTGTCTTAAGCAAACTCAATTCTACCACAGAATCGTTACTATGGATATTCTTTTTTGAAAACTAACTATTGCAACTTCATTTTACAACGCGCGTTTCTTTTTTAAGTTTTTTGAAATCCAAAAACTTTTTTTCAAAAAAGTTTTTGGTGGGGTGTGGGGTGAAACCCCACAATAGTCGTCTCTCAGTCCTCGTTCATGCGGATGGCGCAGTCGATGAAGAGCTTACCGTCGAGGTGGTCGAGCTCGTGGCAGAAGGCGCGGGCGAGGAGATCGTGGCCCGTGACCTCAATGGTTTCGCCGCGGCGATTGAGGGCGCGGACGGTGACGTTCATGGGGCGGCGGGTGGTGCCCCACTGCCCGGGGACGGACAGGCAGCCCTCTTCGGCCTCCTGCTCGCCTGAGTAGGCGATGATCTTGGGGTTGATGAGCTCGTAGACCACGCCCTCCTCGACCTCAACCACCACGATGCGGCGGAGGACGCCCACCTGGGGGGCGGCGAGGCCGCAGCCGTTTGCGGCGCGCATGGTTTCCACCATGTCGTCCAGCAGGGTGAGTATGCGGGGGGTGATCTCGTCTACGGGGCGGCAGACCTTGCGCAGTGCATCGTCGCCCAGCTTTCGGATATTCAATTTAGCCATGTGTATCAGTCCTTTCTTGCTTTATCGCAGAGGAATCAGCTCTTGGAGGAGGAGGTGACCTCCTCGCCAATCAGCACGCGGTTGGCATCGGCAACCAGTTTGGTGCAGAAGGATTGCAGGACGTAGAAGCGGCCCTGCGCGTTCTGCGGGGAGGAGGGGGCGTCGGCGGAGTCCAGCACCTCCACCGTCATGTAGGCGTGGCGCTCGGTGTAGCGGTAGAAGCGGAACACGAGATACTGCGTCGTGCCCTTGTAGTCGGCCATCGAGGCGGTGATCTTGAGCATACATTCGCCGTCGGGGGTTTCGCGGAGCGCCGCCATTTCCTCGTCGGTCAGCTCGGCCACGCCCTCCATCGAGGCGGTCAGCATGGACTGAACGAAGCGGCGGAAGTTATACACCCCGTCCTCCTCGGACTTGGAGCCCGTGGGCTTGGTGATGATAATGTCGTAGTCCAGCAGCTCGCCGTTCCCGTAGACCTCCAGCTTGTCGGAGTTGACGCCTTCGGATTGGTTGGACTTGGAATTGTCCAGGGTGAAGCGGATGGGGGATTTGTGGATCGCGTCCACCGCCGAGCCCTCCAGCGTAAGCTCGCGGATGTGGGCGATGTTGAACTGGAAGTACTCGCGCTCGTACCAGTCGATCTCCTCCCACTCGAGGTAGGCGGCCTCGCTCTCCGAGAAGGACACGATCATGTCGAAGTAGGGGGAGTAGGCGTAGTAGGTGCCGTCCTCGCCCTTTGCGCTGATCTGGATCTCGTTGTCGAACTCCTGGTTGTCGCTCTTGGGATCGATGTAGGTGAAGGTAATGACGTGGGGGGCTTCCTCCAGCCCGTAGGCGGCGAGATCCTCGTCCGAGGGGCCCAGCTTGACGGTACCCGTGAAGGTCATGTCATAGAGCTCCTGCAGGACGGTGCCAATGTTGCCCGAGTTGGGGAGGTAGCCTGCCATGTAGTCGGTGGACATCTTGTAGGGCAGGGACTCGTAGAGGGTATTTTCGCGGTCTTCCATGTCAATGTAGGAGAAGGCGATGACGGGGCGGGAGTTGGCCTTGAAATACTCCTCATACATGGCGGCGAATTCCTTTTCCTCCATCTCCTCCATCAGGCGTTGCGCCTCCTCGATCTTCTTAAGGGCCTCGTCGGTGTACTCGCCATCGGCGGTGGCATCGGGATCGACGGTGTCGAGATCAAAGCCCGTCAGGCGAAGCACGATGCCGCGCAGAATGCCGTCATAGTCTATGTCGGAGCGGTACTCAAAATTCTTGACGTTGAAGTAGGTGGAGAGGGTCATGGGGTAGATGATCATGGGGGTGATCAGAGTTTCTACGGGAGAGAGCGCTACCGAGAGGTTGACCGAGGACAGCATATACACGGTGTCGCGCCCCTCGTAGCGCGCGTAGTAGCCCGCGTCGGAAACGGTTTTGTCGCCCACCGTGACCGAGTAGGTGTCGCCCGACATGGTGGTGACGGTGTAGTGGGCGGGGGTGTACTCGTAGGTGACGGGGGCACCGTTCTCGTCCAGTACCACCTTGCCGTTCTCGTCGAGCTTTTCGCGCACCTCGGGGGCAAGGCCGTACTCGGCGTAGTCGATGGAGCCGTCGTCCAGGCGGACGGGATTTTGCAGGCGATCCATAGAGAGGGTGTAGCCGCAACCGCTGGAGAGCTGGGCGAAGAGCTGATCGTCCAGCGCAATGCCCTCGTGCCCCTCCACCTCAAAGCGGTTGGATTCGGTGCGGTTGAGGATGGTTTTGCCGTGCTCGCTGTGGATCTCAAAGCGCTTGATGATGCGGGAGCGGTCGGAGGTGGAGGAGGCGTCGTAGGTGAGCTGCTTGAACATCAGCACGCGCTGACCCGTACCCACCACCTCGGTGCCCGTGGTGTCCACCACGGCGAAGATGCTGTACTCGCCCGTTTGACGATCCACCGAGAGCTGGGTGCCGTAGGTGGTGAGGTAGTAGCCGTCCTTGTTGACGTCGCACTTCTTGCCGTCGAGGTAGAGGCCGTAGATGCCGTCGCTTTTCTTGATGGTGTAGCGGACGCCGTCCACGTCCTCGTAGTGGTAGATGTCCACCAGGTAGTTGACGAAGATGAGCCCCGCGCCCAGCAGAATGGCAAGGACGAGCAGGACGGCGACGGCGCGCCGCTGGGTAGCCAGCGAGCTGCGGTGGCGTGTGGTCATGGTCTTGCCGCTTGGGCGGTTGGGGCGCGTCCAGCGCGCCACGAGGATGGCTTCGCCGACGGGAGTGCCGCTAAAGAGGGCGGCATCCACCACGGTGGACTCGTCCACGCGGATCGTGTTGGCAGCGGTGGCATCGCCCGCAGGGACTCCCGCAGGGGCAAGGTGCCAGCCGTCAAAGACGTAGCCGCGCCGCTCGGGGCGGGGAAGTGCGCCCACGCGGTCGCCGTAGACCGCCGTGATGCGGGTGAGGTCTACGCGGCCGCCCGCGGCATCGAATGTGAATTGAATTTCTTGCATATATGGGTTTGTGCTCCCGATGGGAGCGTCCTTTCGTGGGAATGGGGAGGGGGGAATTTTTGGTGGTTTTTGGGGAAGGATGGTGGTTGAATATTTGGTTGTAGGGGCGAACTGCGTTCGCCCGTGTTTCTCTGTACTTTTCTCCCTCCAGCGGGAGATCTCCTCGCCCTTGCGGGCTCGGCGTACCAAAAGAGGCGCCGTTCAAGAGGCAACCTACGGTTTCCCTTGAAAATCCCTTCCCTACATGATGCGCGCCGCGGCAAAGCCGCGTTAATTGCGCGCCGAACGAACCTATACCCGTTGTGCCGAGTTGTCGGCGGCTGCCGACCAACTCGGTTGGTCACGGCAGGCGCGGTAAGGGCAGGGGTTCTATGGTGGGTAGAAAAACTTAATTTGGCTTTTAGGGGAAGGATGATTATAATTTTTAAAGTTTTTGAGATTCCAAAGAACTTTTTTCAAAAAGTTCTTTGGTGGGGCGTGGGGTGAAACCCCACAAAGGTCGTCACCTAAACTTCCGCTTGACGTTGACGATGACGCCGACGGTGGTGCAGAGGGCGATGGGGATGAGGGTCATCCAGACGACGGTGGCGACTCGGGTGGAGGTTTTGAGCTCGTAGGCCGAGGTATCCACCTCGTACTCCTTGAAGGCCTTAAAGTAATTCATGTGGGCGGGGACGACCTCACGGCCGATGACGCGCAGGGTGGCCAGCATGACGTCGGCGTTGCCGTAGGCGGTGGAATCCAGCACGGCGTCGGACACGAAGTCGGTCGAGCCCACCACGCAGACGTAGGAGGGATCGCGGGTGGAGAGGTACTGGGTTTCCTGCACCGAGCGCTGCTCGGAGGTCACGGTCATGAGCTTAAAGAGATTCTGCTCGGTGGCGATCTCGTAGGTGTCGCCGAACGCCTCGGCGGCGGCGTCCTTGCCCGTGGTAAACACGTCAAAGACGTAGCGCGTCACGCCGTTCTTGTAGTAGGTGCCGTAGGTGAACTTCAGCTCAGAGCCGTCGTCCTCAGTTTGGGTGGAGTAGGTGGTCTTGTAGCCGTCCGCCCACCGGAGGGCGGTAGCGCCCGAGAACACCACCTTGGCGGGGTAGGTCACGTTCCGCATATCCGAGGTGATGGACGCGCCCGTGCCGCCCGTGGCGTAGCTGCCGATCAGGGTGTAGCCCTCGTCGTCGAGGCGGTTCTGCGGGTCGCGCAGATGGTAATTATCCTTGTCCCCGTCGGCGTTCTCACCGCGGGAGACGGCGACGCCCCATTCCTCCAGATACTCGTCCAGCAGCGGCAGCTCGGGGGTGTCGCTGTCCACAAAGAGGAGGAAGGAGTAGCAGTTGTCGAGGAACTTGTCCAGTCGGTCAATCTCGGATACCCCCGTCGCGGAGGGGTTGCCGAAGCCGTAGAAATCGGTTTGGGGATCGTAGGTGATGAGCAGGCGGCAGTTCTCGGGCAGCTCGTCGCGCTCCAGATCAATGTCGCGCACGACGTAGCCCGCCCGCTCCACGAGGGTGCGGAAGGAGGTAATGCGATCCAGCGCCTCGCCGTGGTTGGTGGTGAAGCAGGCCACGGGGGACTCGGCACGGGTGACGGCCAGGAGCAGGGATGCCATTTTCTGCTCACCGTTGTATGCCCAGTAATCGGTGCTGGACTCGTCGGATTTCAGGAAGAACAGCTCGGGGGAGCACACGCGGAACTCGGTGCCGAACTCAATGATGAGCTGGGAGGAGTAGATGCGGGTGGAGGAGGTCGCCTTGTACTTCTGCACCGCCGAGGGGTTCTGGTTGACATTGATATAGGAAATATCAAAGATGTCGGGGAACTCGCGGCGCAGGTTCATGGCGGTGTACTGGAGCAAGCGGTGTTTTTCCGAGCCGTAGACGAAGTCGCGCTCGGCGCAGAAGATGAAGTTGATGCGGATGGGCTCCTCGCCGCGCGCGGCGCGGTCGGCGTTGACCGCCTCCACGGCGGGGACGATGGAGTCCTCCACCAGCTTGACGAACAGATCGTCGATGGTATACATGGACATACCGCCGTCGTTGACGTAGCGGGTGGCGGTTTCGTCCACCTGCCACATGAAGTGGTCGGCGACGAGGGAGAAGACGACGTTGAGGAGGATGACCGCGACGATCACGAGCGCCGTTGCGGCCGTGCCAATGGCGCGGCGGGTGAGGCGATTGTTATTCATGCGTATTTCCTCCTGAGTAAGACGATGAGACCTGCGGTGAGCAGGATAACGGTGGGGGTAGCCACGAGGGCGACGGTGATGGTACGCGCCGTGGCGGTTGTCATGGTGTGGATGGTGTCATCCGCAAAGGGCTGGGAGCGCAGGGCGAGGGGGGTGTCGTCCTTGCCCGTCAGCGACAGTGCCGCCATGAGGAAGGGCTCGTTGGCGAATACGCCCGATTGCAGACTGCCCTCGGTAGCCAGCTCGATGGAGGAGCAGACCATGAGGTGCGCGCCGCTCTCAGTATCGTGCGTCACGGTGAAGAGGGGGTAGCCCTCGTCGGTGCGGCCCACGGCGCGTCCGCCCGTCCATGCCTCGGCTCCCGCGTGGGAGAGAAGGAGAGGCGTGAGGGTGCGGTTGCCGTTTTGGTAGGTGCCGTTTTTGGACGTAAAGCCCTCGGCAACCGAGATGCCCGTGGCGTTGCCCACGCGCAGACCGCCCACGACGTCGTCCGCCAGAGCGGCGGCGGTGGCATTGTCGGCGAGCCTTGCGAGGATGGTGTAGCCGTCGGTGGAGAGGGCATGCCCCGTGTCGCGGATGGCGAAGCACTCCTCAATGCCGCCCGCGCCCGTGCGGTGGTCGAAGGTCACACCCCAGTCGGCGAGGTAACCCTCGAGGTTGCCAAAGCTGCCTGCGGCAAAGGTGTCGGCCGACACGAAGACCATGTACTTGCCGCCCTTTTGCATGTAGGCGCTCAGGCGGTCGATCTCGGATATGCCCGAAACGCCGTCCGAGGCGGTGGTGAAGTCGCGCGCGGGGTTGTAGGTCACCAGCAGGGCGCAGTCCTCGGGCACGTCAAAGGAGAGCGCGTCGAGGTAGTCCACGGTGTAGCCCGCGTTGACGATGGCGTACATCAGGGCGTAGTCGGGGAAGGACTCGCCGTGGTTGAGGGTGAAGTAGGCCTTGGGGGTGTCGGGGGTGACCACGGCGCGCATGGCCACGGCCAGACGCTTCTCGCCGTTGTAGGAGGTGGGGTTGGAATTATCCGAGGCGGGGAAGGAGAAGAAGTCCCGCAGGGTGCAGACACGGTGGCTCTCCCCGTGGGCAACCACCACCGAGGTGGAGGCGTTCACGCCCCAGCGACGCGCCTCGGAGGGACGCTCCCAGATGTTGAGGTACTCAATTTTGATGAGGTCGGGATAGGCGGCGGTCATTTCCTCGGCCGTATTCAGTACAAAGGATTGCGTGGAGTCGGCGCGAATGTTGGCCTCCTCGTCGCAGAAGATGATGCGGATGGGCTCGCCCGACTCACGGGCGAGGGGGACGACGTACTCGTCCATATAATCGTAGCAGGCGTCGGTGACGGGGTAGAGCAGGGTGGGCCGCATATTCACGAACCAGCCGTAGCGTACCGCCAGATTGGTGACAATGGTGTTGAGCAGGATCACTGCAACCACCACAAGGGCGGTCAGTACCACCGACACGCTGCCGTGCCGAAATGCTTTCGTAGAGGTGGCTCCTCTTGCCATGCTTATGTGTTCCTTTCTGTATGGATGGATGCGGGGGACGCTCGGGGGAACTTCTTTCGAGAAGTTCCCCCGAACCCCCTCAAGAACTTTCAAAAAGTAATAATTAAAAAATACATTTTTTGAAGTTTTTAGGGATCCAAACCCCTTTTTTCAAAAAGGGGTTTGGTGGGGTGCAGGGGCAACGCCCCTGCTTAACTCCAGCGGCGCTTTTCGTAGACGCGGACGGTGAGGAAGAGGAACACGAAGGCGATGGAGAGGTAGTAGAGGACGGCGGCGAAGTCAAAGAGGCCGTTCTGGAAGTTACCAAAGCGGCTGTAAACCGAGATCCAGGAGAGGATGGCGCGCAGCCAGTAGAGGTTGATGAAGGAGTTGAGCAGGCTGATGCCCACCATGACCAGAATGACCGAGATGGTCAGCACGGCGGCGGCAAGCTGGTTCTCGGTCAGCGCCGAGATGAAGGTGCCCAGCGCGATGAAGGCGGCGCCGAGAAGGAGGATGCCCACTACACAGCCGATAAGCTCGGCGGTCACGGGGCCAATGTGGTAGTACTCGTAGGACTGGTTGCCTCGCTCAATACCCGCGATGACGTAGATCGGAATGAAGTTGATACAGGACACCAGCAGGGTGGAGGCGTAGACCGTGAGGGCGGCGAGGAACTTGCCCATGACCATGCCCGTGATGGTGACGGGGGCGGTCAGGAGAAGCTGCTCGGTGCGGAGCTTGCGTTCCTCGGCGAAGAGGCGCATGGTGAGCAGGGGGATCAGGACGCCCAGCGCGAACATCATGATGGAGAAGTAGGTGCCCACGTTGTAGCTCGCGCTGCCCACCGTGGTGTAGGTGCAGATGAGCGCGGCGACGGCGAGAAACACGCCGACGTAGATGTATCCGATGGGGTTGATGAAGAATGATTTGAGTTCTTTCTTATAGATGGCAAACATAGTGTTCGGTAACCTTTAACCTTTCTGTCGGGATGGTGGCGGCTTATTCGCCGTCGGGGTCAAAGCCGTCCGTGGCCTGCTCGGCGCGGCGGCGGGCGGCATCGGTGACCAGATCGGCGCCCACCTGGGATTCCAGCGCGGAGCGGGTCTTGCGTCCCGTGCGGCGGGTGTAGCGGGGGGGCTCGGCGCTCTCGTCGGTGCGGTCCACGACGGTGATGAAGATGTCCTCAAGGCTGAGTCCCAGCGCCTCCAGCCCCACCATCGCCCAGCCGCGCTCGGCGAGGGAGAAGAAGAGCTTTTTGCGAATGTCCACGCCGGGGGCGGACTCGATGAGGTAGGTACAGGAGTCGCCGTCGCGCTCGGCCAGCGCCTCGCAGTACACCACGCCCTGCATATCGCGGAGCATGGACAGCACCTGCGCCTGCGGGCCGCAGATCTTCGCGTTGTGGCGGCGGTTGTTCTCAATGACGCGGGTGATGTTCTCGGTCTTCTCGTCGGCCACGATGCGCCCCTTGTTGATGATGACGATGCGGTCGCACACCGCCTGCACCTCCTGAAGGATGTGGGTGGAGAGAATGACGGTGTGGGACTTGCCCAGCGAGCGGATGAGGTTGCGGATCTCAATGATCTGCTTGGGGTCGAGGCCCACGGTGGGCTCGTCAAAGATGATGACCTTGGGGTTGCCCACGAGCGCGCCTGCAATGCCCACGCGCTGGCGGTAGCCCTTGGAGAGGTTGCGGATTACGCGGCGGCGCACGTCCCCGATGCGGACGACCTCGCAGATCTCGGCGAGGTGGGCGTCACGGGGCAGGGTACAGCCCTTGAGGTCGTAGTGGAAGCGCAGGTACTCCTCCACCGTCATGTCGAGGTAGAGGGGGGGCTGCTCGGGCAGGTATCCGATCTGACGCTTGGCACCGAGGGGGTCGGCCAGCACGTCAATGCCCGCGATGCTGACCCGTCCCGCCGTGCTGGAGAGGTAGCCCGTGAGAATGTTCATGGTGGTACTCTTGCCCGCGCCGTTCGGGCCGAGGAAGCCCACGATCTCGCCCTCGTTGACGGTCAGGCTGATGTCGTCCACCGCGCAGCACGCGCCGTAGTTCTTGACCAGATGTTCGATTTGAATCATGGATGGTATCCTTTCTGTAACCGCCCGGGGGCGGCGAATATGGTTTTTGAGGCTTGTCCGCGATATCCGTATAAATGCGGACATAATAATTCATCCTATATTATAGCACGTATTTGTAACTATTTCATGAACTGGGACGTGTTTGTGAAAAAATCCCCTTGATTTTTGTGTGAAATTTCAGTGCATGGATGAGGGAATTCACCTTTTATTTACATTTTTTGCACACGGATGTCACATTTCTTGCGTAATATAAAATCAAAGTGTAACTTGCGGAAGTTTGCGAAATGAGCAGGATACACTTGCGTGGGGGCAGGCTTGCCGCCGCGGTACATCTTAAAATCGAAACAAAAAGAAAAGGAAACGGAGAAAAAATGGATCTATTTGACATTTTATCCCTCGTATGCGGTCTGGCACTGTTCCTCTTTGGTATGGACTTGATGGGCGACGCGCTCAAGAAGAGCGCGGGGCGCAAGCTCAAGACCATCCTCGGCAACCTGACCTCCAACAAGTTCAAGGGCTTTCTTCTGGGTCTTGGCGTAACCGCCGTCATCCAGTCCTCGTCGGCAACCACCGTCATGGTGGTGGGCTTCGTCAACTCGGGCACCATGCTGCTCGGTCAGGCCATCAGCGTCATTCTGGGCGCCAACGTGGGCACGGCGGTCACCGCATGGCTCACCGCACTCAACGGCATTGAGGGCGGCGCCGAGGCAGTCGCCTGGACAGAATGGCTCAAGCCCGACGCCTGGATGCCCATCCTCGCCATCATCGGTATCGGTCTGATCATGTTCTCAAAGAAATCCAAGTCCCGCGATATGGGCACCATCCTCATGGGCTTTGCCGTCCTGATGACGGGTATGGATATCATGTCGGGCGCGGTCAGCGGACTCAAGGGAGATCCTGAGTTTGTCAAGATCCTCACCCTGTTCACCAACCCCATTCTGGGCGTGCTGGCGGGTCTGGTTCTGACCGCCATCGTGCAGTCCTCCTCGGCCTCCATCGGTATTCTGCAGGCACTGTCCAGCACGGGTGCCATCTCCTTCGGCATGGCCATCCCGATCATCCTCGGACAGAACATCGGTACCTGTGTGACCGCTATGCTGTCTGCCATCAGCGCCAACAAGAACGGTAAGCGCGCCGCCGTTGCCCACCTGTATTTCAACGTCATCGGCGTGGTATTCTGGCTCAGTATGTACTACCTCGTGGGCTTTATCCTCGAGACTACGGGTGTATTCAACGTGTTCGATTTGGCGGCCAACTCCACCATCGACATGTGGGGTATCGCCATCGTTCATACCACCTTTAAGCTCCTCGCCGTGGGTCTCATGTTCCCCTTCACCAAGCTGCTGGAGAAGCTGGCGAACGCCACCGTCCGCGGCACCGACAAGAAGGGCGACGAGTTCACCGATATGCTGGACGAGCGCCTGCTGGACACTCCCTCTGTCGCCATCGAGCGCAGCCGCGCCGTGGCAGGCCAGATGGCCATTGTGTCCGCCGTCGCCCTGCGTGACGCCGTCGCGCTGCTGGGCTCCTATAACGGAGCGATGGCGCAGAAGATCCGCGACGCCGAGGACAAGGTGGATATCTACGAGGACGTGCTGGGCTCGTATCTCGTCAAGGTTTCTTCCCACGATATGCAGGAGCGGGACAGCCACGAGGCCACCAAGCTCCTCCACATGATCGGGGATCTGGAGCGCATATCCGACCACGCTGCCAACCTTGTGGACTCCGCCGAGGAGATCAAGGATAAAGAACTGCGCTTTTCGGAGGAAGCCCTCGCCGAGCTGGGCATGCTGTACGCCGCCGTGTCCGAGATCGTGACCATCACCGAGGATGCCTTCGTCAACGGCAATATGGAGAACGCCTGCCGCGTTGAGCCTCTTGAGCAGGTGGTTGACGGGCTCAAGGAGAGCATCCGCCGCCGTCACATTCTGCGCCTGCAGAAGAGCGAATGCACCATCGAGCACGGGTTCGTGCTGTCGGATATTCTGACCAACATGGAGCGCGTGTCCGACCACTGCTCCAACATCGCGGGCTGTCTGATTGAGATGACCAAGCACGACGCGCTGGATCTGCACGACTACCTGCACCGCGTCAAGGCGGGCGGCATGGAGTTCGACGACCTGTATAACGAATACAAGGCGCGCTTTGCCCTGCCTGCGGATAGCAAATAATTCTACGAATCAAAGAGAACGGCATCTCGCCGCGGTTTACCGTGACGGGATGCCGTTCTCTTTTGTTGTGTTTCTTGCGGAATGACACGTTGCACGCTACGCGTCAATCCCGAATGTTGTTTCTCCAGGCCTCGTTGCGCTTGATGCGCGCCTGTCTGGAGCCCAATTCGCAGCGGAGCGTATGCTTGCTTCCTCTGGCAAAGAGATTGGTTTGGGTCTGTTCGCCGAACGAATCCTTGAGCAGATCCTCCACCGCGCCGTTTTCCAGGAAGCTGCACGAGAAGATGTCGATATTGGCGGTGCGCTCCTTGATGGAATAGTGGAAGGCGATGTGGCTCTGAGCGACTACCAGAAAGCCCGAAATGTACTCGGGAGAGGAGGTTTTGTCGAAAATTACGTAGGGGCGGCAGATGGCCTGCATATTGATGCGGGGGGCGATGGTGTCCAGCCAGCTGAAGATTTGTTCGAAGGTAACGTCCACGTTCTCCACGGTGATCATGTAGTGCGGGCCAAAGTCGTTATTCGTGTCAATATTGCCCGCGATCCCTTCAAACACGCGACGGTCTACTACGTTGGTATTGATGGTACTGGCGTAGATTTGGTTCTGGATCGCCGCCGTGACGTCGCTCTCGCTGAAGAACTGATCCGTGAGGATATCCACGAAGTAGCACGCGCGGTGGGGGAAGGTGTGAATGGTGACGTGCGAGCCGTTCGCGCAGATGCAAAAGGCGCTGACGCCAACGTCATCGGGATCCGCGCAATAGTAAAACGGAACCAAAAACGGCGGCATGATGGGCTTCATCCCCAGATCGTTTGTCAACTGAACAAGGAGATCGTTGACCACCATGATGTTGTTGGATTGCTCGGGGAAGCAGCCGTATGCGTCCAGCATATAGTGTCGGTTTGCTAACATATGTACTCCTCTTGGTTATTCTATGCTATCCTCAAAGATCTCGTTGAATTCCTTGAAATCAATCAGAACGGGGTCGATCCACCACTTGCGGTTGGAGCGAAGCACGTTGGGAAGGCAGTAGAAAACGTTGCTCAGGTTATAGGTAAATTCGGTGAGGACGCTGATGTATTCCTTGTACTCCTCGCCGTGGTCGTCCATGGAGATATTGAGCGCGAAGGTAACCGTTTTATAGCCGTCGTAGTTTTCGTTTCTGCGGTTGTAGGTGGCGGTAAAGGGGTAAATGGCCCGCGCGGCCGCTTCAAAGCCCTCCTTGAGGCTGCCCGAACGCAGGTAGCGGAGGATGTCCAGGGCAAAGGCGATCCAGGCGTCCACGTTTTCCTCGTTGATTTCAGCAAGGCCGCGCAGACCGCCGCGCACCAGCCCTTTGAATTCGCTGACGTTCAGGATATCGTGCTTCCCGATAGCCGAATAGAGGTGGTGGCCCTCCGCCGATGCGTTGCGCACCGACGAGCTGCATCGCTCGCAGAGAGAAATGAAGCGGTTGATGATCTCAACCATGTCTGCGTACTCGGCAGAGTTGAGTGCCCTGAGCTCCTCAGCCTTATTTTGGGCGGCTTTCATGAAGGCGGATTGCATCTGCTTCTGGTATTCGGAGATTTTCTCCTCCGAGAAGCAGCTGCCGCAGGACTCCGCGTCAAACCGTCCCTTAAGCTCACCGTATTTCAGAAGGCCTGTGTAGAAGCACAGCAGATGGCGGAAGGTTTCGCCGAGGATGATGGAGACGTATTTGTTCCTCTGTTCAAAGGAGCAATCGCCCTTCATTTTTGTCAAAAGCGATATGTTATCGTAGATATTTCCCGCGCAAATATTCTTTTCCACGCGGTGCTCCTCCATCACGGCGGAGAGGGAGGAAATGATCAGGAGGGAGGCGGCGCGGGCAAAGAGTCGATTGTCCGAACGGGAACGCGGGACTCTGCCGAAGCCGCTGATCTCTCCGAGCACGAGCTTGGTTTTGATTACCTCGTTCACCTTTTCAAGAAGCTCTTTTTCCGAAAGCCCGTGGATGGGCATGTCGGGGTTGTCAATGCGCTTGCACAGGTTTTTGGCGATTGAGATAAAGGTTTGCGGCACGTTTCGGAAAAGGGTTTCCAGCACGCTGGTGGGGCTGGACTCAATGAGCAGCATGACGATGATGCCGTCCCAGTCCAGCACGGCGCTTTCTATGTCGCTCGGGGAGGTAATTTTTTCAAAAACATCCTTATGACGCAAATGGTAGGCGTTATACAGGGCTCTTTTGGAGCCCATATTGACGCCTATGGCATCCGAGATGGCCAGCGCGAGGTTTTTGATGTACTTATAGTTGATGGCGTGGACCTGATCTATGAAATTAGAGTTTTTTTTTGAGGAGGCATCCTCCTTGTCGAAGTCCCACTCCTCGCCGACGATCTCATAGTAGAAGTCCTCGGCGTCGCCGTCAATATGTGTTTCCTTTTGCTCGTCGTCCTCAGGCTCGGTTTCGCCCACCGTCAGGGACAGCGTTTTGAAGCCGTCACCCGAAACGTAGCGGATGCCCAGCGTTTTTTCGCCGTCCTCCTCGATGCGCTCGATGCTGTAAAGCGAGTACATGTCGAGATCCAGATCGGGATCGTAGTAGATCCTGTGGCTGGCGGAAACACGGCTGTACTTGCCGTAGTCGCCGAAATCCATGGCCTCTTTTTCTATGAATGCAAAGCTTCCGTCCTCCATAACGAGCTCATAGTTTTTGAGGAAGGTCATATTTTGCAACAGCTTCTGGAAGAGCCCCGCCAGCGTGTTGGAATTCATGTTGAAGCGGGAGGGGGCGGCCTTCCATTCGGCGATGATCTTGTAGTACTGGGTCAGGCTGAAGTCCTTGGAGCTGAAGGTGCAAAGGTTCTCAAAAATTTCATAGAGCTCGCTGTCAGGGCCTTGCAGCATTTCAAACTGAATGTCCAGCAGGGCGAATTGGATCAGCTCGGCGGTGACGGGGTACTGAACGTACGCCTTTTTCAAGCTGTTGATGATACGAAGAGAGCTTTGCTTGGTGGTTTTCTTGTTGATGGGGTCGACGCTGTCATTGTCACAGCGCAGGCAGCCGTGCGCGAAGATGAAGGCGAGGGAAAGGATGTTGTTGATATAGACAACGTAGTCGGACACGCGCTTTACGTAGCGCTGGGTCTTGGTCCCGCCCAATACGTAGATCTTCATGTTGTCGCATACGTTGCGGTCAAAGTACTTTCCGATGCTTTCAATGCGGGCGGTGAGCTGCTGTTTTTCTTCTGCGGAAAAACCGTTCATACAGGTGCCCTCCCGTTAATAATCGGCGTCAATGTCGTTGATGATTTCTGCCAGCTTTCTGTATCGCTCCAGCGCGACCTTCTCGTTGTCGTTAAGCTCGTCCGCGGGCTTGGTGTAGAGAGAGTCCTCGATCCACATGAAGCGCTTGACCGCGGGAATACCGAACTCATCGCGGTCCAGCATATCGAAGTGGTAGACGTTGGAGGAGCTGTCCTCAAAATCGTCCGAGAACTCGTTGCGGATACGGCTGATGGCCGAATCGGGATAGCGCAGACCGTTGATGGTTACCTCGTCCTGCGGAATGACGTTGGGGACGAGCACGACGTGCTTGCCGCCGCTGAGCATTTTCTCGTCGTTTTCCACGCCCAGCAGGTAGCGGCGGGTGCCGTTAACGAACTGGGTGGTGGGACGCATGACGCAAACGATGATGGTCGCTGCCTCGTTGGAAATGTTGGCGAGAGCGGTATTACCCACCGAGGAGTCAAAGATCACGGCGGGGACGTCGTAGCGATCCTCGCATACCTCGAGGAACCTTCTCATGGATTCCATGTAGGAGAATCCGCCGGACTCGGCATAGTTGTTGGAGGCATCCTTGCCGATATTCTTGTTATCCATGGCGGGGAGCAGGAGGATGGCGTCGTTGTCGTCGTACCCGTACGCATTTCCCACGGGAATGAGTTGGGAGAGGAAGGGGTGATCCTTGATGCTGCGTCCGCCTCTCGTGTCAAAGGGGGATCCGAGAAGGTGCTGGATGCAGTTGGTATCGGTGACCTTCTTTTCTGCCTTCAAGAGGTAGGACATACCGCAGCTGTCAACGTCGGTATCCACCACGATGATGGGGGACTCGGCGGTAGGGCGGATGTACTCCTCGGCGAGGATCGGAATGACGTTGTAGGCGAGGGTGCTTCGGCCGGCGCCGCCCTTGTATGAGAAGAAGGAAATGGTCTTCATAGGTGTGTGTTCTCCTTAATTGAAATTGAACAGAGAGCTTCTGCCCTCGTCGCTATCGTGGATTTCCGAGACGTACTGCCTGATGCAACGCTTGATCTCCTTGGCGAGCTTGGCGTTAAGCTCCTTGTAGTTCTCGGCGTTTTCTTCCTTGGTGAGCTTTCCTGAACGGACGTTGTCAAACACGTACTTGCTGATGAGCGCCAGCATGAACTGCGTAGCGGCGTGCGCGAAGGCGCGGTGCTCGTCGGTGCACGGCGTGGGCTCGACGTCATCCACGGTGAGACCGAGGGAGGCCATCGACATAAACTCGCAGAGCATACCGGGCAAAAGCGTCTTCATTTCACGCGCAACGACGGCGGCAACGGCATCCTCCACAGGGGTCTCGAAGGTGTCGATCTTGTTCTGAAGAGCCGCGATCTGTTCCTCGCGCTCGCGCAACTGGTGATGCAGATCGGAAATGGCTCCGCCGGGGGCCTCCAGCTCTCGGGAGTATTCCCGAATGATGGCGGCGCGGCTGACGTCGTTCTCGGCATAGTTCTCGATATAGCGGTGCTCGTAGGTTTCGTAGTAGCGGTAAAATTCTCCGAGTGCCGCGATATAGTAGTAGTTACTGCAGCTGAAGAAACCGTCGTTCTCCCAGATCCACTTGAACTTGTTTTTCTCCTCCAGTCTGTTCTCGAGAATGTAGCTCAGGTACTTTCTCATGTTTGCCTGAGGATACTTGATGAGGTATTCGCTGATGACGTTGTTGGTACGGATCAGCAGGGGCATGAGGGTGAATACGCGCATACGCAGCTTGCGCAGTTCCTTGACCTTTTCCTTGTGGACGGTAAAGCCTTCGTTGAAGCCTACAAGGAATTGCTCAACGATGTATTCCTTGCCGTCGGTTTTCAGCTTCTCATACGTGCGGAATGCCTTTTGAGAGGCAAGCTGGCAGGAGTCAAACAGATCGTTGTACTCGCGTTCGGCCTCGCGCACCTCCACGTCATTATTTGCCAGCTCGCGGCGCAGGGTAATTTCCTCGTCAATACCGGCGTCCAGCATGATGTTGATGATATATACGGTGTTAAACAGAGCGTCACTGGTGGTGGCAATGGAAATGTCGGATTCCGAGAGGGTGGTTTCCAGGTCGTTGTAGAAGAAGCTGTCGGCCAGATCGCGTCTGGTGAGTCTCCAGACCTCGCGCGCCAGCGCCTTGCAATTTGCCTCGAACGTGCCGTAGGGGGAATCGGCGGAGATGCCTTCGTTGCCGTTGTTAATGGCAGCGAAATGCATGGCAAGCTCGTTGTAGGTGTCGAAGCGGGCGATCTGCCTGCCCTCCTTGGTTTTGCCGGGGGCGTCCTTCTCCAGAGCCTTTTTCTTGCTGGCCTCGTGTGCGGCGTGCTGTGCCTCCAGGGCCTTGTCTATTTTCAGACCGAGCTCGGCGTTGCGCTTAGCCTCGTGGTAGTCAAGGAGCTCCTTGAAGGTTTCGTAAAATTCCACGTAGCATTCGCAAACGGCAAAGGAATAGTACAGGGAGGGTTCTTCACATTGGGAGGTGAAGTTCCATCCGATCTCCAGCTTTGTGGATCTGCCCTGGTTCTCCGAGGTGATGAACGCATCGTTCATGTAGTTGATGCAGTAGGAGATCACGCTGACGAGCTGTTCTTCCCATTTACAGGTCTCGCCGATGGTTGCGTGGTATTTGAGCGCCTGAAGGAAGGAGGGAACGACCCACGTGATGGCCTCCAGATTGGAATGCTCTACCGTGAAGTGACGCCCCGTGTCGTAGGGGGAGGCATCAAAACGGTACTTCCCGGGGGTCTTCGTTTTGATGGAGCGGAGAATGTCCTCAATGACAAAGTCCATGATTTCACGAATGGTGTAGTTTTCTTCTTCCTCGCTTACAATGTGCTTGTCATCGAAGTCCAGATCGAAATCGGATGCCAGAAGCAGCAGAGCCTGGAGCGACTGGCATTGTGACAGGATACCGATCTCCTTGGAGTCATCCATATAAAAGCCCTTTCGCTCGCCGTCCTCCTTCTGGAAGCGTGCGTAGAGCTCCTTGAAGATTTCCTTACCAATAAGAGTCTTGTCCTTATAGGTGTAAAAGACCGAGTTGTTGTTGCCCGCGTCCTCGATAATATCCCGCAGGACACCGTGGGCGCTTCTTTTGTAGGCGTTAATGGCACTCATAAAACCCTCCTGTATGATTTAATTTTCTATCAGTTTCCGTTGATCGCTGAAATGAATTCTTTTTTTACGCGGATAACGGGACGAACGCCGGATTTCTTGGCGCGAAAATTGTATCCCCCGTGGTAAACACTCCCGTCCTTCTTGACCACCTTTTGCAGAGCGCCCGCGCCGCGCGCGTCCAGCCACCAGTGGGAGTCGCAGCCGCTGAATATCAGAAGCTCGGGGTCCTTGGACATGGCCACGTCGGCCTCGGTGAGCAGACGGATCTCAAGGATCGCCTCGCGCTCATCCTTTGAAAAGGCGACGGCCGCGAAGCGGTCCCGCAGCCAGCCCTTTAAGTCCTCGCCGCCGTTGCGGGTGTCCACGATGTTCTCGGAGAGCAGGACGTACTCGTCATCGGTGCAGTACACGGGGCGCCAGGAAATTCGCTGAGTTTGGTAGGCCTCGCCCTCGCTGACCAGATACGTTGCGCCGAGATGCTCAATGCGCCCCTCCTTGACCCGTAAGTATTCGGGGACGTTGGCGGCGATTTTTCCTTTGCAGATGCCAATCGAAACGGTAGAGCTGGATTCGCCGAAGGTTTTGGCGATCTCCTTTGCGCTCAAGGCTTGGGGATCCACAACCGCGGGCAGGGCCTTCTTTATGTCATCCACCAGGCGTTGCTTGTATTCCTCCGCGTTATCGGGGTCGGCGTAGCAGTAGAGTGTGTCGCTGATGAACAGGTCGGTGATGCTTTTCAGGAACCTGAAGGGGAATTTTTGTTCGATCACCTTGTCGTCGGTGGGAAGGGAAGCGAACACGTCCCTGAGTAGGAGCATGGTGGAGGGCTTGCCGATGTGGACGGGGAACAGGACGAAGGGCTTGTCCTTCCTACGTTGACACGTTTCGATCTTTTCGAGCGTGAACGTCCGTTCGCGGTACACGGGCTCGCTCAAAAACGAGTCCGCGCTGTTGAAAAAAAGAACGCCCCTGCAGTTCTCGTGTTTGATGAGGCTCTCGGCAATTTTGGCCCAGTTGTTGCCCGTGCCCAGATCGGCGTCATACCAAAGGCGAATGCCTGCGTCCAGCAGGTACTCGATGGTGTCGGTCACGGTCGTATCCACGTTATCGTGTTTGTAGCTGACAAACAGAAAGTCGTTTTTGATGACGTTTTCTTTTGTGTAGTTCGAGTTCAAAACAATCCTCCGTTGCAAATGAGTCATTCGGATTACAGCAGGTCATACACATGGCTACATTATTGTAATTATACACGAAACGACAGAAAAAGTCAACAGCTTTTTGGTTATTGCCCCTATTTTTTTGATTGTGGCGGGACGAGGCCGGACGGGGTCGGATGGGGCTTCGGTGACTCGCCGCATGGGAGGGAGGAACCCCATAATTGCGTTTGTGGGAAAAGTTTTTGCGCATGAAAAAAAGTGCTTGACAAACGGAAGGGTTTGTGGTACAATACTGCTTGTAAATCGTATATTGGGATGTCGCCAAGCGGTAAGGCACGGGACTTTGACTCCCGCATTCGTCAGTTCAAATCTGGCCATCCCAGCCAAAAATCCGAGAACTTTGTTCTCGGATTTTTCATTTGTGCCGCAGGCACAACATCATTTGCGTGGCACACGCAACATCATTTGACCGTCAGGTCAACATCATTGCCGCTTGCGGCACAAATGAACGATGTTGCACTTCGTGCAAATGATGTGCTTCGCAATGATGTGGGCTTACGCCCAATGAAGTTGCGCTGCGCGCAAACGGAATTAACCGCTCGCTTATTTTTCTGCTCTAAAGTTTTTCGAAATTTTGTAGATGCATTTCCGCGCGGAGCTCTGCTCGCGCATCATTTCGGGTCTGTAGACAGATTCGAACCGGCGAAATGGTTGAAATGTTTACAAAGTTGTGGTATAATAGATAAAGAGGATGGTGCATCCCCCATTAACACGGCAAAGGAGAACATCAAATGAAGAAAAATCATCTCCGCGAAATAAATGGCGACAAAATACGTTGGCAATATTTCACTTGGCCTATTTTGATATTGTTATTTTGTATGATTTTTGTTCCTTACTGTATCTTTGTTTTTTCTTTGAACATGGGGGGATTTAATTTATCAAAGTGGCTTTCGGATCTGTTAATTTGCGCTGAGGTGTGTTTGGTATTTGCAATTCCCTTTATTATCTTATCATTGCTCAACCGACGATATTTTGGCAAAATTATTTGTGTCATAAATGAAGATGGAATACATCATAAAGACGGTTTGATAAAGTGGGATGACATTGTCAAAATAGAATACGAAATTGAATTGCCGGGTGGAGTAGTAAAGGAAAATTTATTTTGTCACTCTGTCATACATACAAAAAAGCAGAGAATAACGCTTATTCATACACCAATATTCTTTATTTCAAAGATAAAAAAGTATAAACCATCTATGGATGCATGCATCTCAAAAAACAGCAAATGGATGATTGGATTCATCATTATTCTACTCGTTATTGCAGTGCCAATTATACCTTTGTTTACATAGGCTTCGTTTACAAGCATGGCGTTGCGCCCCGGAAGATAGCGGTCAAGTGCAACTCCCATCATCGCCAAGGGGTTATTATAGGTACTGTCAAGTATTTTTCGCAAATTCGTCTCTGTGAAAAATGAAGTTATGTGCCGAAGCTCGGCAATGGAGCGGCTACGCTCCGCTTATTTGCTCGCGAGCATCTGCTGACGGCGGTGTCAAGGGCGGCGAAGCCGTTC
>CAJGEA010000017.1 GCA_904502015.1 uncultured Clostridia bacterium | reverse complement strand
GGCTGGAAATCCCCCAACCTAAAGCAAAAAGAACTTGAAAACACACGCGCTTGACCGCGCGCCGATTTTGCAGTCTCCACTCGGGGCTTCGCCCCTCCTGTCGACTGCAAAATCGTTTAACTAAACTCGTTACTTTTATTTTCATTTTTTAGTCTCACATCATTGACAAAACTACAGATATTCAAACAAATAATGGATTACAGGCAAGTGGGGCCGTGGATATATACTGCGGCATTCTTGTCTGCCTCTTTGCTCATGTTTGTTGGTTTCATGATCACTGGGATAGCTTTACTTCCCTGAATATGTTGGAGCTCGCGTAATATATCAATAGGGATTCAATTTCCTCACTTTCGTAATTGTATTTTTCAAAGATCAGAAGTTCGTTCGTAAAGTCAAAACCATAGATTTCATATTCCTCTCTCACGATCCGTTCCCTTTTTGTGGTAAGGTCGTATTCAATAAGACCGACTTGCGGGCGGGCCCCATTTTCTTTGTACGGCTGTCCCATATAATACACCTTGTTTCCAACAACGTGCAATGCCTCTGAATACTGCCTTACCATACCATACTCGGTATAGCTTCCCCCGTTTGTTGAAATAGAAGCCAAGGAGTACGTATCACTATACTTATCCTTAACGAAGAAAAACAACTGGGACTCCCCGAGCGAAAACTGAAACAGATCCTTGTTTGTCAGTAAAACACTGCTGTTTGTACTACCGTGCTTGATCCTGACAATGCTCTCCTTGCGTTCTTTGCTTCTGTGGATAAAGTATATATACGTGGAGTCGGCAACCATGTTTTCAACTGCACCGTCATGAAGCTGCTTCGGTGTTCCGCCGTTTGTCGAAACGCAGTAAAGTGGCATCTTGTCCTTGGCGAAATCTTTATAGCTCCGGTCTTCGGTGATGGTGGTATAGTATACCGTATCCTTTGCCACCAGCATTTCCCAGACGCAGACTGAGCTGACAATTTTCTCAAACCCTGAGCCGTCGGTTCGCACCTTAGCGATGTAAGATTTCCCCACCGTACTGCCCTCGCAATAGAAATATATCCAGTCACCTACAACGTTTATGTTGGATACTGTGCCTGCCGTGACCTTATATACCGCTTTGATTCTCCTGCCGGTGATTTTCATCTTGTTTATGGTATTCCCGGTAGAAAAGTATAGGTAATCTGCCTGAGAGGTGTAACGCGATAGGGCATTTTGCGTTCCCACTGTGTTCGCAGCTCCGTCGATGTAGTCCGGAACGAATGCGTTTGGATCACTCTGCTTGCATAGGCTGCAAACATTATTTATGTATTCGTGTGAGATCGCGGCGATGGTCTCGGTTTCTTTGTCTCCGCAGGAGCAAACGCGCGCTTTTGTACCGTTCTCCGTACAAGTGGCCTCAAGTACAATGAACCACTCCCCGTAAGCATGGGCGTGAGAATGTTGCGTTTCAGCCGAAGAATCGGTGGGGTCGGTTGACCATTCGCTTTCAACCGTGGGTGCTGTGGTTGGAATTTCACTTGTGCTTTCATCTTGCACGCCTGCCTTTTCGCAGGATATAAGAAGGAAGAGGGTTGCAATAAAAACGGTGAAAAACGATACGGGTTTCTTCATGAACAGGGGTCCTTTCTTTGTGCGTTTGTGAGAAGGATTCGTTACAAAGCTATCGTGCGTACGTAATGTCACATTCGATGCCGCTGATATCGGGGCTGTTAGGATCGATCGTAAGTGTCGTGTCTTTGACAATAAAGTTCTGAACAGAGTGGAATGGATTGCCGAAGAAATTATCCCCCACCGCGCTGCCTGCGAACGCGCCCTCGGCAATTGAAGTGACCCCATTACATATAATTATGGTTTTGATCTCCTCCACATAGATGCTACTGCGCCAAGGATGAAAAGCTTGATGCCAGGGTTTGGGCATTTCGCCTTCGCCGTATATGACAAGGGTTCTTTCCTGCTCGTTGACTTTATCGGCTCTTTTCGATATATAGTATTTAACGTTGTAGTTGTTGCCCCAACTTGTTCCGTCCACGTATCCGTATTCGCAGACCTCGAGCGAGCACTGTGAGCAGATATATCCGAGCTCTCCGTTTTCCTTGAAATCGTGTTTCTCGGTCGCAGCTGTGACGTTGTCTCTGTAGCTATAGCCGCAAGGGCAAGTCCAAAGAGTATAGCCCTCCATATTGCAAGTGGGTTTTATGCGGTTTTTGACACAGGCGTGGTTTTTCTTCGGTAGCACCTGTTGCTCAACCAGCACCGTTTGACACACTGAGCAATGCTGTCCTTGACTCAGACCCTCGCAGGAGCAGGTTGCCTCCTTTGCGGGATCGATAACAATCGTATGAGGGGGGCGTTCGATCACTTCGATCATGGTATCGCGGCAGATGTCACACTTTTTGACAACTCTTCCGTCCTGCAAACAGCTCACCTTTGTCTCAACGGCAATTTCCACCCAATTATGCCCACATTCTTCGACAGTCAGAAGTGATGCGAATGCGCATAGCGGTATACAGGCAAGGCAGGAAAAAAACAGTACTTTCTTGACTATCCTATGTCGAAGGGACTTTATTCTTAGAGAAAGTAAGCTGAAAAGCGACGGAAGAAATAAACACAAGACAATACCAAGGAAGAGCGGGTCGATTATGGGGTGCTCGTATTTTACAAACGATATTGAAATAATGCCTACGCCTATAGCGATGGGAAGCCAGTGGGCGAGAAAGAGAAAGCCTCCTTTCAACACCGAGACTACCGTTTGCCAGATGTTCGTTTCAACATCTTCTTCGGCAGGTGTGATTTCTTCCGGCTTTAAGAGTTCTTTTGCCAGCTCTGACACGGTATAAACCGTGTGCTCGTTCAACAACGAGAGGGCGGACAGCTTTTTCTGATTTACAAGAATTTCCTCGCCGATTCGCTCCTTGACTGCCTTGATGATGGCGATGCTGTTTTCGGGAGCGCAAAGGAGCTGCCTTATTTCTTCAATTGAAAAGTCAAAGTTTCTCAGTACGGCAATATCACACAGTTCGGCTATATCGTCGTCGGAAAAATCAAAGGATTTTCTGCCGAGATAGTTTTCGGTGAACGAAGGAGTGATCAACCCCTCCTCGATGTAATAGCGTATCGTTCTGTCGGTAAGTCCTGTTTTTTCGCAAACAGCCTTGATTTTCATTAAAGTGCCTCCTTTCTCGCGGATTATACTTTTTTACGTAGGGTAAAAGTCAAGAGTTTTTTGAAATTTTTTTATTTTGTCGAAAAAATATCATGTTTTTGTTGTACAAACGCAATGCTATAAAAGACTGCTTTTACCGATGCAAGAGCAGTTCGGCAAATTTTGGTGTCGAACTGATTGGGGGCGGGAGAAACGGAATTAGCGTTGTGTTCTTCCGAACACAACGCTAATTCCTTGCCTTTTTTGTTGCTTGTAAATTTGCTTTGGGTGAGGATAGATTTGCTTGCTTTGTTCAGTTGACCTTTCCGTGTGCCTGTCGGATTTTGCAATACGCCTCCCAGACGCGGGCGGCTACCTCCGCTACCGTACCGTCGGCATCCACGGTACAGATGAGATCGCGGTCGGCCAGATAGTCACGCACGCGGGCGTAGCGGGCGCGGATGCGCTCCTGCTGGGCGACGGTTTCGTAGATCTCCAGCGCCTCGTCGGGGCGTCCCGCGCGGATGCGCGCCATGCTCGCGTAGGGCTCCATGTCAAAGAAAATGCAACCGTCGGGACGGAGCACGTCGGGGCAATCAAGATTCATGCGCGCTACCCAGTTGAAGCTGTCGCCCTGTCCTTGGTAGGCCATAGAGGAGTAGTAGTAGCGGTCGCACAGCACCGTCATGCCGTCCGAAAGGCAGCGGCGGATGCCGCGCTCGGGGTGGGTGTTGTGCGCGATGCGGTCAAGCAGAAACAGGGTAGCGACCTCGCTGTTGCCGGCGGACTCGGAACCCGACAGCACGCGGCGCAGGTGCCGTCCGCTCTCCATATCGGTGGGCTCGGCGGTCAGCTCTACGGGAATGCCCTCGGCGGTCAGCCGCTCGTACAGGAGGCGCATTTGGGTGGTCTTGCCCGTGCCGTCCATGCCGTCAAATACGATGAATAAAGGGGATTTTCGTGAATCCATAATGCCCTCCGATGGTTGTCGATGCATTCATTATAGCCTATTGGGGAAGGTTTGTCAATACCAAGATGAGTGGCAGGCTTCACCTTCATCATGACGCGGGGAGGGAAGGGCCATCTCAAACGCCGAGGTTCTGGCCTCCCCTCCCCAGATGAGGTGAATAAATTTTCATGGTTGCCGTTGCCCCACCCCGCTATCTCCTTGGCTGGGCAGCGGAACCCGCAGATCGATCCGATTTACAGAGATACGCAACGCTTCGCAAACGATTACTTTGCCAGTGCCGCGTGGGTCTGCGCCATGACCAGCTTGTAGTAGATACCTCGCTTTTCCAAAAGCTCCTTGTGCGTGCCGAACTCGGCGATCACGCCGTGGTCGATCACGAGGATCTTGTCGGCGTTACGCAGGGTAGACAGACGGTGGGCGATGGCAAAGGTGGTGCGGTTGCCCGTCAGGGTGTCGATGGCGTCTTGAATCTGTTTTTCGGTTTCGGTGTCCAGCGAGGCGGTGGCCTCGTCCAGAATGAGGATGGGCGGATTGTGGATGAGGGCGCGGGCGATGGCGATGCGTTGCCGCTCGCCGCCCGAGAGGGTGTGTCCCCGTTCGCCTACGATGGTGTTGTAGCCTTCGGGCAGACGCATGATGAAATCGTGCGCGTGCGCGGCACGGGCGGCACGAATGATCTGCTCGTTGGTGGCGTTGGGCATGGCGTAGCGGATGTTGTCCCGCACCGTGCCGCCGAATAGGTGCGTTTCCTGCAGGACGACGCCGAACTGGGAACGCAGGGACTTTTGAGAGATGTTCCGTATGTCTACGCCGTCGATGCAGATGGAGCCCTCGGCGGGATCGTACATGCGCATGATGAGGTTGATGAGGGTGGATTTGCCGCTGCCCGAGTGGCCTACGATGCCGATCATCTCGCCCGCCTTGACCTCTACGCTGACGTCGCGCAGAACGGGATGAGCCGCCTCGTAGCCGAAGGTGACGTTGCGGACGCTCACGTCACCGCGGAAGCGAAGCTCCACGGGAGCCTCCGCGTCAGCCACCTCGGGCTGCTCCTCCAGAATCTCCATGATCTTGGTAAACGAGGTCGTGAAACGGGAAATGTTGCGGGGGATCATGGTGATCTGCATCAGGGGGGAATAGATGATGGAGGCGTAGGTGTTGAATTGGTTCAGCTCACCCACCGACATCTGACCGCCGAACAGACTGACGTTTCCGTACCACATAATGAGGTAGCTGCCCAGACGCAGGGCAAAGCCCAGAATAGGGAACACGCTGTCCAGCAGCTTGGCGTTCCGTTCGTTCTGACGGGCCTGCTCGGTGGTGACGTCGCGGAAGGTGCGAATAGCCTCGTCCTCCTTACCGTACGATTTGACCACGCGAATGCCGCTGAGGATGTCCTGCAGGGTGCGGTTGGTGTTTTTTTCCTTGATCCACGCGCGGATATGGGCGCGCCGCATGACGTGGCGGAACTTAAAGATGGCGAACACCACGAAGGGGATGGGCAGGAAGATCAGAAGGGACATAAAGGGGCTCAAGGCGAGGATGAATATGAGTCCCAGAATGAAGGAGAGCAGGTGGGAGGAGTAGGAGGGAAGCAGATCGGTAACGAAGTTCTGCACCACGTTTACGTCGCCCGAGATACGGCCCATGAGGTCTCCCGTGGATTTCTGCTGAATGGAGTTCATGGACAGCGATTGGATCTTTTTGAATAAAAGCGACCGCAGACGGTGGGTGAAGCGATTACCCACGATGGCGGCCACACGTCCACGCACCATAATGATGACATGGTTGAGTATGTCAAAAAGGATGATGGCCGCTACGATCGCGAAGAAGTGGAGAAGAAAGTTCTCCTCGCGTTCCTCGGTGTTCAGGATGTAGTCGTTGATAAGGGTCTTTTGCAAAATGGGGACGATGAAGGCGATGGCAATGGCCGCGAGTGCCGCAAGCAGCGGGACGGCCATCATAAAGCGCAATCCTCGCGTCAAGTCCCAAAGCTTTTTGTAATTTTCCTTTGTGCTTTGGCAGTAGGGGCAAATCTGGGTGTGCTTGATGAAAGGACGCCCGCATTTTTGGCAGTAGCGCTCGGGCTCGTCGCTCGTCAGGAGCTTATCGGTTTTCCCTTGCGACAGCGCGTCGCACGCTTCGACCATCACCGAATAGCGAGTGAGGTTGCGTCCGCTGATGAAGCGGCAGAGGCGCACGGTGTCACCGTCCAGCTTGCCGTAGAAAGCGCAGCAACCGTACAGAATTTCCACCGAAAAATCGGACATGCGGGCAAAGGGATGGCGGTATTCCACCGCCCCCTCGCAGATCTTGTATAGATGGGTGCTTGTAAATACCATGCGCCCATCCACGCGGCGGTCGCCGCAGCAGTCGAAGGGAAGGCAGTACAGGATGCGTTCGTCGGGATCGGCGACGGCAAGGTACGCCGCACGATCCGCCTCGGACATATCGAATAGCAGTTTCATGTTGACGTTCCTTTACAAGTAAATCTCAAGCTTCTTGTAGCTGGCGCGATCCAGACGGCGGGGGTCGGGAATGGTGAAGCAGTTGCCGTCAATGTCGTACATGAATACCCGTCCGTCGTCCAGCGTGCGGATGTTGGAGGAGGGGTTGGTCATAATGAACTCCACGCGTCCCGCCGACGTGCTTACCTCCCAGTAGGAGTAGCCGAATTTCTCGCGGAAGGAATGGATTTTTACGATCTCGGGAGTGAAGTAGCGGTGAGCCAGTTCCTCCTCGATCAGAGCAACGGTCTCGGGGGGAAAATCCGAAAGGCGCAGGATCATGCCGATCTCGTCCCCCTGCCCGCGCAGGCGGGAATCGGGCTCGCGGATGGCGATAAATTCATTCGGCGCGGTCACGGGGAAGGCGCGCACGGGCACGACTCGCTCAAAGAAGGTTACCTCGCCCGAGGGCTCGGTGAGGGAGAGGGAGATGAGCCCGCCCGGTGAGCGGGTGAAGACCGCGGTATCAGGGGTCAGATCTACCGACGTGCGATGTGAAAAAAGGTCGGGGGCGTCTGCTTCGCCTGTAAACATCCCGTGAGGGGCGTGATGACCGCCGTGTCCATGCGGAGGAAAGGGAGGATGGGGTTTCATAGGAACGATTCCTTTCTGTAAATGTAGGATTTACGAGCCCTCCATGACCTTTTGGAGCTGCTCGTTCTGAAGGGTGTAGAGACGGTAGTAAACGCCCTCCTTGGCCATGAGCTCGTCGTGAGAGCCCATTTCGGCCAGCTCGCCGTTGTCGATGGCGATGATGACGTTGCAGTTTTTAAGAGTCGAGAGGCGGTGGGCGATGGAGATGGTGGTCTTGCCTTCGCTGACGCGGTCGATCGCCTCGGAGATCTGGCGCTCGGTTTCGGTATCCATGGCGGCGGTCGCCTCGTCGAGAATGAGCAGAGCGGGGTTGAGGAGCAGGGCGCGAGCGATGGATACACGCTGGCGTTCACCACCCGACAGCGAACGGCTGCCGATGCCCACTATGGTTTCGTAGCCCTCGGGGAGCTGCATGATGAAGTTGTGCGCGTTGGCGGCCTTGGCGGCGGCCACGACCTCGGCACGGGTGGCGTCGGGGCGGCCGTAGCGGATGTTATCCATGACGGTGGCACCGAAAATGTAGACCTCTTGAGAAACGATGGCCACGTTGCGGCGCAGGGAGTCCATTTCCATATCCTTGACGTTCACGCCGTCAATGGTGATGCTGCCGCTGACCACGTCGTACATACGAGTGATGAGGTTGGCGATGGTGCTCTTGCCCGAGCCCGTGTGACCGACAAGCCCCACGCGGTCGCCCTCGCGGATGGTGAAGGTCAGATCCTTCAGAATGGGGCGGTTGGGAGAGTAGTGGAAGCAGACGTGGGAGAACTCCACGTTACCCTTCATGTCGTTTACGCGAATGGGGGAGGGGGACTCGGTGATCTCGGGGGTCATGTCCAGCACCTCAAACATACGAACGGCGGAATTGAGGGTGTCGGTGATGGTGTTGGCGAAATTGGTAAAGAAGGTCAGCGGGGCAAAAATCATGCTGGAGTAGCTGACGTAGGTGAGCAGCTCGCCGTAGGTCATGTAGCCTCCGATAACCGAAAAGCCCGTAAAGCCCCACATAACGTGGTAGATCGCGCCGACGAGCAGAGCAATGACGGGGAAGATGAACATGGCGATGCGGTTTGCGCGGATACCTGCCTCCGAGAGACGGTAGGAGTAGGCGGAGAATCGCTCCGTTTCGTCTTCTTCCTTGGCGAATGCCTTGACGACGCGGTAGCCCGAGAGGGAGTCGTTCATCATGGCGGTCATGGAGGAGGAGCGGTGAAAGGCGTGGAAAAACGCCTTCCACAGCTTGGGGAGTCCCACACGGAGGATCAGCACGATGGGGAGAATGGGCAAGTAGAGAATGAGCGTGAGCCTCCAGTTCAGGCAGAAAAGCACCACGGTCAGAATGACGTAGCTCAGGGACTGGCTGATGAAGTGGGGTACGCCGTCGATAAAGAAGCTGCGTACCCGTTCGGCATCGTAGTTGACGCGGGTGATGAGCTTGCCCGTGGGGTTGGCGTTGAAGTAGGATAGCGACAATTTCTGCATGGCGGCAAAGATGTCGTTCTTCATATTGCAGGTCACGCGGGTAGAAAGACGGGCATTGACGCGGTTCTGCACGATGCTGATGCCCACCGAAAGGAGCGCGATACCGATCAGTACGCTCACCCACAGATACACGTACTTGAGCTCGTGCATGGAGCCCTCGGTTGATATGACCTCGTCAAAGAGGATTTGACCGCTCACAATGGGGCTGAGGAGGCCCAGCAGGGTGGTGGCAAGCAGGCAGGACAGGGTGACGACCAGCTCAAGGCGGAAGGGTGCAAAATAGGAGAGCAACCGTCGAAGAAGCCCCTTTTTTCTGGAGCAATGCTCGCATACGCGATTCTTTTGGTCGGTATAGAAGCGGCCGCACTTGGGGCAGGTGCGGTTGAATTGCTGGAACAACGGATCGTCCTCCCCCACCTCGTTCCCGCGTCCGAGACGCTCCCAGAGCTGAACGAAGGCGAGCAGACGCGCTTTGCAGGAGTTGGTGCAGTAGCCGAGGATGATTGTGTCGCCACCCGACTCGTAGGCGCGCCTCACGCGGCGGTACTCGTCGTCGGTCATGTCGCCCTGCTCGGGCGGACGGTCATCGGGGGCGTGGCAATGCACCTGCAAGCGGTTGGAGGTGGCGTAGTTGTCTATGTAGGGCTCGGTCAGATCGTCCAGCGGAAAGGCCTCAACGGTCTGTCCCACGGCGCGGTAGAGCTTTTTTTCTCCTTGCGAGAAAGCCAGCCACGCCTCGCCAAAGTCGCCCTGCATATCGAGATCCAAACGCAGGCACATATTCAGGGTGTCGGGGTTGATCCCACCGTCGCGCAGAACGGCGAGAAACGCCTCGGAGGGTTTATCGAGCGGTAATATAAGGATCACTCCTTTCGGTAAGCCGCGACTGCGGCTGTTTGAAAACAACGTCTCGGAGAGCAAAAAGTCTCCCCATTACGCGAATTATACTACATTTTGAATAAAATGTAACCCCTTTTCTCAAAAAAAATCAAGTTTGTGGAAAGTGCATAGATTTACCCGTTTTCCTTTGTGAAATAGACAAAATCTATATAGAAAACAAGCGTTGTATTGACAGGAAATTCTCTGTGTGTTATAATAACTATACATATAATTGTAGTGTGCAAAGGAGATACGACAAATGAAACGACTTCTTATCCTGCTCATGGTGGGTGTGCTGTGCCTGTCCTCTGTCGCGTGTAACGCGAGCAACACAACTCCCCCCGACAGCACCGATATTTCCACCGAGGCGACCACCGAGCCCGAGGTGACTACCGAGCCCGAGGTGACTTCCGAGCCCGAGGCGACCACCGAGCCCGAGGCGACCACCGAGCCCGAGGCGACCACCGAGCCCGAGGTGACTACCGAACCTGACGACACGGACTCCGAGACCGAAACCGAACCGCTGACTCCCGCTGAGGGACTCGAATTCGTCTCCAACGGCGATGGTACCTGCTATGTTGCGAGTATTGGCACGTGTACCGCCGAAAAACTGCTCATTCCCTCCGTTTCCCCTGACGGCGACCACGTGACAGGTATTGGCGAGCTTGCATTCTACGGTTGCACCTCGCTGATCTCGGTGACGATTCCCAATGGTGTGACGAGTATGGGAGACCAGGCATTTGAAGGCTGCACATCGCTGACCGCTGTCACCATCCCCGACAGCGTGACGAATATTGGCTTTGAGGTGTTCAGAAAATGCCAATCCCTTGAAAGCATCTCGATTGGTGCCGGCAATGACGTCTACTACGGCGAAGGGAATTGTATTATTGAAAGAGAAAGTAAAACCTTGATCATCGGATGCAAAGGCAGCGTAATCCCTCAAGGTGTGACGTGTATTGGTGAGAGCGCATTCTACGGCAGTGCCCAGCTCACCGAAATCACTATCCCCGACGGTGTGACGAGCATCGGCGAATACGCCTTCTGCTATTGCACCTCGCTGGCTTCCGTTACTATGCCCGATAGCATGACGACCATTTCCCAAAGCGCGTTTGCCGCCTGCTCCTCGCTGACGTCGGTTACTATCCCCGATGGCGTGACCGAGATCGGCCATTTTGCGTTTCTCATGTGCTCCTCGCTGACGTCTGTCAACATTCCCGACAGCGTAACGAGCCTTGGGGAAAGAGTGTTCCAAAGCTGTACCTCTCTTGTAAAGATGACCATTCCCCACAGTGTGGAGTATATGGGCGGCGGTGTGTTTGCAAACTGCAAATCCCTTGAGAGCCTGACCGTGGACGAGGGCAACGCCGTCTATTACAACGTGGGAAATTGCGTGCTGGAAAAAGAAAGTAACGCCTTGGTTGTGGGATTTCAGGACGGCGTGATCCCTCGGGAGGCGACGAGCATCGGAGACTATGCATTCTACGGTTGCACCCTGCTTGAAGAGATCACCATCCCCGACCATGTGACGAGCATTGGTGAAAAGGCTTTCCAAAGCTGCACTGCGCTGACCGAAATCACGATTCCCGAC
The DNA here is from genome assembly GCA_904502015.1 of uncultured Clostridia bacterium. Taxonomy (GTDB): domain Bacteria; phylum Bacillota; class Clostridia; order Oscillospirales; family CAG-272; genus CAMEON01. The sequence goes on along the minus strand of CAJGEA010000017.1, from coordinate 9,095 downwards.
AACGTCACGAGCATTGGCGATTCGGCGTTTGCCTTTTGCACCTCGCTGGCCTCCGTCCGCATTTCCGAGAACGTAACCGGTATAGGAAATGCCGTATTCGAGGAATGCACCTCGCTTTTGTCGATCACCATCCCTGATCGTGTAACGAGTATTGGAGAGCAAGCTTTTTGGTGTTGCACGTCTCTTGAGACAGTCACCCTTGGCAGCGGTGTGGAAAGCATTGGCAACCAAGCGTTCCATGGGTGCGAATCTTTGGTATCAGTTACCCTTTCGGATCGCGTGACGAGCATTGGCGATCAGGCATTTCTCTACTGCAAAGCACTTGCCTCGGTGACGATTCCCGACAGCGTGGAGAGAATTGGCTACGGCGCATTCGCTGAGAGCGGCTCGTTGACCGATGTGTACTACGGGGGCACGGTGGAACAATGGAACGCCATTGATACCGATCACGAATATACCTGGCAAGGAATCAATCATGCGATCACCGTCCATTGCATCGACGGCGAAGTGATCGTAGGACAATAAAAGTACGTATAGAACGACCGCCCTCGCGCCGATTTGGCACGAGGGCGTTTTTTACGGAATCGGTTTGATAAAAAACGCCTCCCCATCCGTTGGATGGGGAGGCGTTACTGTTCAATATCCAAATTTTCGGCGTGGAAAATTTCATCGTTCAGAAATTCGTGAAGGGAAATGTCGAATCCTTTGGCCAGCAGGATCACGGTGCTCAGTGTTACGGTTTTGTTTCGACCGTTCATAATGCATTGCATGCTTCCGTGCTGAATGCCCGAGCTTTGCTCCAAACGGTATTGCGTCATGTTTTTCTCTTGTAAAAGCGCCGATACGCGCTTTGCAACCGCATCGTTGACAGTCATGCCAATACCCCCTTTGATAAGAATGTGCTGTTGAGTGAATTCACCCTTGCACATATTTTACCAATAGTCAAGAAAAAATATAAGAAGGTGTACCTACATAATGGTTGAATTTTTGAAAATTTGGATTTGTCGAACGGTTTATTATAACCCATGGTAGGGGCGCACTGTGTGCGCCCGCGGGCGACCGCAGGTCGCCCCTACGGCATATAGGGAAGGTATTTCCTTGTTGGGTATAGATATTCTTTGGTTTTAGGTTGTAGGGGCGACCATTGGTCGCCCGCTTGCATAATACCTATGCGGATCAAGGATTTCTTGGAAAACGGCAATCTAAATTTCAAACATCTCGATAAATACCAATTTAAAACACACATTCCCATTACAATGAAAAACCGCCTCCCCATCCGTTGGACGGGGAGGCGGTCGTTCTATACGAGAATGCTTCGTGCGCTTGCGCGCGGATCAGTATCCGAAGTTGAAATTCAGAGAGCCGATGGGGGCGGCGTCGCCGGTGGAGTAGAGATTCAGGGGATCGTTGATCATATTTTGCACGTTGTCGGTGACCTTGAATTCCACCTGATAGTTGTCCTCGGAGAGTCCCAGAGATTCAAGGGGAATGCGGACGATCATGGCGTTGCCGAAGACGTTGACGTCGGCCTCGCCTACGCTCTCCATATTGTCAGGGGACTTGCAGCGGAGGATCTGGCTCTTGTTGCCCGACACCTCGTAGTTGATCACGAACTCGTAGCCGCCCATGAGGTCGCCCTCGGCGGCGGCGGTCTTGAGCCAGAGGTTCATCCAGCCGTTGTCGCCTGTCTCGTGCGCCGTGATGGCGTCCACGCAGGTGACGCGGAAGTAGAGATACTGACTGTCACGCAGAACCGTGATGGTGTCAATATCGTTGCGGCCTGTGGTGTCGGTGTAGGTGATACCACCCGCCATAGCCTTGAAATTGCGGTCGGCGCACTCTCCCGTGAAGTCACGGTAGACGGCGGTGGAGGTGTTCCACACGTCGGTATCGTCCTTGGTGATGTCGGGGGTGGCGACGGGGTACTCGTAGTGAACGGCGGGGTGGTAATTGTCATTGTGAATGTTCATGATGGTCATGAAGTAGGTGTAGTCCTTCATGCCGTCCGAGCGGGAGGGCTCGATGTCACGGGAATATTCGGGGCAGTAGGTGTCGACGGTAATGTAAAAATTATTTCCCGAGTCAATCTTTTGGGCGACCCACTCGTTCCAGCCCGTCAGGAAGACGAAACGGGCGTTGGTGGCTTTTTTCTCCTCGCTCATTTTGAGAACGGTATTCCACTGTGCCTGAAAATTGAGATCCTTGCGCCAGTTTTCGTGGTCGTTTACACCCACCCAATTGTCTCGGGAGGCCTGCTTCGTGGGGTACCAGCCGCGACCGCGCGAGCCCTTTATGTCGGTCATGCATACCGTGACGTGCTGGGCGGTGGAGAGGTTGATCCAGCCGTTCTGAGACCTCTGAGGGTATCTGAAGTCGATCCAAGGGGCGCCGTCCGCGTAGAAGACGGATTCGGTAGGCCACTGAGTCACGCGGAAATCAAAAAAATCGAAAAGCTGCTTTTGCTGAAAATTCACGGAATTGGCAAAGGCCGCGACGACGTTATCGGGTGCGATGATCAGGGGCTTTTGGGGGTCGTTGGGGGTGAACCACAGGCTTTTGTAGGTGTCCTTGGCGTAGAAGATGTTGTAGACCTTTCTGAATGCGTTGATGTCGTCGTTCAGGTCGTGCTTGCCCATGTAGTAGACTACGCGGGGTACGTCCCAGCCCTTGGACTGGTATTCCAGAAGGATGTCGAAAAGGAGCTTGGTCACTCCCTCGTAGATGACGTTGTTGGAGGTGTCCAGAACCAGAAAATCCACGCCCGCCATGGTGAGCATCTCGATCTGCTTGCGCATGACCCACGTATCCTGACTGTGGTAGTAGCCCCAAACGGGCTGACCCCAGAAGTGGGCCGAGCCCACGGGGGTGTCGGGGGTATCGTAGAAGGTAAAGGCTTTGTGGTCAGTGCCTTGCTTGGTGATGACGTCAATATCGAAGATGCCGGTGTGATTCGTGTGCTGTCCCAGCGTTAAAAAGTAGAACATACCCACGTAGCGGTCATCGTTGACCTTGCCGTCCACGGGGGTGATGACACGGCCGAAATCGTCGGTACCTGTGATGTTGAGAACGGAATATTCGGCGGCGGTCAGGTTGCGGTTATCGGGGACGCGCTCCACGGAGGGAATGTCGGGTGTATCCGTAGACTCGGTGGCACTCTCGGTAGCGCCTTCGGTGGCGCCCTCGGTGGTGCCCTCGGTGATGTTTTCGGTGAGGGCGTCGGTATCGGTGGGGGCGTCGGTCTTATCGCAGGCGGTCAGAGGGGAGACGGCCATCAGAAATGCCAGAAAGAGAGTCAGAAATTTTATACGCTTTTTCATGTCTGTGCTCCTTGTTTTTTGCTTTTTCCATTATAGCATGCTTTTGGAAAAATGTCAATTCTTTTTGATAACGGCATTTTTCCCAAAAGAGCCTCCCCACCGTTGAGGCGGGGGGGGGGCTTGAAGTGTGACAATCCTCGATCGTCGGTTGTCAGATCTGCCGTTTGACGTAGCGCAGCTTCAAACGCGTCGGCAGGGGCACGCGGCGGCGAACGCCACGGTGCAGGTAGAGATACAGCGCGGCGACCTGCTTCATCTCCGCCGTGGTCATGCCGTGACCGAATTCCTCGGCGGCCAGCGCATCCAGCACGATGTGCAGGTCGGGGAGTGCAGGAGCACCCTCGCCCGTGGGGGCCTTTTGGGTGCTGAGCGCGGCGGTCAGGCGGTCGGCGTAGTCGGCGCGGAACTCGCCCGCGCGGGGCGCCAGATCGTAGATGGCGAGCAGGCTCGTTACCGAGTCGGCCATCTCCAGCGCCATTTCGCGGCGATCCTCCTCGGAGGTGCTCTTGCCGAACTCCTCACCGAGGATTTGCCCGGCCACGCTTTGGCGGTGATATTCGGCATCCCGCGCGCGGGATGCAATGGTGCGGATCACGGCGATGAGGATGAACAGAGCGGCGATCACACCGAGACCAATCAAGCCGCCACGGGTGACGGCGGCCGCCGTCTTGTCCTCGTCGCTCATGGTCTCACCCTCGGATTCCTCCTCGGTTTCCTCGGGATCGTCGGGCTCGGTCACGTCCCCGTCGGGGGTGGTGACGCTCTCCTCGGGGAGAACGGGGGAGGGGTTCACGGTGCTGCCCGTGTTACCCGTCGAGCCGTACATGGCGCGGTAGTATTGCGGGGTGGTCTCGTATTGGATCCAGCCCACGCCGTCGAAATACACCTCGATCCAGGAGTGTGCCTCGTAGTCGTGGACGTAGCCGCCGTAGGTAAAGCCGCTGCCCGACGCGCGGTGCAGATCGGTGGCGATGAAGCCCTCCACGTAGCGGACGGGGATGCCCAGCTCGCGCAGAAGGAGCGCGGCGGCCGAGGCGAACTGCACGCAGTAGCCCTCCTTGGTATTCCGCAGGAAGTTTTCCACGCCGTCCAGCGAGGCGTCCACGTTCGTGAGGTTGGGGGTGATGGTGTAGGTACACTCCATCTCGGTGATGATGTAGTCAATGACGTTGCGAACCAGCAGGTCGCGCTGGACGTAGGCCTCGGCAAAGGAGGCGTTACGGACGGCGGCGAGGGCTACGTCGGCGGGCACGTCAATGGTATTCGTGACGTAGAAGCCGTCGGACTCGTCCTCCTCGGTGTCTGGATCGTCGGGGATCTCCACCCACTCCTGCTCCTCTCCCTTCTTGTGGGCCTGCGCCGCAATGGTGCTTGCCAGCTCACGGAGGAAGGTGCTGTCGGATTTTTTGGTATAGGTGCGGTAGACGAAATCGCTGTACGTGCGGTCGAGCTCAATGGCCTCCATCAGCTCGATGCGCTCGTCGTCGGTCATGTTTTTGTTGTAACGGTTGTAGAGCGCGTCGGTGCCCGCGTAACCAGAGGCCTTCCACTGCGCGCTCGTGACGCGAGAGCCCGAGGTGTAGATGCTCATAGTGCCGTATTCGGTGATTACGGTGTAGTGGTCGCCCGAGCGGGCTATGCTGTCGGTCTTATGGTAAAACCGCCAGATGCGCTCCTCCTTGTTCTTCTTGTAGGTATACATGAACATGGTGGTGCCGTCGTTTTGCTCCGAGAGGTGGAGCGTTACGTAGCTTTGCACCGTGCCGTCGGAGCGTGTTTCACGGCCCGTGAGAGCCAGCAGAAGCTCCTTCTGGATGCTGTACCGCGCCTCCAATTCAGCTTGGTTGGACGCCCATTCCTCCTTGGTCATCAAGGGGGCGTAGGTCAAGGTGGAGGTGGCGGCGCCGTTTTCCTCAAATCCGCGTCCCGTGTAAATGCCGTCGTAGACGTTGACGTAGGTGAGCTCGGTGGGATCGATCGTGCCGGGCTCAAACGCGCCAAGACGCAGATCGGGAACGGTGGGGAAGTAGGCAAGGGAGGAGGGACTGTTGATGCGGCGAACGCCCACCAGCAGGTTGTAGAAGCCGTATGTCGAGTGGTTGCGCGTGCCCTCAACGTACACCGAGGGATCAATATCCACCATATCGGGCTTCATGTAGTGGTAGAAATTGTAGCGCAGCTCGTCAGAGGGATTGCCGTCGGTACCGAACAGCTCGCGGTAGGAGTCCAGGGTGTCGCCCGTGGCCGCCTGCCAGCCGCCGTCGCGGTAGTCGGTGCCGATCCAGCCGCGCAGATAAAGGTTCATGTTGATACGGGACTGCACATAGAAGATTTGCTTACCCGTGAAGTTGAGCTGCTCCAGCTCCGAGGAATGGGGTTTGTAATTGTCCTCGTCCGCATCGTATTCCAGAAGGTCAAGCTTCTTGTCGTCGCCCCGCAGAACGGCGGTGACGTAGTCGCGGGCGAACGCCATCTTTTCGTCAATGGCGTCAATGGTGTTGAAGCTGTCGTGGATGAGCAGGGCAGGGGGCGCGGCCACCAGGAGGCAGACCGCCAGCATGGCCGCCGCCGCGTAACCGCCCATCGCCATGCGGGCTTGCTCGGTGACGCGCTCAAATTTCCGCGCGGCGCGGAGCTGCTTTTTCTGCTCAGGGGTAGCACGCGCTCCCTTTTCGACCGTAGGTTCGGCAGGGCGGTCACCGTCCCCAAAGAGAGAGAGCTCTGTGTCGTAGCGGCGGCGGTCGGTGCGGCGGTAAAGGCGATCGTAATTGGCCATAACCAGAACGGCGGCGAAGGATACGATCACCAGCGCGACGCCCAGGTTGGAAGGGATGCGGTTGCTGTAAATGTTGAAGGTCAGGATCGCCACGATCAGCGTAGTGCTGATGATGGCGGGGGGCAGGATGCGCACGCGGCGCACGAGGCAGAAGGCAAATACCGCCGCGATCACCACCGCCACGAGGGACACGCCGTGCTTGATCAGCGCGGGCATGAGGGTGGGGGTGGCAAAGGCGGATTCGCCAATCATAAACGTCTTGTAGGTGAGGTAGCCCGCGTCGTGCAAGCGCTGGAGCGTGGCGTTGCAGAGCGCCAGCATGGAGTAGGGGATATCCGTAAAAGCGCGGGGAGACGCGGCCAGGAGATACCCAATACATCCCGCCGTGCCTGCCAGCGAGAGCCAACGGGGGACGCCGCCCAGCGCAAAGAGGGAGCAGAGCAGGGTGGTGACGCCGCTGACCGTGGCGATCGTTTCGTTGGATACGTCAAGCTGAAGGGCGGCGGCGAGGAAGATGACAAGTCCCGTCGAGGCGCACGCCGATACCAGCATACGCAGGGCGATGCCGCACATACGGAAGGGGAGCTTGCGCCCCGCGCGGTCGGGGGGACAGACGATGGGGCGCTTGTGGAGGGGCAGGAGACGGTTGCGCTCGGCACGTCGCTCCGCGCGTGTCTTTTTGACCTTTTTTGTATTGGCGGACTTGGATTTTTTTGTAGCATCCCTGAAGTCGGATCTTTTGGAATTATGCTTCATGCGGTACACCTCCTTCGGGATCGCGGTGGGAAGCGGGGAGATTGCGCGCCGTCAGGGTCATGCCGCCGGCGGCGAGGAGGGAGGCACAGCCCTCAATGTAGGCGGCGCGCTCCTGCGGGTTGGCGAAACGCTCCTCGGGGTTGTAGAGGATCACCTCGGCTGAGCCGAAGCTACCCGCATCCGAAACACCGGGCAGAGAGCAAAGCTCGGTCATCTCGTCGGTTGCCAGCGAGGGGATCACGAAGAGCTGCTTGGCGCTTTGGATGTCGGTGACCGTGGCGACGAGGGAGGAGATCCGCTTGTCAGGGTGGCACAGAGGCGCGGTGGCAAACAGATGGTAGATGGATTCAAAGGAATCCACACCGCGCAGAGGGTAGGCGCACACCCCCGTGTCGGAGCGGCGGTCAAACCACAGAAGCAGCACCTCGTGTCCCCGACGGAGCTCGGACAGCACCGAGGCGAGGGTCAACTCCACCACACCGTCGGCGAGGTACTCGTTCATGTCCTCGTAGTGGGTGGGGTTCGTGAGCGCGTGTACGTCGGGACGGGGCGGCTCAACGGGGGCGGCGTCCTCGACGGGCTTGTCCGCGTCGGTGGCTGCTTTTTTGGATTTCTTCTTGACAGACTTGGGCTTTTTGTTCTTCTTACCAACCTTATCCTCGGGTATCTGTTGAGCCTCCGGGGCCTTGGGCGGCTCCTCGGGGAAGCGCGCGCCCAAATCGCAGAAGATCACGGTGCGGTCGGACGTACCCGTGTTGTAGTCCTTGACGATGAAGTCCTCGGACTTGGAGGAGAGCTTCCAGTGAATGCTCTTGAGGGAGTCACCGCCGCGGTAATCGCGGATGTCGCTGACCTCCAGTCGGTCGACCACCAGAGGGGAGCGCACGGTGCGCGCCGTGGAGTCGGACACCGCCATGGCCGATGCCTCGTCAGCGGTCAGTCGGCGGGGCAGAACGTACACCGTGGACAGACAGGTGACGTCCACGCGGTAGCGGAAGATGCGCAGAAAATCGTAAACGTAGACCTGACGCACGCCAATGTCGTAGGTGCCGCGAAAGCGGAAGCTGACCGTGTTCTTAATGTGGTAGCCCGTCAGCGGTGCCATAGACAGGCGCACCGACCGCTCGGTACACCGCACGTTGTTGGATTGGGGAATGACCATGTTGGCATCAATGAAGGGAATGGCGAGGGGGGAGTGGTTGTCAATGCGGAATTCGTAGGTGTAGGGGGTATTTTTCTCGGTGGTCTTGGTGTCGGACAGCATGCTGAAGGACAGCGCGTGCGCCGAGATAAGGGTGTAAATAAGCAGAACGCAAGGAAGCAGGAACACAAACCAGAAGAAGATGTGGGATACCTTGCTGCGGAGCGCTTGGGTAAAGATCAGCGAGGCGCTCAGCAGGATGAGGTAAGTCGTGCCCGTGTGGGTGACAGTCAGACGGGGCTCGTCGTCGCCGTCCTTCGCTTTCTTGCGGGTGATGGCGCGCCATGCGCGGCGGTAGAGGGCGTAGCCGCGCGCAAACGGCACGCGCAGAATCGCGCCGAGCGATATTTCCTTTTCGCTCTCGGAGATCGTGCGGAACGCGCCGATGTGGAGCGCGGCGGTCAGCACCGCCGTGAGCAGAGGCAGGATACATGCCGCCCAAAGCCCTGCGGCAAGCTCGGATGCCATCAGCGCAAGCCCGTCTTTGTCCGTACAAGCGCCCTCAACAATGCCGACGAAAGCCTGACTCAAGCCCCACGCGCCGACGCCACCCGCTACCGCGATGCCGAGGGGGATCCACAGACGGCGCAGGGTGCGGCGGGAGATGTGCTTGCGGTTGGGCAGGAGCAGGATGGCGCAGAGTGCCGAGGCGATCAGCGCGACCAGCCAGCAAAAGCCGACTCCATACAGAAGGGGCTGGAGAGCGGTACGGCTGTCCTCAAGCTCGGATGCCTCCAGAAAGGCGGTGATGGACGCGGGGTGTGAGCCGAGGAAGTAGCCCACGAGGTCGTAGCCCGATAGCCCGAGTCCCGTGAGCTTGCTCCCCTCGGCGGGGGAGAGGGACAGCGCGGGCAGGGCGGCGGCCACGAGAAGCAGGATCGCCAGCGCGACCGACGCTGCGCAGGTGAGCGCGCGGGCGTGCTTTTTCATCCACAGCCACGCGGGCGGTGCCTGCATTTTTTTCTTTTCCACCAGCGAGTTTCCGCATTCCGTACAGACCTTCGTTCCTACGGGCACGACCAGATTGCACGATGGACAGCGTATG
>CAJGEA010000016.1 GCA_904502015.1 uncultured Clostridia bacterium | reverse complement strand
GTAAAACAGCAATATTCCTTATCGGGTATAGATATTCTTTGGTTTAAGGGTGTAGGGGCGTTCTTTGAACGCCCGCGGGCGCACACAGTGCGCCCCTACCATGGGTTGTTATAAACCGTTCGATAAATCCAAATTTGAAAAAGACCTTTCCATTGGGTGAGATGGTTGGGTTCAGAAAATCCATCCCCGATCCAAAGCCGCACCGCAGGTGGCCGACAAATCCAAATTTGAAAACCACTTTGCCCTCGGGTGAAATGTCAGGCGCGCGATACCCAACCCCGAGCCAAAGCTGTGCCGCAGGCACAAATCCAAATTTGAAATAATTTTCTCACTTCTGTCATACCATAAAGAAGAATATTCTGCGAGGTATGAGTGATATGATGATTTCTTCCGCCAAGGTACACCGCCGCGGCTTTCTCTCGGGGGTCAGCGTGCTGACCCTCTCCACCCTGCTCGTCAAGGTGATCGGGCTGCTCTACCGCATTCCCCTGCTTGACCGACTCGGCACCGAGGGCATGGGATATTTCAACACCGCCTACGAGCTGTACGCGCTCTTTTGCGTGATCTCCACGGCGGGGCTACCCGTTGCCATGTCGGTGCTGATATCGGCACGGGAGGCGGCAGGGAGCTACGCCGCCGTGCGCCGCGTGTACCGCGTGTCCCTTGGGGCGTTCGTGGTCATCGGCGCGTGCGGGAGCCTGCTTCTCTTCGGTATGGCGTCGCCGTTTGCCGCGCTGCTCGGCAACCCGCATGCCGCCGTTTGTATGCGTGCCATTTCTCCTACGGTACTTTTGATCTGCCTGTCATCGGCGGCGCGGGGGTACTTTCAAGGTCGGCGCAATATGCTCCCGACCGCTATCTCCCAGATCATGGAGGCGGCGGGAAAGCTGTTTTTGGGACTCGCGTTTGCGTCCTATGCACGAGGCGTGGGTCTGGATCTCCCCCATACCGCGGCGTACGCCGTTGGGGGACTGACCGTGGGCACGGGGGTATCGGTGCTGTATTTGTTTAGTCATAAGGCGTTGTCCGACCGCCGCGAGAGGCTTTTGCCTGCCAATGACGGGGAGGCGGACGTGTCGCGTGCTTCGGTGCTCCGTCGCCTGGCGGTTACCGCCATCCCCGTCACGCTGGGCGCTGGGGTCATCAGCTTGACCAAATGCATTGACCTTGCCCTCATTCTGCGCCGTTTGCAGGGGGTGGGTGTCACCGCCGCCGAAGCGAATGCGCTGTATGGATGCTACTCCACGCTGGCGGTGCCTGTGTTCAATATGCTCCCGTCGCTGACTACGTCGGTTGCCCTCTCTGCCGTCCCATCGCTGTCGGCAGCGCTTCAGCGCGGGGAGGCAGGGCGAGCGGAGGTAAAAAAAACCGCCACCACCGCGCTGGGACTGACGCTTTTTCTTGCCATTCCCGCCGCGCTGGGACTCTCGGTGTACGCCGAGGAAGTCCTATTACTGCTGTTTGGCAACCAGCCTGCCGCCGCCGCGCAGGCCGCCCCGTGGCTGTCTTGTCTGGCTCTGTCGGTGCCTGCCGCCTGCCTTGTGACCGTGACGGGGGCTATGCTTCAGTCCTGTGGCCGCGCCTCCCGTCCCGTGTGGTCTATGCTCATGGGTGTGGCTGCCAAGACGGTGCTGGCGTATATCCTGCTCGGGATGGAGAGCTTTGGCATGATGGGGGCACCCATCAGCTCACTGTTGTGTGACACGGTCATCGTGACCGTGAATTTCATATTCATTGCCCGCTATGCACCCGCTATGCTCCCCGACCGACGGACAGGGGCTAAGCTGCTGCTACTCCCTACCGCGCTGTCCGCTTTGGCGGTGTGGGTGGTGGACACGGCGCGAACGGCACTCGCGGGCGGGCAGGTTACTCCTCTCGGGACACTTGCGACCATCACCGCCGTGGCTCTGATCTACGGTGCATGCATACTCATTGTGACGGCGCTCTGCCGTCGAAATATTTCGACTTATAAAAAAGGATAGGAACACGACCATGGAATGTAAAAACAGAGACGAAAAGGTGCGCTATCTTCTGGAAAAGCGCACGGGCTACGATTTTGACGATCTCGTGCTGATCGCCGAGCTTCTGCGAAGCGAGGGCGGTTGCCCTTGGGATATGGAGCAGACTCACCAGAGCGTGCGAAACGATTTCATCGAGGAAACCTACGAGGTGATCGAGGCCATTGACACCGAGGATCCCGTGCTTTTGCGCGAGGAGCTGGGCGACGTTCTGCTTCAGGTGGTGTTCCACGCCCGCATGGAGGAGGAAGTTGGCCGTTTCAATATGGATGACGTCGCCAACGATATCTGCGCCAAGCTCATTCACCGCCACCCCCACGTGTTCGGCACGCTGGAGGTGGAGAATTCCGCCGAGGTGCTGTCCAACTGGGAGGCCATCAAGGGAGAGGAAAAGCAGCGCGTTACCATGACCGACAAGCTCCGTGCCATCCCCCCCATGTATCCCGCGCTCATGCGTGCGCAAAAGGTTGGGAAGAAGGCGGCGTGCTTTGATTTTGCTAACGCTGATGAGGTATATAAGAAGCTGGATGAGGAGGTCGCCGAGGTCAAGGCGGCGGCCGCCACGGGGGATCAGGCGGCCATTGAGGAGGAGCTGGGCGATCTGCTCCTGACCGTGACCAGCCTCGCCCGCAAGCTGGGGGTGAGCTCGGAGGAGGCGCTGTACCGTGCTACCAATAAGTTTATCGACCGCTTCGAGCGTGTGGAAAACGCCGTTCTCGCCGCCGGCAAGAGCATGGACGAGCTGACCATGCCCGAGCTGGATGCCATTTGGGACGAGATCAAGCGAGCCTGATTGCATGATACAGCAAGTATTGCCGCAACATCTGCGGCTGAGCGAGGCGGTCACTCTGCATTGCATCCCCACCGACCGCTTCAAAACGGCGCGACTGACGGTCTACACCGTTGCCCCCGCCGACTCTCGCCTGTCCCCCCTGTCCACGCTGATGTACGGTGTCCTGCGGCGGGGAAGCGAGGCGTACCCCCGTTTGGCTCTGATCAACCGTCGGCTGGACGAGCTGTACGGCACCACCTTGACCATTCGCAACTACCTGTATGGCGACAACCAGGTGATCAGTCTGACCGCCGAGATGCTGGAGGACGAATTTTTGCCCGCCGCCGACCGCGGACGGATGGATATTTTGGGCGGTGCTGTGGATCTGCTCGCCCAGATCCTGCTCCATCCCCTGACCGACGAGGCGGGACTTCTTCGCGCTGACGCGGTAGACAAGGAAAAGCAGGCGCTGTGTGACAGCATCCGCGCCGACCGCAACGATACCCGTTCTTACTCGGGCAACCGCCTGCGCAGTCTGATGTGCGAGGGCGAGCCTTACGGGCTCTCGCTGTCGGGCAGCGTGGAGATGATCGAGGGCGTGACCGCTGCTGAGGTGACCGAGCATTGGAGGCAGTTCGTCTCCCATGCCCGCTGTGAGGTCTTCTACGTGGGACGCGCGACCGAGGATACGGTACGTGACCATTGGACACGCGCCTTTGCTGATTGGAATCCCACCCCCATCGACTTGCCCCCTACCGTTCTCCACACCGCGCCCGCCGAGGTGAGCCGCGTGGACGAGGATATGCCCGTCGCCCAAGGAAAGCTGTGCATGGGCTGGGCAGGCGGCTTTACCGCCCACACCCCCATGAGCGGCCGAGAGTACGCCGCGCTCCTTGTGTTCAACGAGCTCTTTGGCGTGATGCAGACCTCGCTTCTGTTCCGCCGCGTGCGTGGAGAGTTGGGGCTGTGCTACTACTGCGAGTCGGCGCTGGATATGACCAAGGGCATTCTGTGGGTGTCCTGCGGTATACGCCCCGACCGCCGCTCCGAGGCCGAGGATGCCATTGCCGCCGAGATACGTGCAGTGCAGGGGGGAGAGGTGAGCGCGAACGACGTGGCGTGTGCCAAGGCATCGCTGGAGAACACCTACCGCCAGATCGCGGATAGCCCCTGCTCTATGGAGGCGTTCTGGTTTGGGCGTGTGATGGACGGGCTTTCTGACACGCCCGAGGAGGTCATGACGCACATTCGTGCCGTTACCGACGAGGACGTGGTGGAGGCGGCGCGCCGCTTTGCGCCCGACACGGTGTACTTCCTCAACGGGACGCGACCCGATGCCCCCGACGCCGAGGAGGATGACGACGATGAGTGATGCACGTTTTACGATACACACCTGCCCCGCACTGGGGGAGGTCTACTACGAGGCGACCCATCCGAGCGGTCTGCGCGTGCTGGTCTGCCCCAAGGATCTGTCTGCCTACTACGCCACCGTGGGCGTGAGATACGGGTCGATGGATCTGCCCGACGCGCCGAGCAAGAGCCGACAGACCTACCCCATGGGTGTGGCTCACTTCCTCGAGCATAAGCTTTTTGAGAAGGAGGACGGAGGTGACGCGGATGCGGATTTCGCGGCCATCGGTGCCGAGGTCAACGCCTTTACTTCCTACGACCGCACCGCTTATTTGTTCAGCTGCACCGACCGCTTTGACGAGGCGCTCTCCCATCTGCTTCGCATGGTATCTGACCTGACCGTGACTGACGAGTCTGTCTCGCGGGAGCGGGACATCATCGCCGAGGAGATCCGCATGAACGCGGATAGCCCGTGGGAGCGGTGCTACGCCGAGATGCTGCGGGCGCTGTACCACAGTCACCGCGTGCGCGAGGAGATCTGCGGCAGCGAGGTATCCATCGGACGCATTACCCCGGCGGTGCTCCGCCGCATATTCGATGCCTTCTACACCCCTGCCAATATGGTGCTTGCCGTCAGCGGACGGATCACACTTGAGGCGGTCATGGCGGTATTGGATGCCCATCTGCCTGCCACTCCCTCGCCCGTGCCGCCCCCTCTGCGCCCCTTTGGGGAGCCGTTTGCGGTAGCGCAAGAGCGTGTCAGCGTGCGTATGCAAGCCGCGAAGCCCCTGTTCTGCATCGGTATCAAGGACGGTACCGTGCCGAGCGATGCGCGGGAGATTCTGCGGCGTGACCTGCTGATGACGGTGCTCTGCGAGATGCTCTTTTCCCGTTCGGGAGATTTTTACAGCGAGCTTTTTGAAAGCGGGCTGGTGTCCCCCGGGATGTCCTACGGCTCGTCGATTGGGCGTGGCTTTGGCTTTTACGCGCTGTCGGGTGAGGCCGACGATCCCGACGCGGTCATGGCGGCGTTCCGCGCCTATATCGACCGCCTGCATACCGAGGGCTTGTCCGAGGAGGAATTCGAGCGGAGCCGCCGCATCCTCTACGCCGATTACGTCACGGGCTTTGACTCCACCGAGGACATCGCCTCCTCCCTCTGCAACTACGCGCTGGAGGGTGTGGAGCTGTTCGATTTTCTCCCCATCGTGGAGGACATGACCTTCGCGGAGGTTCGGGTGCTGTTTGCCGACACATTCCGCGAGGGGCAGTACGTGCTGTCGGTGGTTGAGCCGCAGGACGAATATCCAAACGAAGAAAACAAGGAAGAGAAAGAAGGAATGTAACAAGATGAAAACGACGGTTGCTTTCCCCGGCTTGGGGATTGAAGAATTTGTCGTAGACCGCGTTGCCTTTTCGGTCTTTGGAAAGGACATTTACTGGTACGGCGTCATCATCATGCTGGGCATGCTGGCGGCGTTCATCCACGCCTACGTTCGTTGCAGGCAGGAGAGAATCTCCACCGACGATCTGCTGGACGTGGGCATCTGGACGGTGCTGTGCGGCGTACTGGGCGCGCGGCTGTACTACGTAGCGACCACGTGGAGCGAGGGCAATTACCACAATATCGTGGATGTGTTCGCCATCTGGGAGGGCGGACTGGCCATCTACGGCGGCATTATTGCGGGCGCGCTGGCCATTGTCGCTGTGACGCGCGTGAAGAAAATGAATACCTTTCAACTGATGGATACGGTGGCCCCCGGTGTTATGATCGCGCAGGCGATGGGACGGTGGGGCAACTTCGTCAACGGTGAGGCGTTTGGCTACGAGGTGGCGAAGGATAGCCTGCTCTACCCCTTCCGCATGGGGCTTATTTCGGACTTTACGGGTTCCGAGATGCTGTATTATCACCCCACCTTCCTGTACGAGTCGGTGTGGAATCTCGTGGGATTTACTCTCATCACGATTTTCTACCGCAAAAAGCGATTCCACGGCGAGATCGCGCTGTGCTATCTGACGTGGTACGGACTCGGGCGAATGTTCATTGAGGGACTTCGCACCGACAGCCTCTACGTCGGGCCGTTCCGCATTTCCCAGGTCGTGGGATTCGTGTGCTTCGTCGCGGGACTTGCGCTCATCGTTACGGGCTACGTGCTGGTGGCCAAGCGCAAGCTGCCTGCCTTTATGCGGGTGACGTGGGAGACGTCCGCCGAGGGTGCGTCCGATGAGGGAACCGAAGGAATCGAACAAATTGAAGAAAATAACACGCCCGCAACCGATACGGCCGAGGGCGAGATGGAGGATTCAAATGGCAAAGCTGATTGATGGAAAAGCGATCTCCGCCGCCGTGCGCGCCGAGATCAAGGAGAATACCCAAAAGCTGATCGCAGACACGGGCGTTACCCCCGGACTCGCGGTCATCATTGTAGGCACCGATCCCGCATCGCAGGTCTACGTGCGCAACAAGCGTCTGGCTTGCACCGAGGTGGGCTTTTACTCCGAGGCGTACGAGCTGCCCGAGGAGACCACCCAGGAGGAGCTTGAGGCACTGGTTGACCGCCTCAATGCCGACGAGAAGATCCACGGCATTCTGGTTCAGCTTCCCCTGCCGAAGCATTTGGACGAGCATTCTATTCTGCTCCGCATCTCCCCCGACAAGGACGTGGATGCCTTCCACCCCTACAACGTAGGTCGCATCATGATCGGGGACTACGCATTTCTGCCCTGCACCCCCGCAGGTGTGATGGAGCTGATCCGCCGCTCGGGCATTGACTGCACGGGCAAGGAGTGCGTGGTGGTGGGCCGCTCCAACATCGTGGGCAAGCCCATGGCGATGCTGCTCCTGCAGGCCAACGGCACCGTGACCATCTGCCACAGCCGCACCCGTGACCTCGCTGAGGTGACGCGCCGCGCCGACATCCTCGTGGTGGCTATCGGCAAGGCGGATTTCATTACGGGCGACATGGTCAAGGAGGGTGCCGTGGTCATTGATGTGGGCATGAACCGCCGCGCCGACGGCAAGCTCACGGGCGACGTGGATTTCGCTTCAGTCGAGCCCGTGGCGTCCTATATCACCCCCGTGCCCGGCGGCGTTGGCCCCATGACCATCACCATGCTGATGCAGAATACCCTCACGGCGGCGAAGAATACGCTTAAGTAAAAGCCCAAGCATTTTTTGAAGGGAGGTGACACCGTGGCTCGTCAGACCCAAAACGACAAGGATTCCGAGGCGCTCCGCGACCGTGCCTCCGAGATCGTGAAGCGGCTAAAAGAGGTTTACCCCGAGTGCTTTTGTGCGCTGGAGTGGGGCGGACACCGCGGTGCGACTCCCGAGATGATAAGCCGCGACGGCTGGCGGCTGTTGGTCATGGCGCGGCTGTCGGCGCAATGCACCGATGCGCGTGTGAATATCGTGTGCCGTGACCTCTTTGCCCGTTACCCCACCCCCGATGCGCTGGCGAAGGCCTCGCAGGAGGAGGTGGAGGCGGTCATCCGCCCCTGTGGACTCTTCCGCACCAAGGCGCAGAGCATCCGTGAGGCATGTGCCGTGCTTGCCGAGCAATACGGTGGGGAAGTCCCCGATGATATGGATGCCCTGCTTGCCTTGTCGGGTGTAGGGCGCAAGATCGCAAACCTCATTCTGGGAGATCTCTACCGCCGCCCCGCCGTGGTGACCGACACCCACTGCATCCGCATCTGCGGGCGGCTGGGCTTCTACCCCGAAACGCTCAAGGATCCCACAAAAGTGGAGAAGATTCTTACCGCGCTGATCGAGCCGCAGGAGCAGAGTGATTTCTGCCATCGCATCGTGCAGTTCGGGCGAGACACCTGCACCGCACGCAGCCCTGCGTGTTCTGATTGTCCGCTGGCGGACGTGTGCGAACATAACAAGCCCGATTCCCTGTAAGGGGGTCGGGCTCAATTTACCAAAAAGTATGGTTGAAAAATCGATATTATCAAGATGAAAAAAGCGGATATCCCCAAGCCTCCCTCTGGGAGGGAGGGGGACCGCGATAGCGGTGGAGGGAGCCCGCGCAACTAAAAAGCCTATTGCAATCTGTGCTTTTTAGTATCGCCTTCTCCCTCACCCGCCTTCGGCGGGAGCTCCCTCCCGGAGGGAGCCTTGTTTGGTATCAATCGATGGTTGTTGTTCGTATCGTGTGAATTTCAATATAAAAAATGCATTAGGTAGGAGGTCGCGATATGCAAGATAATTATGTTGGTGATATCGGGGACTATGGCAAATACGGATTGCTCCGTGCGGTTTGCTCTGAGGGAATGTCCTTGTCTGTTAATTGGTACCGTGTGATACCTAAAACGGTTGGTAAGCAAGACGATGGTAAGTATATCAACTATTTATCCAAACCGCAAATTTACAGTACATACGATCTGGCTTTGTTCGATTCCTTGCACAGAATTGTTTGTGTCGAACATGATAGACATATTGCAAGAGTTGAAAAAGAGAATTTGTTTTCTGCTCAATATTTTTCTGACGAAATTGGCGTAAGCAGATCAATTTGGCACCAAAACGCGCTACGAAAAACTGCAACATCGGATATCGTTTTCCTTGATCCGGATAACGGGCTTGAAACGTTTACTATGTTCCGCACGGGTGGCGCCACGGCAAAACATGTTAAATGGCCAGAGTTGAAGGATTACTATGCAAGAGGACAAAGCGTGATTTTATACCAGCATCGACCGCAAAGGACTACGAAAGAAAAGTGCATTGAAGGTGTAATGTGTTTTCAAAAGGAATACTTGAACGCAGATTATGTAAAACTATTGGAATTTCCCAAATACACAAACCGCTTTTACTTTGTTTTTATACATAAAAATCATCAAGTTGCGTTTGAAAGCATTTTCAACTTGATGATTCAAAGATGGGGCAAAAATGGTTTTTGTAGACAAATTTCTATACAATAAATTTACTGAAAAAACAACACATGGATTTTAGATCTGTTTATGCACGCTCTTATACTCGTCGTAAAAGCGGAAGTAGGGGCAGCGGCCCGTGTTGCCGCTGATGAAGGAAACCATCTCGTCCTCGTCCAGCGACACCTGGCAGACGTAGGCGTCCATATCTTCGTCATAATCGTAAAATTCGCAGTCCTCGCACCGCCCCACGGGGCGCGCGGGGGCTTTCCTTGTATCCTTTTCCGGCATGGCGGTCTCCTTTGGTCGTGGATTTTTTACGGGTGGTATCCTTCAAATTGGATTCGTAGGTGGGTTTGATACCCAAGCCTTAACGGGTCATTCTGAGCGCCGCGGTGCAAAGCACCGCAAGTCGAAGAATCTCTTTCCCCAAGCGTGATCCTTCGACTCCACCGCGTTGCGGTGTCGCTCAGGATGACTCTCTTGAGGAGGGTTTTCAAATTTGGATTTATCGAGCAGGGGTTTCACCCCTGCACCCCACCAGAACCCTTTTTTGAAAACCTCCGCGCTTCGCTTGGTGCGAATTTGCCTTCGGCAAATGTCGCGAAGGGTTCTGGACTCCCAAAAACCTTTAAAAACATATATTTCGCAATATTTTTTTAAAGTTCTTGAAGTTCCAAGAAACTTCTTTCAAGAAGTTTCTTGGTGGGGTGCAGGGGCAACGCCCCTGCATGCCGCGTCCCTGAAAACCGCAATTTGAAAATTGATTGCAAAAACCGCCTCGGTTCACGTTGTGAGCCGAGGCGGTGCTTTCGTGATATTATTCTGCCTTAAAGGCTTGTGTAATCAGCTCAACGCACAGCTCCTCGCCCAAGATCCCGCTGTCAAGCGCCAGGCCGTAGTTGGCGCAGATGCCCCACTCTCGGTCGGTGTGGAAACGGTAGTAATTGCGGCGGCGGCTGTCTTTTTCTTTAATGCGCTGTTCGATGGACTTGCCCGTGTCGCCGTAGCGTTCCAGAATGCGCGCGGCACGCTGGGCGTTGTCCGCATGGATGAATACGTGCAGGCAGTCCCCTCGCTCGCGCAGGATGTAGTCGGCGCAACGGCCAACGATGAGGCAGGGTCCCTTTTCGGCCAACTCCTCGACCACCTTGGTCTGTGCCTCGTAGAGCTTCTGGTAGACTGAGGGGTAGCCGTAGGATCCCGCGGTGCTCATGGCAAGCTGGTAAAGAAAGCTGTTGGAATGGGAGGCGTACTCCTCGTTCTCACGAATGAACTCCTCGGAAAGACCGCTTTTTCGAGCCACCTCGGTGATCAGCTCGTTGTCGTAAAAGGGAATACCTAACCGCGCAGCGACGGCCTTGGCGATCGTGTGTCCCCCGCTGCCGAATTGACGGCTCACGGTAATGATGCGCTTTGACATAACGGATACCTCCTTTTTCGTGGGTGGTGTTTCAGTTTGCGTAGAGTGAAGTGGAGAGATAACGGTCGCCCGTGTCGGGGAGCAAAACGACCACCGTTTTGCCCGCGTTCTCGGGGCGGGAGGCCGCAAGCATGGCGGCGTGGAGCGCCGCACCCGAGGAAATGCCCGTCAGAATGCCCTCACGCTGTGCCAGCGCACGCGCGGCGGCGTAGGCGTCCTCCTCGGTTACGGGGATGATCTCGTTGTAGATTTTTGTGTCCAGCACCTCGGGGACAAAGCCCGCGCCAATGCCTTGCAGACCGTGCGCGCCCGCCTTGCCTCCCGAAAGGATAGCCGAGCCGGCAGGCTCAACGCCGATAATTTGCACATCGGGCTTGCAGGATTTCAGATACCGCCCCGTGCCCGTAATGGTACCGCCCGTGCCGATGCCGCAGACGAAAATATCTACCTCTCCGTCGGTATCCTCCCAGATCTCGGGACCGGTAGTGGCAAGGTGCGCGGCGGGGTTGGCGGGATTGTCAAACTGTCCCGCCACGAAGGCGTGGGGAATGGTTGCCGCCAGCTCGTTGGCTTTTTCGATGGCGGCCGTCATGCCCAGCTTACCGTCGGTCAGCACCAGCTCGGCACCGTACGCCGTCATGAGCATCCGACGTTCCATCGACATGGTATCGGGCATTACGATGATGAGGCGGTAGCCCCGCGCCGCCGCCACGGCGGCAAGACCGATGCCCGTGTTGCCCGAGGTGGGCTCAATGATGACGGCGTCGGGGGTCAGGCGTCCGTCCCGCTCGGCGGCTTCGATCATGGAGAGCGCCACGCGATCCTTGACCGAGCCCGCGGGATTGAGAAATTCCAGTTTGGCGAGAATGCGCGCAGAGAGGGCGCGATCATGCTCAAGATTTTTCAGTTCCAGCAGGGGGGTGTGACCGATGAGTTGGTCAACCGAGGTGTAAATGTGTCCCATGTTGTGCTCCTTTCGGATGTGGGTGTTGGGTGCCGATCAGGGCTTGGCGTAGTCCATGCCCTCCAGCTCGGCGCGGCTGTAGGTGTAGTGGCTGTTGCAGAAGCGGCAGTTGATCTCCAGCTCCTCGGGCTTACCGTCGGCCACCTGCTCGGCCAGGAGCTTTTCCACCTGCGAGCGCCCGAGCGACTGAATGACGGCGTCCATTTTCTCCTTGGAGCAGTTGCATTTGTACTCCACCGTCAGCTCGTCGAATACGTCGTAGGGGATGCCCTCCAGCGCGATGTCCGCGATGGCCTTGTTATCCATACCGCTGTCGATCATGGCGCTCAGGTTTGCCAGCTTGGGCACGTTCTTTTCCAGCTGCTCCACGGTTGCCTCGTCGGCGAAGGGAAGGAGCTGGATGAGAATACCGCCCGCCGCACGGCAGGTGTGGTCGGTGTCGATCAGTACGCCCAGCGCGCAAACCGTGGGTACCTGCTCGCTCTCGGCGTAGTAGGTGGTCACGTCCTCGGCGATCTCGCCGCTGACCAGTTCCACCGAGCCGCTCTCGGGAATGTTGCCGCCAAGATCCTTGATGACGTAGAGCAGACCGTTTCCGACGAGCCCACCCACGTCCAGCTTACCGTTGGACTTGAGGGGGAGATCGGCGGCGGGATTCTGAATGTAGCCGCGCACGTTGCCGATCCAGTCGCTGACCGCCAGCACGCGTCCCGCAGGGCCGTCACCCTCAATGGACACCGTGATGGAGTCGGTCTCCTCACCCAGCATACAGCCCATCATGGAGGTCACGGTCAGAAGGCGACCGAGCGCCGCTGTGGCGGTAGGGGAGGGCATGTGGTATTCAATGGCGCGGTTGACGATGTCGGTAGAATGAATGACGTGGATGCGCGCGCTGCCGTCCTGGGTCATGGCGCGCAGAATGGTGTTCTTTTGGTTGTTCATACGTGTATCCTCATTGTGTATTGGTGGTTTGGTCGGCGCACAGATACCAGTCGCCGCGCTTGCGGGTGCGGGCTACAATGTGCCATCGCTCGTCGGTCGGGGAGGGCGCGGTGAAATCAAAGCCGCCGAATATGCCGCAGAGATCAAAACCTGCTTTGTCCAGCGCGTGTTTCAAATCTTCTTCGGTGTAGCATCGCTCGGTTTGCTCCTCGTCGGAGCGGTCGTAGCGCCCGTCATCTCCTTCGGCAAACAGCGAAAGATAGAAACGGCAAATCCCCGTTTCCTTGTCATACTCGTTTTGCCAGCCGCAGAAAATATTTTTGTCCCCGTCGGGTGCAAGATCCTCCAGCACGTAGGCGTTGTTGCCGTAGACGTGCTCAAACTTGTACGGGCTGTTGACGTCAAAGATCAGAAGTCCGCCCGGCGCGAGGTAGAGGTGGATGCAGGCAAGGCAAGCATCCAGATCCCCGTCGCCGCACAGGTAATTGATGCTGTCCAGACAGCACACCGTGGCGTCCACCGTGCCGTACAGCTCGAAGGCGCGCATGTCCTGGCGGAGAAACAGCGGCACGGGAATTTTTGCAAGCTCCGCCATGGCGGCGTCGGTGTCCTCACCGTCGGGATCCAGCCCGAGTCGGGCGCAGACATCTTCAAAAAGCCGATCGCTTCGCGTGTTGTTCTTGTCGCTTGCCTCGGCCAGCATGGTTTCGCTGCCGTCAATGCCGATCATGTCGTAGCCGC
Organism: uncultured Clostridia bacterium; assembly: GCA_904502015.1. Lineage (GTDB taxonomy): Bacteria > Bacillota > Clostridia > Oscillospirales > CAG-272 > CAMEON01. Next base: position 7,471 of record CAJGEA010000016.1, on the reverse strand, counting down.
GATCCGCGAGGGGGAAGGTCATGCGCCCCGTCCCGCACGCCAGATCCAAAACAATCTCGGGGCGGGCAGGCAGGTAGCGGTCAAAGCACGCCTCGATGAAATCGCTCCAGGCCTCGTAGTTCACGTCGGCGTTGAAGGTGTCGTAGGCGGCGGCAATGGCGCGGTATCCGTCGTACATGAAAGAGCCTCCTCTGCTTGCGCGGGCGTTGGCTTTGGCCCGCGACAGGTTTGATAATATACAATTATACCACATTTTTGCGCGTATGTCAATTTGTAAATCGGCAATTTTACGAGGCTTTTGTATGACTTTTGTATGACATTCGGGTGCTTTTTTTTGATCCGTATATCCAAAAAAAGCCAAAAGCCACCGCCCTCGGGCGATGGCTTTCTCGGATTCCGCAGGGCGGTGTATCACCGCGCGCCGTGAAATCGGTCAATCATTTTTGATTACTGACCCTGGTTCTGGCTCATGTTGGTCTCGTAAGACTGGATCATCTTCTTAGACATGTGACCCGTACGACTCAAGTGGCCAAAATGGATCTTTTCAAGCCATTTTCGGGTGGTTTTTCCCGTAAATAGCTTGATTTCAAGGTTCGCTAAATCATGTCCCGTGGATGTGACCGTGATCTTATCGATATACTCTGCCACGAATGCGGGGGTGATCAGACCCGTGGCGGCATCCCTCACTGCCGCCTCCAGACGGGCTCGGATGTCGTTCATATGCCGGCGCGCCTCCTCCTTGTTGAAGAGCTGCTCCTCCAGCGCGGCGAGGGTCTTTCGCGCCTTCTCGACCTCCTTGTCGCAGGTGGCGGTCATGGATCTGAAATTGGCGGTTGTGATGACTCCCGTCGTGACCAGCTCAAGGAGCTTGTTCTTCTTTTGGTCGGCCATTTCCACAATCCGCTTTTGCTCCTCGATGCGCTCGGCGGTCTCGGTATCGGTCTCCATGGATCGGAACATCTCCACGTAGCTTTCCAGCAAGGCCTCCACGTCCACCCGCGTCTCGCTGAAGACCTCAAAGAGAATGGGCTTGATCTCGTCCTCGTAAATCGGGAAGGACGGGCAGGCGTCCGCTCCGTTGTTGATCTTTCCCGAGCAGACCCATTTGGAGTTCACCGTGCCGTCCTTGCTCTTGGATTCTCGGCGGTAGTAGGGCGCTCCGCAGTGGGTGCAGTAGAGCTTGCCCGTGAGGAGGTTGGCGTGGTTGCACACCCCTTGGCGAGCCTTTACGTCCTCACTGCGCCGCTGAAGTACCTCGTTGGCCTTGTCCCATATCTCCTCGGATACGATAGCAGGGACGATCTCGCCGCTCTCGTCCTTGAACATGACCCATTCCTCGGGCGGCAGAAACTTTTGTTTCTTGGTGAACATGTCCACGATCCGAACCTTGTTGCCCACGTAGTACCCCTTGTATTTGGGGTTGGATATGATGCCTGACATGGTGTTGTGCGCGATCTTGTTGCCGTTGTAGTTGCGGTAGCCCTGCTCGTAGAACAGCACCTCAAGCTGCTTCATGCTGTATTCTCCTGTGGCGTAGAGGCGGAACAGATCGCGCACCATGGGGGCTTGACTCTCGTCAATGACCAGTCGCTTGTCCTCCTTTTTGTAGCCGAAGATGCGGCTGTTGCCCAAAACGACGCTCGACTTGATGGCCTGCTGATGCCCGAATTTCACGCGGGAGGAGAGCTTGCGAAGCTCATCCTGCGCGATGGAGGACATGATGGTGAGGCGCAGCTCGGCATCCTCGTCCAGCGTGTTGATATTGTCGTTCTGGAAGAATACACCCACGCCGTAAACGAGGAGTTGGCGGGTAAACTGCAGAGAGTCCAGCGTGTTGCGGGCAAATCGGGAGATCTCCTTGGTGATAATGAGGTCGAAAACCCCCTCCTTGGCATCCGAAATCATTTCGTTGAAGTGCTTGCGCTTCTTAGTGGATATGCCCGAAAGCCCCTCGTCCACGTAGCCGGGCACGAAGGTCCAGGCGCGGTTCTTCTTGATAAAGCTTTCGTAGTAGGACACCTGATTGTCCAGAGAGTTAAGCTGCTCGTCGCTATCGGACGATACGCGGGCGTAATAGGTGACCCGCATGGGAATGTCGTAAATGGAGGTGGTGCGCATCTCAGCGCGTATGTTCAGTATATCCATGGCTGAATCCTTTCTGTGGTTCGTTGTATCATGACCCTTTGATTACATTATAGCACAATCGCGTGCCCGTCGCAATTGCTTGCGCCGCGGTAAGTTTTTCCATATGCATCCTCCTTTGCTTGGTATTTGCGCGTACTTATCGTCAAAAGCGGCCGCCCTCTGCCGTGTCGGCAAAGGGCAACCGCTCTAACGTTCTCTTTTTGGGGCTTGCTTGCGCGATCGGGCAGCAATGAGCTCGGTCATACGGGTGAATTCCTTGTCGCTGATCGCTCCCGTCTCCCGGAGATACCGATTGAAGTAATTCAGCCATATGTCTTCGGCCGTGCGCCGCTCATGCTCACCGTCGGATATACGGTTCCTCATTCGGGTCTCTCCTTTCTGCTACCTATTGTCCGTCGCGGTAGGGGCAATTATTCTCTTGCTTGGAAATATATCGGTGTCTGCCCGCGTCTCGCTTTCGTGATGTCAGTATAGCATACATTCCCGTAGCGCGACAAGAAACTTTACCCCACAATTTTGGTATAAACCCGGACAGTTTTCCCATTTTCCTATACAAAACCCAAACGAATCCGTACTTTTCCGTATCCGTCCTTTACCAGATCTTACACCCCCACACCATCAGAACCCACTGCCCCCGTCAAGGGATTCCCGAAAAAGTATTGCACCCGTATCACGGCAAAAGGGCCGACTTGTCTAGTAGATCACCCTACCGGCCAAGTTGGCTCTGCGAATTTTCAGCGATACTTTTTTCCCTTGACGGAGGCGGCGTTCTGATACAATCAAAACACCACTCTCTTTTTGTCTGTGTTTCTCATTGACAAAGCCAAGGAGAAGTAGTATAATTTTTATGTATAAGATTGCCTTGGAAAATATGCACCAGAACAACACAGAATGGCTATCACGGAGGGTAGATTGATGATGGAATATGAAAACAACTATGCGACACAGCTTGCTGAAGATGCTTTCGCAAATTTTGAGTTTAATTACTGTGACGTTCCCGGAAAGGAGTATATTGAATCCCTCGATATCGTAACAACATTTCGCGATTATGCATATGCCTATGCTCAAAGGAACGGATTTGAGGGGGATAAATCGAACGCCGATGCATTAGGCAAATTTATTGTAAGGCTGGGAGAAGAAAGAAATGCTCCTCTCAGCAGTCTTAATACCGTTAAGAATTGGCTGAAGAAAGCTCCTCCTGCCGCCAATCAATCAGGACGTGAAAATGTATATATACTTTGCTTTGCACTTGGATTGAACGCACAAGAAACAAAAGAATTCTTTTTGAAAGCGTATCTTGAACGTCCATTTAACTACAAGAATATACACGAAGCAGTTTATTTCTTTTGTATGAATAATGGATTATCGTATGCTGAAGCTCAAAGAATGATTGAAAAGATCGAATCTGCACCGGAGGTTGAAAACGACGATGCAGAACAAGTTACTGAGCAAATAGGATATGACATTTCCTTGATTAACACCGAAGATGACCTCGTAAAATATCTTATCAATAATCGTTCGGGATTTACCGTTCAAAGTCAAACGGCGACTAACAAAATTAAAGAGCTTATTGAAGAATGCAAGGGTCTTGCCAAAAAAGAATACAAACTGCTTCATAGCGGGGATATCTCCGTTGAAAACGTAGATGAGCTTTTGACCGTTATCACTGGATATTATGCAAGAGAAACGGTCAATGGTGAAAAGCTCTATAAACAGTCCATCAGTAAATCAAAGCTTCCCGAATTAATTAGAAAGAACTTTCCGCAGCGCGAACAATTCAAGCAAATTGAGGACGGCAAGGCTTCTTTTGATACTATCAGAAAAGCGTTAATTATACTGAAATTCTATAGTTTCTTTGCTGATGCATTAATTCACAAGGCAGAAGACCTTGAGAACGGTCTTTTCTATGAGTTCGTGGATGAAACGAACGAGCTGTTGGCTGAGTGCGGATATGTTCAACTTTATTGGCGCAATCCTTATGATTGGCTGTTCGGATATTGTGCATACGGCGCCACCAATCCACTCGACGAGTTTAAGAATGTCATCGATATATTCTATTTAGATGATGAGGATACTTACAAGGAAACGAAAAAATAAACGATTTTTACAATCCGATATTGTGACATGATATACTAATGGCACAGGAGGAATGACTATGAGCAGAATTTTATTAAAAGATAACGTTACTCTCTGCCGTGAAGATGGCAGCAGTGTCAAATTTCATATTAAGGCGCACATCGGTAGCGGTGCGTCTTGTGTAGTGTATCATGCGGTTTGTGAGGATAAGACCGAGCATTTGTTGAAGGAGTACTATCCTCGCAATCTTAATCTTGTCCGAGATGAGGATAACACTATTATCGTGCCTCCGCATTTGCAGGACAAATTCAATGAAGGTATTGAACGTTTCCGTAGTGGCAACGAAAGACAAAAAGAAGTTCGCCTTTCCGAGAATTTGAAGAATTTCACCTCGAACGTACAGGGATATTTCTACGGCAACGGAACGGAATACATCGACATGACCGTTTTCGCTGGTCGCACCTATAGCAAGGTCGAAAACGAAACTCTCCACAACTTGATGCTTCGTATGAGAACGCTGGCGCAAGTTATCGGATATTATCACGATGAGGGATTATTGCATCTCGATATTAAGCCCGACAATATTCTTGTGCGCCCCGAGAACGAAACGGTTGAAGACGTTATGCTGTTTGATTTTGACAGTGTAATTGAGAAAAGCAACAAAATGACCGCTCCTGCGCTTTCTTATACAAAAGATTGGGCAGCACCCGAACAGCTTTTGCCGTATAGACGTAATTCTATTTGCGAAGCAACAGACCTATTCTCTATCGGAGAAATTATCTTTACAAAGATTTTCGGCAGACACTCGACGCAAACCGAACGCCGCAGTTTTGCGGAGTATGATATTGACTATAACGCTGATATTTTCAAGAATGTAAATCCCAAAGTTGTTCCTTTGATCAAGGAGCTTTTTAGGCATACACTCTGTGCCGTTCCTTCAAGACGTTATCAGACGGCTGGTGAGTTGATTGAACAGCTTGATAAGATTATTAATTTGGCAAACCCGGAAGTGCCGTTTTTAAAAACGAGCTTGCCCTCGCTGTCGGGATTTTTCACAGGACGCGATGTGGAAATACAAGCGATCCAAGAGAAATTCAAAGAAACCGACACCATCTTTTTAAGCGGTATCGGGGGTATAGGCAAGAGCGAGCTTGCAAAGCATTATGCGAAGACATACGAGAGCGAATACGATGCAATTATTTTTGCACCGTTCGTTCATGGCGTCCAGATGATGATTTCGGATGATAATTATGTGCCGATCTATAACTTTTCGCAGTATCCTGAAGAAAAGCCGGACGAATATTTTGCGCGTAAAATGCGAAAACTGGGTGAGTTGTGCGATAAGCGAACGCTGATTATAGTCGACAACCTTGATGCGAAGGATGACGATAATCTTTATAAACTGCTCGGCCTTGGGTGCAAAATGCTTGTTACTACGAGAGCGGATTATTCAGACGTATATTCCAATAGTCAAATAGACATCGACGTGTTATCAGACCCTTTTTCAGTATTTAACGAGTATTATAAAAAGCCCCTTTCAGAAGATGACCGCAAATGTGTAGATGAAATAATCAAAATTGTCTGCGGACACACTATGACTGTTGAACTTCTTGCAAAGCAAATGATGGCAGGACGCATTAAGCCGGAAAAGATGCTTGCAAAATTAAAGGATGGCGGTATCAGTGAAAGCGGCAAAGAAAAGGTGCGCACAAGCAAAGACGACGATTTAACACCGAAAAGTACGTTCGATCACATTCAGACGTTGTTCGACCTTTCTGAGCTTGACGAGGATGAAAAATATGTTCTTGCCAATCTTTCCCTCATCCCTCATACCGGCATTTCTGCGGAGTTGTTCTGCGAATGGTGTGAGATTGAGGGGTTTGATACCATAAACAATCTTACTATGGAAGGTTGGGCAAGATGGGATAAGGAAAAAGATTATATTTCAGTCCATCCGTTGCTTAGTGAACTGATTTTTCATGCGTTAGATAATATGGAATCATTGACATCAAAATATGTATATAATGTGTCTATGATTAAGTTTTGGAATGATAATAAAATTGCAAACAAATACTACGTTGTAGATATATTTAAGCACTCTCTCCTACTGATTGATAAGTATAATTTCCGTTCAGAAAGCGCAGCAGACTTTCTGCGTAAAGTTAGCACTCGAATAGAACATTACGAGATTCCTATAAACATCGAGCGTTACTATAAAAAAGCGTTGTCAATCAGATTAGAGTTGTTTGGCGAAAATAGTGGAGATGTTGCTACATCGCATTTGTATTTAGCAAAATTATACAAAAAGGTTGGCAGTTTTTCGAAAGCGGAAAAGCACGTGCAAATAGCTTTGAAAATCAGAGAATCTATATATGGAAACCTCAGTGATCAGTATATGCTTACTTTATTTGAACTCGGTCATATTCTCGCTTGGCAAGAAAAATATCTGGAAAGTGAGAAGACCTATTTGCAAGTTGAACAATACTTCATGGAAGCGTATGATGAAAACACAAAAACTGTCTTAAACTGCAAACTTCATTTAGGCGATTTGTATTCACGCATGAAACAGTATGACAAAGCTATTGAAGTTCTACAAGATTGTTTAATCAGGAAACAGCTTGAATATGGCGCAGACAGTTTGAATTGTGCAACAGTTCATTATGCATTGAGTGTTGCATATCGTGATTCACAGAATGTGGAACTATCGATATATCACGGCGAAAAGGCTCTCTCGATGCGTTTGCTAAAATTGAACGAAAATCATCCTTCTATTGCTCAATCATATAGTTCGTTGGGAATGACATATTTATTCTTCAACGAATTTGATAAAGCAGAGGAATATCTTCTCCGAGCATTAGAAATCCGAAAAAAGATTTTTGGAGAGGAACATCAGCGGACGGCAATATCATATTTTAGGTTGGGGCTTTGCTTTGAACAAACGAAGAGATACTCCCAATCTATGGAGAATTATAAATCCGCTATCCATATATGGAATGTTTTGCTAATGAATGATTATATGGACAAGCTTGAGGCGGAGAAAAGGCTTTGTGAATTACAAAAAAAGAATTAGGCGCATTTAGGAGTAATCAAATGAATAAAGCCATAAAAATTTCGCGCGTTGTAAAATGAAGTTGCAATACCCGATAGGGTAAAAGTTTTCAAAAAAGAATATCCATAGTGACAAATCCGTGGTAGAATTGAGTTTGCTACAACAACAATTCACAAAGGAAGGTCACTATGGACACCGCCT
>CAJGEA010000015.1 GCA_904502015.1 uncultured Clostridia bacterium | reverse complement strand
AGTCCATACATTCACGGATATATCCGGCAAGAGGAGAAAGGTCCTCAAGGTCGGCCACGAGTTCATGATCGAGGGGAACAACCATGCCAAGTATGCCCCCACGATTGAGGATGCTGTGAGGGCTGAAAACAGCCGCGTTATCAAGCGCTATGCGGGGAAGCACAACACGACCGCAGGATGGGTGAAGCAGAAGCTTGCGACGGATCCCGACTTCTTGAAAAATGAACGGAATAGGGGCAAGCGGTTTGCGCTTCCTATAGGCGATGAGACGGTCGATGCAAGATCGGTGACCGAGCAGGATGTAAGAACCCTCCTCGACAACGCCTTCAATAAGCAGTACCGAGACGGCTCTTATATTCCCGTAAGAGTCAATACGCCGTCTATTCTCATCGAAGCGGTGCAGAGTCTCGGCAAAACTATAGACGACCTGCCCATCATTCTCAATGTCGGCAAGGCTCGTCAGATGATGTCGTCTCAGAGAGAGTGGGCGCTGGAGCAAAAGCGCGGCACAGCTCACGACTTCACGGTGGACGATGTTATAGCGCTTATCAAAGCTATGGACGCCCCAAAGCAAATTATCTACCAGTCTGCAGACGAAAGGTATGTCGAGGTCGTAGAGTTCGAGACGGCAGAAAAAACAAAAGCCGTCGCAGTACTCGAAATCGGGGAAAACAAGAACCCTGAGTACCTCAACGGCTATAATGGCGGTTTTTATCAAGTGCTGGTTACTGCTTTTGAGCCAGACACGGGATATGTGGAGACCTTGCTGGGCAAAAATGGAAACATCCGAATTTACCCGAAAAAGAAGAAAGGCTCTTCGCAAAGAGGTTCGGGCAACAAAGTGCCGTCGCATTTGAACGAATCACCTTTCGCTAATAGTATAGCAGAAACCGAGCCAGAAGTCAAGAGTTCTGACGAAACTTCTTCGGACGGCAAACGGTTTGCGCTCTCGGAGACACGCGAGTCCATCATGACCGAGGTCGACCCTGAGTATAAGCCCACGGTTCAAGACAAGGTTTTCTCCGGCTGGACGGCATCCCAAATCGCGTTTACTAATGCGCAGGCGGGCATCGAGACTGTCGGCAGAAGTAAGTATGGCCTGAAAAAGCGAATGAACCCAATAAAACAAAGCAAGTCTGTCACACGCCCCCGCTCCGACATGGAGCGGGGGCGTGTTTTATGTTGGATGAAAACTGTATGTTTTTCGCAAAAGCAACCATACTATCTTTGAATACACGATTTGGAGGCAGATATGGAAAAGCAGTATGGATGCTTGACGGGAAATTATGTTGACAACGTGCGGACGATGGACGGAATTTTGCACGTGGAAGACAATTTCGACGTCATTAAAAAGGTTCTCCACATTGGCAAGGATCACATGACACTGTACTACATTGACGGATTCGTGAAGGATACCGTCATGCAAAAGCTCATGATGCATTTTCTCTCGCAAAAGGGGATGAGCTTCCCTGTTGAGGAAGGGGAGGCGGTGTTCGCGCCGATCACGCCCGCTCACCGATTCATGGATCATGCATTGCCCTACGTGGAGACCGACGTGACCGATTCGGTGGACACCATGGTACAGATGGTGCTGTCGGGCGCGGTGCTGATGCTGGGCAGTACGTTTGGCGCGGAGGCCATCGTCATTGACGCGCGCACGTATCCCGCCCGCGAAACGGGTGAGCCTGAGGGTGATAAGGTCATGCGCGGCGCGCGGGACGGGTTTGTTGAAACGCTGATCTTTAACACAGCCCTGGTGCGCCGCCACATACGCAATCCGTCGCTGACCATGAGCTACCTGACGGTGGGGGAAAGTTCCAAAACCGACGTCGTGGTTTGCTATATGGCGGATCGTGCCGATATGCAATACGTGGAAAAATTGAAGCAAAAATTAAATTCCATTAAGACCGACGCGCTTCCAATGGGGCATGAGTCGCTGGCAGAATGCCTGATCAATACGCGTTGGTATAATCCCTTCCCCAAGATCCGCTATACCGAGCGTCCCGATGCGGCGGCGGCGCAGCTCCTCGAGGGGAACGTGCTGGTGATCTGCGACAATTCGCCCGAGGTCATGATCCTGCCCACCTCCATTTTCGATTTCATGCAGGAAACCAACGATTTTTACTTTCCTCCACTCACGGGCACGTATATCCGCATCGTGCGACACGTTGTGTTCTGGCTGACGCTGTTTTTGACACCGACGTGGTATCTGCTCATACGCAACCCCGGTATTGTCCCGTCGTGGATGGGCTTCATCGTGCCTACTGAGGTAGGACGCGTTCCCATCATCGTTCAGCTTCTTCTGGCCGAATTTATCATTGACGGCTTGCGTATGGCATCTCTCAACACCCCGAATATGCTATCCAATTCGCTGTCTGTGGTGGGTGGTTTGATTCTCGGTGATTTTGCCGTGGGGATCGGGTGGCTGATTCCCGAGGTCATTCTGTATATGGCGTTTGTGGCGATTGCCAACTTCACCCAGCGAAGCTACGAGCTGGGCTACGCCTTCAAGTTTTTGCGAATGCTCCTTCTCGTTTTGACGGCTACCCTGAATTTCTGGGGCTTTGGTATTGGGTTGCTTACCATTGGCGTGCTGCTGGCGACCAATGCTACGGTAGGGGATACTCGACGGTATCTGTACCCTCTTGTTCCGTTCAACGCGAGAGCGCTCAAATCCTTGTTTTTCAGAGTCAAAAAGAGGGATTGAGCCACGGGCCGAAAACAGGCCGAAAACGGCCCGCTTGTTGTGGGATTGTTCACCACCCGGGAGCAAAGTGGTGGGATTATGACAGAAAATGCACAAAAATTTGTAAATAAAGTGTTAATTATTGGAGCTTCCTATTGCAATATTTCCTATAATATACTATAATTGGTGTACGGATGTAGCAAAGTGGAGCGGAATGGAGCAAAATTGGTGCGAAATCCTTGAAATCAACCCCGAGAGTCGGGGTTGATTCGTCGTCCCTGCATACAGAAGTGTGGGTGACGGGCATTTTCAGCGAAAGGAGGACTGCGATATGCCGACCGGTGTACTGACAGGCGTTTACAGACACGGCGTTGATCCGAAAAAGCGACTTTTTATACCGGCTAAGCAGAGGGAGGAATTGGGGTCTTCCTTTATGATCGTCAGAGATTTCCGCAGTCCTCGACTGAAGATGTATTCCATGGAAAAATGGGAGGAGTACATTGCTCCCATCAGACAGTTGGAGCGCAAGGTGGCTGAAGCTACCATGCTGTTCCTGCACGAAGAGGCCATTGTTGCCGAGCCCGATTCACAAGGCCGCGTGATTCTTACGCCTGCCTTGTTGGAATACGCGGGCATTGAAAAGGATGCTGTAATTGTCGGCGGCGGTGATTTCGCCGTGATCTGGTCGGCAGAGGCCTACGACGCGCAGAAGAAATCCGTGGATCCTGACGAACTGCGTAAAATCCTTGAAGGGTTGGGTCTGTAATGCGGAGCGACAAGCTGCCCTGCAACGGGGCTTCCGATTTATCGGATCTGTCGGTCAACGGACAACCCGTGGATATCGGCGGTCAGACCTTCGCGCACCGTTCGGTTTTGCTTGAACCCTGCATGGAGGCACTCGCCATCAAGCCCGACGGCATTTACGTAGACGGCACGGCCGGCGGCGGCGGACACTCGTATGAGATCGCAAGGCGGCTCACATCGGGGCGGCTGATCGCCATTGACCAGGATGAAGCGGCCATCAAGGCTGCGGGCATTAAGCTCGCACCGCTGGGTGAGCGGGCTACCGTGGTTCGCAACAACTTTTGTCATATCGCTGATGTTTTGGATACACTCGGCGTGGATCGCATTGACGGCGTGCTCATGGATCTCGGCGTGTCATCCTACCAGCTTGATACCCCTGAGAGAGGATTTTCCTATATGGCGGACGCTCCGCTGGATATGCGCATGGACGCGCGGCAGAGCAAGAACGCCTACGAAGTAGTTAATACATACAGCGAGGACGAGCTCCGACGCATTCTGTTTGAATACGGCGAGGAACGCTTCGCGTCCCGCATCGCGGCGCGCATTGTGCGCGAGCGCGAGATCAGTCCCATTGAAACGACGGGTCAACTCACGGCTCTCATTAAAGCGGCGATTCCCGCCGCGGCGCGCGAGGGTGGGCACCATCCCGCCAAACGATCCTTCCAGGCCATTCGCATTGAGGTGAATGCAGAGCTCGATGTGATTCGCCCCGCGCTTGAAGCGGCGCTTGACCGATTGAAGCCGGGGGGACGCATGGCGGTTATCACCTTCCACTCGCTGGAGGATCGGATCGTCAAGCAGACCTTCGCCGATATGGCGAGCGGATGCACCTGCCCTCGGGGACTTCCCGTGTGCGTGTGCGGAAAGAAACCGCAGGTCAAGGTTGTTTCCAAAAAACCCATTCTGCCCGACGCAGAAGAACTCGAATTCAATCCCCGCTCGCGCAGCGCTAAGCTCCGCGTGGCGGAAAAGCTATAAACCGAAGGGCAGGGAATTGCCGACTGCCTCGGGATAGTCAAACGGCAAAATACGAGCGAAAGGAAGAGACGATCTATGCAGCATGAGTACAAGCGTGACGAACAGTTGGTCGGTGAGCGCTTTACCCTGAGTCATGGAGGCAGCAGCGCCCGCATGATGCGCGCGGATGAAATGGACGCAGACGTACGGTGTAGAAAAATGGCCGAGTCGAGCGATACAGACACCCGCTACATAGAGATGTTCTGCGAGAGATACCGTGACCGCGGTATTGCGGGGCGTGTTCACGCCGCTGCCGCCAAGCAACAAAAGAAGGAGGCTCTTCATCGGGCTAAAAAGCCGGGAGCTTACGTCAAGGCGGAAACCCTTGCAGGCAAGGAGAAACTCGATACCTATCGCACGGGTGTCAGCAATGGCAAGCGATACATGACGGTTGACGACTTCGATCGCTACTACCACGATCAGCGGGACTACAAGTTCCCGCAGTACCGTGCAGTGACCGATGAGCAACGCATCGCCGCCGTTCGCGCCGTTTCCACCGTTTCTACTACGCAAGAAACGAGGCTCGAACAGCCAAAAAAAGCCGGTTGGCTTACTGACACCGACAAGCTGCCCAAGCTCGTGCAAAAGCTGATGCGTTATCGCGCGTTCCAGTGGCTCAACGAGTGGGCAGGCGAAACCTTCCCTCGTGAGACCGAGATGCGCGTTGATGGCAGTCGCCGCTCTCGTCCCCTTCCCGCAGGCATGGTGGCCGCGCTTGTCACGGTGGTAGTGTCTATGACGATGGTCATCGGCAGTACCGTGTTGGTAAGCCAAGCCACGAGAGACGTCAGCCAAATGAGACGGTCGCTGTCGCGTATGGAGGACATACATAGCGAGCTGTCTGATGAGTTGGATCTGAAGCACAACATTTTGGACATTGAGGACAAGGCCGTCAACGAGCTTGGCATGGTTCATGAGAAGTACCTCAGTGGAAAGTATCTGGGCGAGGAGTCCGAGGATTACCTGGAGATCTACGACGAGGATGCCGACGGAGAGAAGTCGGGCTGGTCGGCAATTCTGAGTGCCTTCGGCTTTGGAAAGGATTAAGACCGCCGCCCACAGAGCCGAACTCGGCAGGAATAAGCATAACACGCGCCCGGGAGTCATACCCTATAGACGAGGGATCCCCATCCTGCGGTGCTTGTTGATAGCAGATATGTCGCAGACGGCGTGAGTACACTCGCCGTCTGCTTGCTTTCTCTTTGCCGAGGTGTCCTGTCCCCTGAGATTATTTTGAAAGGAGCCGCCATGCCACGTACACCCTCTTCGTCAAACGGACGCGTTCGGCAGAACGATACCAAGATCGCACGTCGGGCGACGATTATTGGCGGCCTTGTGATCCTGGCCTTTGCTCTGTTGCTGATCCGCATTCTCATGTTCCAGACGCTGGGATACGATAAGTACCAGAACAAGGTGCTCAACCAGATTACCACCGAGGCGGAGGTTGTTGCCGAACGCGGTAAGATCTACGATACCAACGGCGTGCTTTTGGCGACCAATATTACCACCTACCGCGTGTTCCTTGCCCCTCGTACCATCAAGGAGGTGTCGGCAGACGAGGGACTGAAGTACGATCTCCTCATTGCCGAAGGACTTTCCGAGATCCTTGACGTGGAGTACGACTACGTGATGAAGCAAACCACCTACGTCAAGTATCTCGATCGCACCGTGGCGCGTCAGGTGGACGAGGACAAGGCGCAGGAGGTTAAGAAGTTCATTGATGCCAATGGGCTGCAGAACATGGTGTTTTTGCAGGCGGGTACGCGCCGCTACTACCCTCACGGCGAGATGGCGTGCCACGCGCTGGGCTTTACGGGCAGCGACGGTGCAGGGCAGTACGGGCTGGAATTGCAGTATGACAGCGTGCTCTCGGGCACCAACGGCAAGTACATTACGGCGCGTGACTCTCACGGCAACGAGATGCCCTACGAATACCAGAGCTATATCGAAGCCAAGGATGGAGATTCCATCGTTTCTACCATTGACATTAAGGTGCAGGCGTCCCTTGAGGAGCAGCTTCGCACGACCTATATCGAGTCGGGTGGCAAGAACCGCGCCAGCGGTATCGTCGTTGACGTGAAGACGGGCGGCGTCCTTGCCATGGCGACCTACCCATCCTTTGATCTCAATGATCCCCGCAAGCTTAATGCCGATTGCCAGGCCGTGCTGGATAACAGCGGTTATCCCGAGGACAGCGAGGAATACGCCAAACTCAAGCAGGAGCTTCAGCTCATGACGTGGTCGAACAAGGCGGTCACCGAGATCTATATGCCCGGATCCACCTTCAAAATCGTGACCGCCGCCATGGGCTACGAGGAGAATCTTGTGAAGGAGGATGAGCATTTCAATTGCCCCGGCTACTACATCGTCCCTGCCAGCAAGCGCAAGATCCGTTGCCACAAAACCGACGGACACGGCTCGCTGACCTTTGCGGGTGGTATCCAGCAGTCCTGTAACCCCATTCTTATGATGATGGGCCTGCGCATCGGGCAGGAGAGCTTCTACCAATATTTCAAGTCCTTTGGATACATGGAGAAGACGGGCATCGACCTCCCCGGCGAGGGCACGAGCCTATTCTACTCCTACGATAACTTCACCGAGCTGGATCTTGCCACCGCTTCGTTCGGCCAGAATTTTAAGATCTCGCCCATTCAGCAGATCATGGCGATCTCTACCGTGGCCAACGGCGGATACCTGCTCACCCCCCACATGGTCAAGGAGGTGGTGGACAGCGACGGGAACGTGCTGAAAACTTATGGAACCGAAACCAAGCGGCAGGTGGTGTCCACCGCTACCACGAAGCGCATTGCCGAAATTCTGGAGGACGGTGTTTCGGGCTCGGGCGGTGCTAAAAATGCCTACGTCGCGGGCTACCGCGTAGCCGCTAAGACGGGTACGTCCGAGAAGATCGACAAAAAGGATGACTCGGGCCGCGAATACTACGTTTGCTCCTGCGTGGGCTTTGCCCCCGCCGATGATCCCGAAATTGCGGTGCTGATTCTCGTAGACGAGCCCACCAAGGGCGTTCTCTACGGCAGTACGGTCGCCGCCCCCTACCTTGCGAACGTCATGCGCGACGTTCTGCCCTACCTCGGCGTAGAGGCCGAATACACCGACAAGGAGCTGGCAAATCTCGCCCTGACCGTGCCCGATCTGAAGAATTGGTCGGTGAACGCCGCCCGGAATCTGGCAAATGACATGGGCTTTGACGTGGAATTTGTGGGCGACGGCGGTATCGTTCGCTCCCAAATGCCCGCGGCAGGTGTTGAGGTGGAATCCGCCCGCGCCAAGATCATTTTCTACACCGAAAAGGAACCCGAAAAGGCCCTCGTTACCGTTCCCGATCTCGCGGGTAAGACCGCCGTGGCGGCGAACGAAATGCTGGCCAACCGCAATCTCAATATCCGCATTGCAGGTACGAACAACTACCTCAGCGGCTCGGGCGCGGTGGCCATATCGCAGGACGTACCTGCGGGCACGCAGGTTGAGCCGGGCACGGTGATCACCGTTACCTTCCGCAACCTCGATGAGGAGGATTGGTCGGATCTGATGCCCTGACGGGAATACCGAACAATTTATTATTTAATAATCGTATTATTGTATAATCGTATTATTGTATAATCGTATAATCGTATTATCGTATAATCGAGCAAATTCCACACGCTCCACGGATAACAGAACGGACGTATAAATTCTCACAGCCCCACGGCTGACAAAAAGGAGGATTTATGCCCATGCCGCCTGTATCCATGCGTTTATCTCTTTTGTGTACCGAAGCGGGATTGCCTGCCCCCGAGGACGGGGCGGACGTGACCGTGTACGGCGTGACCGCCGATTCCCGTCGCGTGCGGGAGGGTTGGCTGTTCATTGCCCTGCGGGGCATGCATACCGATGCCCGTCAGTATGTCCGCGACGCCCTCGACCGAGGTGCTGTCGCCATTGTGACCGAGCGGGGTGACGGCTGTGATACCGCCGATCATTTGGCGGCAGGTACGGCGCCCATTCTGTACGTTCCCGATGTAAGGCTTGCTATGGCACATCTGTTTGATGCGTGGTGCGGGCATCCATCCCGCCGCCTGCGGCTGGTGGGCGTTACGGGTACGAATGGAAAAACGTCGGTTGCGGCCATGCTCGCCCACATTCTGGAGGGAGCGGGGGTTCCGTGCGGCGTGATCGGCACGGTGGGCGCGCGTATGACGGGCGTAGGTGAATTACCCTCTCCCGTGGGTATGACCACCCCCGATCCCGAGGAGCTGTACCCCCTGCTTGCCCGCATGGCCGATGCCCACCCCGTATCAAGCGTACCCCTTACCGTGATTATGGAGGTCACGTCACACGCGCTGGCACTCCATAAAGTCGCGCCGCTCCGCTTCGCGGTGTCGGTGTTTACCAACCTTTCCCCCGAGCATCTGGATCTTCACGGTTCTATGGATGCTTACTACGCCGTCAAACGGCGACTCTTTGAAAACAGCGACGTTGCTGTGGTTAACGCCGATTGCCGCTGGGGAAGAATGCTTCTCGCTGAGTCCCTCTCGGTCAGTCATTGGCACATTTGCCACGCGGCCTGCAACGACGCGCCCGCGCCTGACCGTATGTGTCCCTCGGGCATTGCCTCCTGCACTCGCGTGTACGCCGAGCAGATCGCGTATCGTGGCGAGACGGGCGTGTCCTTTAAGCTCACCACCCCTACCGCGCGCGTGCGGATCAAATGCCCCGTTCCGGGCGAGTTTACCGTCATGAACGCATTGGAGGCGTCGGCCGCAGCGCTGGCGTTGGGCGTGAGCCCCGCTGCGATCCGAACCGCTCTGAATGCCTTTGGCGGTGTGAAGGGGCGCATGGAGCGTGTGTATCCCGCGGATCACCGCACGGTGTTTACTGCCTCGGTGTTTATTGACTTTGCCCATACGCCCGACGCGCTGGAGAACCTATTGAAAACGGTACACCGTATCCGTAGCAAGGGTCAGCGCATCGTGCTGGTGTTCGGATGCGGTGGAGACCGCGATCCCTCCAAGCGCAAGGTCATGGCCCGTATCGCCTCCCACATGGCGGATTCCATCATCATCACGTCGGATAACAGCCGTACCGAGGATCCCTCGACGATCATCAGTGATATTCTGTCGGGCATGGATAAGGAAAGCGAATTTGCCGTGATCCCCAACCGAGCCGAGGCCATTCGCTTTGCCATCCGACACGCCCGTGCCGATGACATCATTCTGCTGGCAGGCAAGGGGCATGAAACCTATGAGATCGACCGCGAGGGGTGCCATCCCTTCGACGAGCGACAGATCGTTCAAGTCGCCATCCGCGACTACCACAGCCGATAATCACATTTGTGCAACACGGGGAATACCCCTAACGATAAAAAGAAAGGCGGACAAATAATGAAGACCAAGATTCGAGCAGGACAGATGACCATGACGGCCGATACGCTGGCGTATATGGTCGGTGGTGCGCTCGTCAGCCGCAACGCGCACATTCCATCCGCCGTGGCAGGTATTTGCACCGACTCCCGCGAGGTGGACGGGCAGACCATGCTGTGCGCCATCCGCGGTGAGCGAGTGGACGGACATAACTTTATTCCCAACGCGGCGCGCGCAGGGTGCAAGTATTTCCTCTGTGAGCGACTTCCCGAGGGTTGGGACGATGACGAGCTGATGGGTACGCAACCCGTCACCGCCATCATCGTGCTGGATACCGTAGCGGCTATGAACCGTCTGGCTGCCGCCTACCGTGAGACCTACCTGCCCCACGTAAAGACAGTCGCCATCACGGGCAGTGTGGGCAAGACCACCACCAAGGAATGCACCGCCGCCGTACTCGGCGCGGGACTTTCGGTGTTCAAAAAGGACGGGAACTTCAACAGTACCATTGGCCTTCCCCTGACCGTGACCGAGATTTCTCCCGATTACGATGCCGCCGTGCTGGAAATGGGCATGAGCGGACGCGGTGAGATCTACACCATGTCTACCTCGGTGCGCCCCGACGTTGCGGTGATCGCCAACGTCGGCTCCTCCCACCTGGAGCATTTGGGGACTCGAGAGAATATTGCGCGCGCCAAGCTGGAGATCATGGCAGGCCTGCGCTCGGGCGGTACGCTGCTGATCAACGGCGACGAGCCCCTGCTGGCTCACCTTGGGCAGGATTTCGAGGGCGAAAAGCCCACGCTGCGTGAGGATATCAACGTGCTTCGCCTCTCGCTCGGTCGGAATCCCGATGCGGATTTCACGGCTACCGTAAAGGGGCAGCGCGATGGCGGCATGATCTTTGACCTGACCGTACACGCTTCCGCAGGCATTTATGACCAAGACACCACGCTTTGTGACCTGTGGGTGCCTGCCGTGGGTGAGCACATGGTTTGGGCAGGCGGTTTTTCTGTCGCCACGGGACTTCTCTGTGGACTGGACGAGGAGGAGGCGCGCCGCGGACTCTCGCAGTACCGCAGTGCCGATATGCGCCAGTCTGTTCGCTCGGTTTCGGGCGTGTCCATCATTGAGGACTGCTACAACGCCGCTCCCGAATCCATGCGCGCCGCGCTGGGCGTGCTGGATATGACGGCGGCCGTTGACGGCAATCCCGCCATTCGCCGCCGCGTTGCGGTGCTGGGTGATATGCGCGAGCTCGGCGAGCAGAGCGTGGCATTGCATCGTTCGGTGGGTGCCGAGGTTGCCCGTCGGGGCGTTAATCTGCTGGTGACCGTGGGTGCTTTGGGCGCCGAGATCGCCGCGGGCGCGATTTCAGCGGGCATGAACCCCGACTGCGTGCGTGTGTGCGGCGGCGCGGATACATACGGCGATGCGGCAGCATGGCTGTCGGATTGCCTGCGCACGGGAGATACGGTGCTCTTTAAGGCCAGCCGTGCCATGACGCTGGAGAAGCTGGCGGCTGCCGTTGCTGAACGGCTTGTCTGACAACGGTTTTTTATCCCTTTGCAGGGGCGGTATCGCCATGATGGTGGATACCGCCTTGCACATTATTTTAAATAACAACCGGATTTCCAAACGTATTTGTGCCGCCGCCAAGCGGCGGAATGGAGATTACTATGACTCAATTACAAATCATGCTTCTCACGTGTGCAGGCACGGCTGCGTGTGCTTTTCTCCTGACGGCCCTCTTTGGCCGCATGATCCTCCCCATCCTCCGCGCGCGCCGCGCAGGACAGCCCATTAACGAGTACGTGCCCTCTCACGCGGGAAAGGCAGGAACGCCCACGATGGGCGGTCTTTCCTTCATTCTGGCGTTTCTTCTGACGGTCGCAGGCGTAGTCGTGTGGTGGGCCATCGACGGGCGCACCTCCAATCTGATCCCGTTGGCCCTGGTGGTGCTTTATGCCGTGGGCAACGCCGCTATTGGCTTCGTGGACGATTACTATAAGCTCCACCGCCGCCGTAACGAGGGATTGACCTGCAAGCAGAAGCTGGTTCTGCAAGTGACGGCCGCAACCGCCTTCGTGGCTATGATGGCCATTACGGGCAACCTCTCCACCGCGGTTGCCCTGCCGTTCTGCGACCTCGCGCTGGAGCTCAGTTGGGTTGCCTACCCGCTGTATATCCTGGTGCTTGTCGGCTTTGTCAACAGCACGAATATCACCGACGGCCTGGACGGGCTTGCATCCTCGGTGTGTGCTGTGGTCGCATTGTTTGCCACCGCCGCCGCTTGCCGCGTTCTGTATTCCGAGTCCGCCATTCTTTCCTGCGCTCTGCTGGGCGGTGTGCTGGGCTTCCTCATCTATAACCATCATCCCGCTAAAATGTTCATGGGAGATACGGGCTCGCTGTTCATGGGCGGCGTTCTCATGGGATGCGCTATGATGCTGGGGGAGCTTGCGGTGTTCGTGATTGCAGGATTCCTTTTCGTAATTGAAATGCTGTCCAGCCTTCTGCAGAGAACCTATTTCAAGCTCACGGGAGGCAAGCGTATTTTCAAAATGGCACCTCTGCACCATCACTTTGAAAAGTGCGGATTCAGCGAGGTGCAGATTGTCGGTCTGTTTGCGGGTGTGAGCGTGCTGTTCTGCCTTGTGGCGTGGCTGGCTCTATAAGATTCCGCTGGATACTGTAACACTACGCGGGAGGAGGTGACTATACGCCGTATGAAATGGCAAGGATTTAAGCAAAAGATACGCACCGCCAAGCAAAGGTATACCCCTAACAGGGAGGGCATGGAGCGCCTGCGCGGTGACGTCAGCAACGGGATGGACGATATCAGCCGCCGCGTAGACGAGGCTATGGAGCCTCACGATCCCATTTATCGGGAGAAAATTCATGCCGAGCCCGAAGTCGTTGAGGATCGCGTGTTGGTTCGTGGGCGGATTGACACGACGTTCCTGTTTATCGTCATCGCCATCTCTCTGTTTGGTGCCATTATGGCGTACAGCGCCAGCTCGGTGTACGCCTCCCAGTATCACGACGACAGCGCCTATTACCTTAAGCGTCATATTGCATATCTGCTCATTGGCTTTGGTGTGAGCGCCTTCTTCGTCTGGAAGGCACGCCCTTGGTTCTGGCGATTCTTCGGCGTGGCATCCTACGCCGTGTCCATCGTCCTGCTCCTGCTCGTTCTGGTCATGGGCGTGAGCTATGAGTCGGGTGCTACCCGATGGATTCAGCTTGGCCCCATTTCCATTCAGCCCTCCGAAATTGCCAAAATGGCGGTGGTCATGATGATCGCGCTTGTTATGAGCAAGCACGAAAAACAGATTGCCGTGCATCAGAAATTCGGCGGACATTTTCAGTACGCCGTTCTGTATCCCATGCTCCTGTTCGGATTTGTTTGCGGACTGGTTGCGCTGGAGCACCATCTCTCGGGTATCATCATCATCGGTATGCTGGGCATGGTCACCATGTTCCTCGGCGGTACGCACGTCAAGTATTTTGCCATTATTGGGTGCGTGGGAGCCATCGCGGTGGTTGCCATTCTTCTGGTATCGGATTACGCTATGCTCCGTGTGACCACGTGGCTCAACATTGATTCGGTTGACCCGCTGGGCAGCGCATGGCAGACCCTGCAGGGGCTCAACGCCATTGGTTCGGGCGGATTTTTTGGCGTGGGACTCGGCAACAGCCGCCAGAAATACGGCTATGTGTCCCAGCCGCAGAATGACTTTATTTTCACCATTGTTTGTGAGGAGCTGGGCTTTATCGGCGCGTTCTGCGTTATTCTCTTGTTCGGGCTTCTCGTGTGGCGCGGATTTCGTATTGCCTCCAAGGCTCCCGATAAGTTCTCAGCACTCGTCATCTACGGCCTGACCGCCAAGGTCGCACTCCAGACCATCCTCAACATTGCGGTGGTCACCAATTCCGTGCCCAATACGGGTATCGCTCTGCCGTTCTTTTCATCGGGCGGAACGTCCCTGATCCTGCAAATCTTTGAAATGGGCATCATCCTGTCCCTGTCCAGATATTCCTATCAGAAGCGGTGAGCGCTTAACGCGCTCCTGACACGGTAGGGAAACCATGATTTTCTTTGGGAGGTAACTATGCGTATACTGTTTACGGGCGGCGGCACGGCGGGACACGTCAATCCCGCCCTGGCTATCGCCGCCGCGATGAAAGACCTACACCCCGATGCCGAGATCGCATTCGTTGCCTCGGATGGGGCACGGGATAAAGCGAACGATCTGGTGCCGCGTGCGGGCTACCCCCTGCGCACGGTTCACATTCGGGGCATGGTGCGCCCCATATTTATGCCCGCCAATCTCAAGCTCCCCTACTATATGATCCGGGCGAAAAGGGAAGCCGCACAGATCGTGAGGGAATTTCACCCCGATCTCATCGTGGGTACGGGAGGCTACGCCTGCTGGCCGCTGTGCCGCGTGGGCATCGCACAGGGCATCCCCACGGTGATCCACGAGTCCAATGCCATTCCCGGCAAGGCCATTATGAAGCTGGCCAAAGGGGCAGACCACGTGCTGGTCAATTTTGAGGCCACGGCTGACATGATGAGAAAGCACGCGCAACCGGAGCACGTCATCCGCGTGGGCAACCCTATGATGCCGGGCTTCTCCCGCTACTCACGCGCCGCAGCGCGGAGTGAACTGGGATTTTCCGACAGTGACATCTACATTCTGTCCTTCGGCGGCAGTCTGGGCGCGGAATACGTCAACGACGCCGTGGTGAAGCTGGCGGCCTCGCTGGCCGCAGAAGGGAATGAGCACGTAAAGCTCCTGCACGCAGCAGGGAAGCGGGACTACGCCCGCATCCGCGAAGCGTGGGACGCCATCCCCGATGAGGCGCAAAGGAACATTCAACTCACCGAATACATTTACGATATGCCGCGGCAGATGGCGGCGGCGGATCTTGTGATCTCCCGCGCGGGGGCGATGTCCATATCCGAGTTGTCCCTGCTTGGCAAGGCGGCTATTTTCATTCCGTCCCCCTACGTGGCGGCACAGCATCAGCTCAAGAACGCTATGGCGCTGGTTCGCGAGGGCGCGGCGCGGTGCGTGGAGGAGCATACCCTGGCTACGGGTGCGCTGGAGCGCGAAGTACGCGGCCTGATGGCCGATCCCGGGGCGCGAACGCTCATGGAAACCACCATCCGTGAAAAATTTGCCATGCCCGACGCCAACGAGCGGATTTGCGCGATCCTGACCGATTTGTGCCGCTCCTGACGAAAAACCATAAACCTTCCAAAAGGATGTGAAACCGTGAAAATCAAGTCGACCGTTCAAAATGCCGCCGCAGGAGTGCGAGATTTTTTTCGCGCCCAAAAGCCACGCTCCTTTTCTGAAAAATTCGGGCGGGACGCTTCGTTTTTCGGTAGCCGTAAGCCGCATAAGGCGACAAAACCGCGTGCGGGTTGGCTGACCAAGCTCGTGCTGTGTTCGCTGGCAATCATCCTTTTGTGCGTTGGTCTTTTGCTGCTCAGCGAGCTATGGAGAGTCGATACCGTGACGTCAAAGGACGGGAGTTACTATACGGCGGACACTTTGATACGCTTGTCGGGCGTTGAGGCGGGGGAGGCTATGCTCAGCTTTGATGCCGCCGATGTTTCAAAGCGGCTCAAGGAAGCCTTGCCCTTGCTCAAAACCGTCAAGGTGCGCAGGCATCTGAACGGAGAGCTGGAAATCCGCGCTACCGAGGAGGAGAAGGTTTACTATACGTGCTACCATCGGAATTATTATCTGATATCGGGTGAGAGCCTCCGCGTGCTGGGTGTATTTGCGACCCCCGACGAGGCGCGCCGTGTAGGGGCGCTCTACATCGGATTGCCGGAGGAGGCGCGTGTGCGGGTGGGGCAAAAGCTGACCTATCAGTATTTGCCTTATGTCCCCGAAAGTGTTCCCGAGGAGCAGGTGACCTACGAGCTTGAGACCGCCGAGCCCAAGGAGGAATACGCCTACGTCCTTGAGTTTGTGGCTGCCATCGAGTCCGCGTTCGGAGGACGGGCGGATGGTATGGAAACGGCGGACCGATACGATCTGTGGATCGTGCTGGACGGCCGCGTGCAGGTCTGCTTTGGCACTATGGACGAGTTGGATCGAAAGATCGAACTCGCAGGCCGCGTTCTGAGCGAAAACAGCGGAACGGGTGATCTCCCGGCGCGGCTGGATGTGTCCGATCCCAAGCGCAGTACCTACCGCGAGGGACTGCAGATTGAATTGCCCGATTGGGCATCACCTATGCAGGGTTAGCCTTGGGCCCTTAGGGGCGCCGGGCTAACCTTGCGTTTTTTGTCAAAAAAGATATGTAAATTTTTTTAAAAAATATTCAAAAATCTATTGCATTTTTGGCGAAAAAAGTATATTATATAGATGTATAAATTTATGGTGCGCTACCGCAACCTTGGCCTGTCGGAAAGGGCTTGCGGTATGCTTGTATGAAAAACGGGAGGATTGTCAACATGATAACTTTTGAACACGATAACAGCTACGTGTCCGGTGTCAACATAAAGGTGATTGGCGTCGGCGGCGGCGGTAATAATGCCGTAAACCGCATGATCGCATCCAATATTCGCGGTGTAGAGTTCGTTACCATCAACACCGACAGACAGGTTCTTCGCAACTCCGATGCAGGCACTCAGCTTGTCATTGGCGAGAAGCTGACCAAGGGCTTTGGCGCAGGCGCCAACCCCCAGATCGGCGCGCGCGCCGCTGAGGAGTCCATTGAGGAAATCAAGGAGATGCTCGCAGGCACCGATATGGTGTTCATTACCGCAGGTATGGGTGGCGGTACGGGTACGGGTGCTGCTCCCGTTGTGGCACGTATCGCTCACGAGATGGATATCCTCACCGTAGGTATCGTTACCAAGCCCTTCTCCTTTGAGGGCAAGCGCCGTATGGATCAGGCTCTGGCAGGTATTGACGAGCTGAGCAAGTATGTGGACTCCCTTGTGGTGATCCCCAACGACCGTCTCAAGCAGGTTACGGATACCCGCATCACCCTGAAGAACGCCTTTGAGATCGCGGATAGCGTACTGTCCCGCGGTACGCAGAGCATTTCCGACCTGATCAACGGCCTTGGCTTTATCAACCTTGACTTTGCTGACGTAACCGCGGTCATGAAAAATGCCGGTTACGCTCACATGGGTATTGGTAGTGCTACGGGCAAGGATAAGGCAGAGCAGGCCGCCAAGGCTGCCATCGCCAGCCCCCTTCTGGAGTCCTCCATTGCGGGCGCACACGGCATTCTGATGTGCATTACCGCTCCGAACGATATCAGTCTGGAGGATACGACCGTTGCTTCCAATTTGGTTGCCGAGGAGGCATCTCCCGACGTGAACTTCATCTGGGGTGTTGCCTATGATGACGAGCTGGAGGATGAGATCCGCATTACCATTATCGCCACCGGCTTTGATAACGATCAGGCTGCCGCCCAAAAGACCGTCGCAGCTCCCGTTGCCAAGGATATGGATCCCGTCGTGCGCACGCAGCCCAAGCCCGCTCCCGCCCCTGCCGTGGTGGAGACCGTTCCTGCCCGTAAGCCCGCCCGCTCTGCGGTAGACACCGAGTTGGATCAGCTTATGAGCGATTTCATGACCGTAAAGAGCAGAAAGAAGAGCATTCGCTGATCTTTTAGGTGCCCTGAGCACCGGTTTGTGTTGAAAGAGTGAATGTTTTGTCATTACAGAACGAAAATAATTCACGAAAAATTCCAAATAGGGGTTGACAAATCTCGGACACCGCGGTATAATATTACTAATGTGCAGGAAATGCACAAAAAGAATTAGAGGTATCACATGTACACTGACAAGACACTGGTCTGCAAGGATTGCGGACGCGAATTCGTTTTTTCTGCCAGCGAGCAGGAGTTCTATGCTGAGAAGGGCTTTACCAACGAGCCCCAGAGATGCCGTGATTGCCGTGCTGCACGCAAGGCAAGCCGTGGCCAGGCCACTGAGCGCCAGATGTTTGACGCTGTTTGCGCTAACTGTGGCAAGGAGTGCAAGGTTCCCTTCGAGCCTCACAATGACCGCCCTGTTTACTGCAGC
This sequence comes from uncultured Clostridia bacterium, assembly GCA_904502015.1. GTDB lineage: Bacteria > Bacillota > Clostridia > Oscillospirales > CAG-272 > CAMEON01. The sequence goes on along the minus strand of CAJGEA010000015.1, from coordinate 3,213 downwards.
GAGTGCTTCCAGAACAGAAATAACTGATTCGGATACATCGTCTACGCGTTTGCACAAGGACACCGCCGATACGCTCGGCGGTGTCCTTGTGCTTTGGAGGGACGACACGCCCCCGACAGCCATTCGGCTGTCGGGGGCGTTGCTGCTGATGGGATAGGGTAGGGAAACGGGATCAAACGCCAAGAGATGCGCGGTAGGTAGCCATCTTGGCCTCGGTTTCGGCGCGATCGCTTCCCGCCAGCATGAAGTAGAACTTGATCTTGGGCTCGGTTCCCGAGGGACGAGCCACGATTACGTCACCGTTGTCCAGGGTGAAGGCCAGTACGTTGGATTTCGGGAGGTTGGTGGACTCGACCTGACCGCTTGCGCAATCGGTGATGGTCTGCGCCTGATAGTCGCCGAAGCGGACGACGCGGCAGCCCGCGATCTCGGCAGGAGGCGGATTGCGCAGGGCATCCATCTTGGCGGCCATACGGGCGGGGCCCTCCAGACCCTCCATGTAGATTTCCACGTTGGCCTCGAAGCAGTAGCCGTAGCGCTCGTACAGCCCGTCCAGCGCGTCGGAGAGGGTCATGCCCTTCGCCTTGTAGTAGGCGGTCATCTCGCAGATGAGCATAGCGGCAACCACGGCATCCTTGTCGCGGGCATAGGTGCCCTTGAGGTAGCCGTAGCTCTCCTCAAAGCCCAGAACGAAGGTGCCGTAGCCCTTCTGCTCGTAATCCTTGATGACCTCACCGATGAATTTGAAGCCCGTCAGCACGTTGTGCATCTTGACGTTGTGAGCGGCGCAGATCTTGGCGGCCAGCTCGGTGGTTACGATGGTCTTGACGGCGAAGGGGATCTCGGGCATGGTGCCGGTCTCCTCGTAGGCGGTGAGAATGTAGTCCAGGAGGAGAGCGCCCATCTGGTTGCCCGTGATGGTAGCAAACGAGCCGTCGGGGGTACGGGTCACGACACCCACGCGGTCGGCGTCGGGGTCGGTGGCGATCACGAGGTCGCTGCCCACGCTGTTGGCGATTTCAATACCCAACGTAAAGGCGGCGGGGTATTCGGGGTTGGGCTTTTCCACGGTGGGGAAGTTGCCGTCGATCACCATCTGCTCGGGTACGGTGTAGAGGTGTTGCAGGCCAATGCGGCGAAGCACCTCGGGAACGAGGCGGTAGCCCGTGCCGTGGAGGGGAGAGTACACGATCTTGAGGTCATCGGCCACGGCTGTGACAGCGTTGGGGTTGACGGCCTGCGCCTGCACGCAGGCAAGGTACTTCTCGTCCATCTCGTGGCCGAGAATGTGGATCTTGCCTGCCGCCAGAGCCTCTTCGAAGCTGACGGTATGAACGTCGTCAAAAATATCCAGCTTGGCCATGGTGGCGCTTACTACGTTGGCGTGCTCGGGGGGGAGCTGAGCACCGTCTTCCCAGTACGCCTTGTAGCCGTTGTACTGCTTGGGGTTGTGGGAGGCGGTGATGTTGATACCCGCCACGCAATGCAGCTCGCGGAGGGCGAAGGAAAGCTCGGGGGTGGGGCGAAGCTCGTCGAAAATGTATACGGGAATGTCGGCGGCGGCCAGCACCGAGGCGGCCGTCTTAGCGAATAGCTCGGAATTATTGCGGCTGTCGTAGGCGATGGCAACGCCGTCCGCGCAGCGTCCCTCCTCGCGGATCAGCTCGGCAAGTGCCTGGGTGGCGTAGGCGACGGTGTGAACGTTCATGGCGTTCATGCCTACCTTCATGGTTCCGCGCAGACCGGCGGTGCCGAAGGAGAGGTAATCGGTGAAGCGGAGACGGATCTCGGTGTCGTCGTCCTTGATGGACAAAAGCTCCGCCTTTTCGGTTTCGGAAAGCTTGTCGGAATTCAGCCAGCGATGGTAGTTGTTGAGGTAAGCGTCCATGGATGTATTTCCTTTCTGTGTGTTATCTGTTGAATCTATCAGGCTTGCGGGGGCTTATATGGGAAAGCTCCGCTCGATACGGAGCGCGGCAGTCAAGGGAACGAGGCGGTTGCCGTCCTGCCCGTCGGGCAGATGAAGGACCAGCTTCTTCTCGGTGGGGCGCTCTGCGGAGAAGGTGAAGGTGTACGTATCTCCGTGACGGGAGAGGGATATATCCACACGTCCGAGGGAGGTTCTGAGTCCTGTAATGCCCACGGTAGCGTCCGCGCTGAACCATTCGGGGCAGATGCCCGACATCAGGTGGATCTCGCTATCGTTTTCCCAAAATAGCATATCCACCAAATATTGGCAAACCGATAACGGCGTCCAAAGATGTTGCTCGTCCCCCGTTTTGACGGGGGAATTCGGCTCCTCGCCGCGCTCCTCGCACCAAGTGACCAGCGGGGAAGCGTGATTGACGGCGGGGTAGAGGTAACTGCGTGCCTCTCGATACAGACCCATGCGTAGGTAGGCGCGGGAGAAATTGTGGAGGGCCATCGCCACCCATAGACCGTCCTTCAACCATCCCGTACCCTTGGGAAGACCGCCGCTGCTCTTTTTCTGACTTTCCACGTACCCGACCGTGCCTTGCATGAGGGGATCGTCGGCATCCATCAAGTCGCAGGGGAAGCAGGCGTAGAGGCAGCCGTAGATGGATGTGTCGGGGGCGTCGGCTACGGCGGGGATACGCGCGTAACCGTCCTCTGCCTTGGGGTGGGCGCGCAGGGAGGCGAGCAGATGCGCCTTCGCCTCGTCAAAGGCCTGCGTAAGAAAGGGGATGTCCTCGGTGCGGCCAAGGAGGCGCGCCGCCTTGAGCGTCAGCCCATCTGCGGCAATGGCAAGGCAGTTGTGGGGATAGAAATATCCGTAGTAATCGCCGCCGTTCTGCATACCGAAGTCGCCCATGCCGCGGGGCATCAGCCCTCGCGCCGAGGGCGGGATGATGCCTTGATCGGCGGCAGCAACGGTGGCTTGTCGGCCCGCGTGGTTGAAGCGGGTGGAGGCCAGCATGCGGGGATAGTAAAGCTCCAGAAAATTACGGTCGCCCGTCAGCTCGTAATGATGCAGGACGGCGTGTGCCTTGTTGTAGCATAAGCCCCATAGCTCATGCTCCCAGCCGCGCACGGTCACCCAGCAACCGTCCTCGTCCTGCCCCTCCAGATAGGTGGGATAGTCACGCATAGCTTCGCGGGTATAACCCAGCGTGTCCAGTAGCATTTCGGCTTCCAGCGGCTCGCTGCTGTTGACCGAGCGGTAGAGATTCGTGCCGTTGACGATGCCCATGT
>CAJGEA010000014.1 GCA_904502015.1 uncultured Clostridia bacterium | reverse complement strand
GAGGAGGACGAAGCAGGCTATATCCGTGTGTATGATCTGACCACACCCGAAGAAATCGTGACGTATCTCTACGAAAACGGAATTTGCGTAACCGAGATTAAAACTGACAAGATCGGACTTGAGGAATACTACATCGACCTTATGAAAGGAGGCAAATAAGAATGGAAAATACAATAAAATTTGAGAAAGTCAGCTTTGCGGGGCGCATGAAAAGTATGCTCAAGGTTGATTTTCGCAGAATGTTCAAATCAAAGCTGTTTTACATTCTGATTGCTTGCGCGCTCATCCTTCCTATTTTGATGACCGTTATGATGTCGATGATGGACGGACAGGAATCTGTCAATCAGCAGACGGGTGAGATCACTATCATGGAGGGCCCCGAAAACGCTTGGCAGAATATCGGAACGCTTCCCGGTGAGCCTCTCGGCGGCGACGAGATCTTTATGATGTGCAACATCAATATGATGTTTATGGCGGTTGCCGTTTTCGTCTGCCTCTTTATTTCCGACGATTTCAGAAGCGGATACGCCAAAAATCTCTTTACCGTTCGTGCGAAAAGAGGCGAATACGTGGTATCAAAGACGCTCTCGGGCTTTATTTGCGGAGCGCTTATGCTGATCGCATATCTCGTCGGTTCTATCCTCGGCGGTGCGATCTCGGGTCTTTCCTTTGACCTTCACGGACTTAGCGCAGGCAATATCGTAATGTGTATGATTGCAAAGATATTCTTGATGCTTGTGTTTGTTTCCATCTTTACGCTCATCAGCGTGGCGGCAAAGCAGAAGGCATGGCTTGCGATCTGCGGCTCCCTCGGCGGCGGTATGCTTCTCTTTATGATGGTTTCTATGATCACACCCCTCGGCTCTACCATAATCAATGTCGCACTCTGTGCGGCAGGCGGTTCGCTGTTTGCATTCGGTCTTGGCGCGATCAGCAAGGTCGTTCTCAAAAAGACAAGCTTGGTATAATATTTCGGGCAACGCCAAATGCGGCGTTGCCTTTTCTGAATTCAACACTTTTGGCGATTTGTGTTGTTCAAATCAAGCCGAAAAAATGCTAAAATATATTGAAGATTTTTCAAAAAAGGCGAAAATACAAACAAAACTCTAACATTTCTATGCTATACTGTATATATAAAAGAAAAAATACGCCCTTTTGGAGGATAAAGATATGTTCAAAATTCTAATTGTGGAGGATGACAGAGATCTGAACCGCAGCGTGTGTTCTTTTCTGAATAACAGCGGATATGAAGCGGTCGGTTGTCTTGATGCGGAAAGCGCATGCGACGAGATGTTTTCACAACAGCCCATTTGTTTTGGGCTAACGCATCCCAATCCACGTCGAGATCCTCGATGATCTCTATCTTTTGAGGCGTTACCTTTTTATGCTTCAATATCTCAGCTCTGTCTGTTTCGCTCATATCCACAGTAATGCGCTCTGCTTGGGAATCCACTTTTTCGGCCGAACTTATGTTCCCTTCTGCCGCCTTTTCGTCCGAGCTTGCGTCCCTCTCCTCCATCCGCGCCACCGCATCATCAAACGCATGCTCGTTCGCGGGCTTTTTCGCCTTCGGCTTGCGGCTCTGCTGAACCTTATCGGAGCTGGTTTGCAAATTTTCCGCATTTTCCCTATTGACAGAATCATCGGGATGTGATACAATATCCTCGTCGGAGTCCTCTAATATGGCGCCAAACGAATCATTCGGAGTAGCGGCGGTGAGGACTTCGATTTTTTGTTTTGTTTGATCGACAGGGTTCATTTCCACTACGTCATGTAGCTGGTACTCTCCTCTGTTTGTTTTTCCGATCACAACCACCGCCTCATATACGGCAGTATCTGTTTTTATCAAGGTTTTTCCCCTATAGACATCAACAAGATTATCCTTGCGGGGGTGTGTTAGACTTTTATCTTGAGCCCAATCCGTCGCCACAGATACAACATCATCAATCACGGCTGCCGCACGCATTTTGTCCGAATATGTATCCGCATCGTGCTTTCGCAAAGCCTCGGAATATTGAGAGCGAGTATATTCGTCGCGCGAATCTTTATTAACTTTAGCCGTAACGTCCCATACTCGAATGCCGTCCTTGAACTTCATCAATGCGTTTTTGGCTGCTTTTTTTACTTTGTTTCTGGTTTCGCTATTCCAAACATTGGTGTTGATACCATTCAAAATATCATCATCCACAACCGCGATGAATCTTCCATCGGTAGTTTTTTTCAAGGAATATTTGGCATCTTCCTCCTCTTCTCTACCCCTCTCCCGATTCACCATCACCAGTTTCCTATCCCGGTACACCATCCCCCGCTCGGCGACCGCATCCAGAAGCATCTCCTCAATGGCGTGGATCTCCCGGATCACCGCCTGTGCCTCGGGATCCCGCACGCGGGAGGTGGACTCACGCAGGTCGGCGAGCTTGCCCAGCAGCCGCTCCACAAGGCTCGCATCCTCTGCGATCAGCTCTCGCAAAAAATGCTCGTTGTTCAGTACCCGCTCGGCGATCAGCGGCGCGCACTCGCTGTGGAAGACGTTCAGCTCAGCGGCCTCTCGCTCGGTCAGCGCCTGTCCTTTTGCCTGCTTTTCCATGTACCGCTCGATGCGTCGGCGAATGTCCGACGCCTTGCCGGGTAGGTACCCACGGTTCGACAGCTCCTTGAATACGCGGGAATAATGCTCGCCATCCTCCAGCGTGCCCAAAGCCACCTCCATGAACACGCCCGACACCGTCTTGTCAACCCCGTGCGTCACCTCGTGCAGAGCCGCCGCAAACCACGCGCGAGACACCGACTTCTTCACACCGTCCTCACGCTCCAAAACGTCCTTGCCAAGCACGATATACCCCGTCTCGGGGTCGTAGTACGCGTCGTTCTCCACACTCTCGTCCGCGATTACGAACTGCCCGAGCGCCCCGCGCGACAGATCCGAGAATCGGTGCATCACGCTTTTCAGCTTCTTCATGTTCTGCTTGCCCGTGTCGGTGAGCTCGCCCGCGTACTGCACCCGCCCCGTCTTGGAGAGCGCACGCGATACCGCCACTTCCGCTTCCACGATCTACGGCACTATACCATCTCGGTCATGCTGTCCCTCAATATCCCCAAGAAATACATTGCCGACTACGTCGGTCATGAAACCGAGGACATGATCGACCTCGTCTACGGCCACATCATGCAAAGCAAAAAGACCTCCGTGGAGGATCTTCTCAACGACTATTATTCGAACGTGTTCACCGGCGAATAACTCGGCATCCCGCCCATTGTTTCTGCGATTTACTCCACGTTTCGTTTCGCATTTTGTTTCGCATTGCGGTGTAAAACAGGCAGATTCCCGTCTAAAATCCCATACACCAATACGGCCCATTAAACCGAAAAATTTATTGATGCTAAACAGAAAATCAAAAACCCCTTGCCGAGCAAGGGGTTTTCTTTTGGTGGAGATGAGGGGAATCGAACCCCTGTCCGAAAATTCATTCATGCGACTTTCTCCGGGTGCAGCGACTGATTAGATTTCCGCGATCACGGTTTCAGGCGCAGAGCCGTGAGAACGTAGCCATTTTGTCCATGACCGGCTCAATGGCGAACCACCGATGCATGTTCACCACTAAGATGACGCTCAGCCGAGGGTCGTGGTCCTCCCTCGGGGAACGGGCGGCTTATGCCGCGGCACAGCCCTTAGGCTGCCAGAGCAACAGTGTTGTTGTCGTTTAATTTTAAGGTTGGGCAGTTGACAGGATTACCCAGCCTGACCCGCTTATCGCACTTCAAAATCCCCGTCGAAACCAGTACATCCCCATATATAAAATGGGTATGCTTTGGTAATGTGGCTCAGACTCGGATGCCTTTGCAGGCATACACCACGTGGCCACGCGGTTTGTTGCATTTTAATACCGCTGCAACGTGCGGTCCTTCATGCGGCGCTCAATCTCTCGGTCGGACTCAGACTTGGCGATAGAATCACGCTTGTCATACAGTTTTTTACCGCGGCACAAGCCGATCTCTACTTTAAGGTGTGAGCCCTTGAAATACATGGAAAGCGGCACGAGGGTATAGCCTTTTTGGGTAATCAGTCCCGCCAGCTTCATGATTTCCTTTTTATGCATGAGCAATTTTCGGTCGCGCATGGGCTCGCGGTTAAAGATATTTCCATGCTCGTAGGGGCTGATGTGAATGCCGATGGCAAACAGTTCTCCGCCCTCTACCGTGCAGTAGGAATCCTTCAAGTTGACCGAGCCTCCGCGAATGCTCTTGACCTCGGTACCGAAAAGCTCGATCCCCGCCTCGTATTTTTCATCCACGAAATAATCGTGCCATGCTTTTTTATTTTGGGTAACGATCTTCACGCCGCCCTTTTTTCCATCAGCCAAGGTCGAACCTCCTTCCCTTTTGACGTTGCTTTCGCATCTGTTTTTTACTTCTTGTCGTCGTTGTAGTAGATTTCCTCATCGGGATAGTAGTAGCCGAGGTACTCGCGGGCATACTCCGCAATGTATTCGTCATCCATATCCTGATTGATGTAGTACTGTAGCCGACCGATCTTTTCCTCATAGTAGTCGAGCTTCTTCTGATACTCTTCCTTTTCCTTTTGCAGCTCGTTAAACTGCATCAGGCATGAAATGCTGATCACAAGAGAGGCGGTGACGGCGACAGCCAAAGCCAGCTTTGCCAGCATGGAGAAGCCAAGCTGCTTTTCCTGCTCGTGCTCGGACACCGAGGATTCTTCCTCGGGAACCAAATCACGGTTCTGATCATCCATTGCCATCCGCATCGCCCTTCCTTTCCTTATTAGTAAGCATTCCCCGCACTGCGGATTTTAATCACTGCGGTTTGTTTTCGAAACGTCCGTCCTCTGTCAGGTTCAAGGTTAATCCGAATCCCTGCGAGGCAAGCCGCACATACGATTCTACCGTTTGATCGGTATAGCGCACGTTTCGCCTGTATCGTATACGCTTTACAAGCAACGCGATGCGTCGGCCAACCGTGCGGTACAAAAGACGCGAAAATGCCCGAAGCGGCAACAGTACAAGCCGCACAGTCCATCGGACAAGCCGACGCACGGCAAGCACGATCGCCTCCGAAAAGAGCATCACCAACCGCCCCAGCGTATGGTAGTAGAAAAAGAAGCCGCACGCCATGCCGAACACTGCCAAGGAACGAAATTGTCCATCATTCGCGTAATACAGGAGAAGGATGAGAGCGATGCCGCACACCACTCCGAACAGGACATCTCCCACGAAAATGAGAAGTTTTTGTTGGACGTGAAATATGCGCCGTCGCCATGTCGGCGGCGCATTCGGCGGAGCTTGAGCCTCGGCAGAGTGTTTTTCTTTCCCCGAAAATCGTTTGACGTAATGGACACCGCACAGAATGCGCGTGATACGGAGGACATCGTAAACGCCTCCGAGCGAAAATCCGAGCACGGTCGCCCACACGAACAGCATACCAAGGAGGCGCTGGGATATTTCCATGTCTCAGCCGTCCTATCTGAACCATCGGCCAAGGCGGGATCGCTTTCCCTGCCCTTCGCCGGAGGTGACTTCATTCTCGTAGAAAAGCCCGTTGAGCCGACCCGTAACGGCAACAACACCGTCTTGGGTATTGAGCGTTGTGACGTGCAAGCTTTCGCCTTCTACGGTGAGCAGGCCGCACGCAGTGATGAGCACCACGCTTGCCTCGTCAAAGCTGACTACCTCGCGCACACCGCTAACGGTAATCTCCCGTCGGTCCTGCGCCTGCAAGCTATGCGTTTTCCCCTCGCCGCGATCGGTGGTTGTCCCGCTGTTTCCCATTGTATTCATAATCCTGCCTCCGTCTCCTTTGGATGTTACCTAATGCTACATCCTATGCAGGAGTGAGGCAGGATATGATCAAACTACTATGAGTGAGCTGAACCGCCTTACCCGTCTATGACCTCATAAAGCTGGGACGCGTCATTTTTACCAACGGTTTCCTTAACGTCCAGCACACGGATTTTCAGCGTTCTGGCACCAAAGGTAATTTCAACCACATCGCTCACCTTCACGTCGTAGGACGCTTTAGCGGGGCGACCGTTGACCGTCACGTGAGCGGCATCGCAGGCATCGTTTGCCACGGTGCGGCGCTTGATAATACGGCTTACCTTCAGGTACTTGTCAAGACGCATATCAGTTCAGGGTCTCCTTGACTGCCTTGGCAGATACGAATGCCAGGTACTTGCAAGCGGGAACGGTAACGACCTCACCGGTCTTGGGGTTGCGGCCCTTTCTCTCGGCGCGCTCACGAACCTCGAAGGTACCGAAGCCGGAAAGCTGGATCTTCTCGCCTGCGGCCAGGTTCTCAAGGATGGTTGCCTCGATCAGGCTCCAGGTCTCACCGACCTGCTTCTGGGACAGCTCGCTCTTCTCAGCAACCGCTTTGATCAATTGACTCTTGTTCATGTTAAAAACTCCAATCTTGTCTTAAATTTTGGTGAACTCATTATACCATATTACCCGACAAATTGCAAGTATTCTGCGCAAAATTTTTCAAAAAATCCTATGAAATCAGTTACTTTTTTACATGCGCGACACGAATTGGAGTTCTCTGTGACGCCGTGTGTCAAAAAATAGTTTTTAGAATACACTGATATCAAGGAGGAGTTGCTTTTCCAACGATCGTTCCGCGCGGCGGACGGTCCAAACGCTCCTCTAATTTAATTGGAGGTACGATTATATGGCTGATAACCGATTTTCCTGCGGGCCCTGCGGTTCGTCCTCAAGCGGCGGTATTTGCTCGGGCAAGGATTCTGCGTGCAAGACGGTTTGCATGGAAACCAACCGCATTCTCGATTCCTGTCGGGATCGGGATTGCTACGAAAACGTGCGCGTTTTCCTGACCGATCTGGGGCAGGAGATCATCGAGCACACCTCGCAGGTGCGCGTAAAGGACGCCTGCATTGCATGGACCTACATTGGCATTGACCCCGTACAGTTCAACCGCGGCTTTTTCACCATTCACATCCGCTTCTACGTCAAGCTCATCTTTGAGGCCTGCACCTGCGGCGGCCGCTCGCAGGAATTTGACGGCATCGCCGTGCTGGAGAAGGACGTGGTTCTGTTCGGCGGCGACAGCAACGTCAGCGTATTCCGCTCCAGCTCGGACGGCAGCGCCTTCTGCGCAGAGCCCGAGCCCTGCTACAAGGAGCGCAGTGTTCCCACTGCCGTTGTAGAGGCAGTTGATCCTATCGTGCTGGGTTGCCGCGTGCTGGAGCCCAAGCATCACGATCACGTTTGCTGTTGCTGCTGCGCTTGCGACATTCCCTCGTCCATTTCGGGATGTCTGTCGGCGCCCCTGTGCTCCGATCACGACCACCACGGCGATAACGGCGGGCACGGCGATTGCCGCTACCTCGTGGTTTCTCTCGGCATTTTCTCGCTGGTTCGCGTGGTACGCCCCGCTCAGTATCTCGTATCGGCGTGTGAATTCGTCATTCCCGACAAGGAGTGCGTCGCGGGCTCGTCCTCCGATCCTTGCGAGTTGTTCCGCTCCATGGCATTCCCCGTCAGCGAGTTTACACCCGCGCCCATGCCTCTGCCCACGTCTGACCGCAACCGCTGCGGTTGTAACGGCGTTGGCTGATCCGTCAGGTCTAACCGTCACCTTTCCCTTTCATTTCATCCCCCGGGGGCGCATGCGCCCCCGGCGTTTTGTCACCTTTAAGAGTGGTTTTCCTCGCTATTTGACGGACGAACGGAAAACACCACGCGTCCATCCGTAACGGTCGCGTAAACGGCATCCCCCGACTTGACTTTCCCTTCCAGCAAGGCTGAGGACAGTGGATCCTCCACCAGACGGATCACGGCGCGTCGGAGCGGCCGCGCACCGTATCGTACGTCATACCCCTCCCGCACCACCAGATCCACCACCGCTGAATCAAATTCCAGCAGAATATCACTGTGCAATTCCTGCAATCGTCCGCCTATCTCATCGAGCAAATGGTTTGCAATAGCGTGCAGGGCGGCATCGTCCAATTCCGAAAAAAAGAGAATATCGTCCACGCGGTTGATAAACTCGGGGCGGAAGGTGTCGCGGAGCGCGGCCATCATGCGCTCCCTTGCCTCTGTATCGGTGGACACGGCGGCAAAGCCGACGGGCTTGGATTCCCTTCCCGTGGGCGCGCCGAGATTGGAGGTCATGATGACCACGCTATTTCGAAAATCCACCCGCCGTCCTCCCGAGTCGGTGAGCATTCCGTCATCAAGCACCTGGAGGAGCAGGTTGAATACGTCTGCGTGCGCCTTCTCCATCTCGTCAAACAGAACGACGCTGTATGGGCGGCGGCGCACACGCTCGGTCAGCTGGCCGCCCTCCTCAAATCCCACATATCCGGGCGGTGAACCAATCAGTTTGGACACGCTGTGCTTTTCCATATATTCCGACATATCCAAGCGGATCATGGCGTTCTCGTCCCCGAACAGCGCCTCGGCCAGTGCACGAACAAGCTCTGTCTTACCCACCCCCGTAGGGCCGAGGAAAATAAAGGATCCGATGGGGCGTTTGGGATCCTTCAGTCCCAGCCGCCCGCGTCGGATGGCACGGGCGATGGCCTCCACGATCTTCTCCTGACCAACCACACGCGCGTTCAGTGCGTCCTCAAGATGGAGAAGCTTCTCGCCCTCTCCCTCCAGCAAGCGGCTCACGGGAATCCCCGTCCAGCGCGTGACCACCTCGGCGATCTCGGTGCGTCCCACCACGGCGTTTCGGTTCTCCTTGCGCGAGGACCATCGTTGCTTAGCGGCCTCGTAGGCACTTCGGATACCGTGCTCACGATCCCTCAGGTGCGCCGCCTTTTCAAATTGCTGTGCTTTGACCGCTTCCTCCTTTTCCCGAACCACTGCCGCCAGGGCAGTCTCCATCTTTTTAAGATCAGGCGGGGACGTGTAGGAGGCAATATGCATTCCTGCGGCTGCTTCATCCAACAGGTCAAGGGCTTTGTCGGGCAGGAATCGGTCGGGAATATAGCGAATGGACAGGTCAACCGCCGCACGGATAGCCTCATCGGATATTTTCAGTCCGTGGTGCGCCTCGTATTTGGAGCGTAATCCTTGCAGGATGCGTACGCTGTCCTCGTCGGACGGCTCGCCAACCGTCACGGCCTGGAATCGCCGTTCCAGCGCGGCATCCTTTTCAATATATTTTCGGTATTCGGCAATGGTTGTGGCGCCAATGACCTGCATCTCGCCCCGCGCTAAGGCGGGCTTGATGATATTGGCGGCATCCACCGCTCCCTCCGCCGCACCTGCCCCCACGATGGTGTGCAGTTCGTCGATGAACAGTATAATGGACGAATCCCGCCGCACCTCGGCCATGACCAGTTTGAAGCGTTCTTCAAACTCGCCTCTGTATTTTGCCCCCGCAATCATACTTGCTACGTCCAGAACGATCACCCGCTTGTCCCGAATCGTCTCGGGCACGTCGCGGGATGCGATGCGTTGTGCCAGCCCCTCAATCACCGCGGTCTTGCCGACGCCGGGCTCTCCAATCAAGCAGGGGTTGTTTTTTTGCCGTCTGGACAGGATGCGGATCACCCGCACGGTTTCCTCTTCCCTGCCAATGACGGGATCCAGTTGCCCCGCCTGCGCCATGGAGGTCAGATCGCGCCCAAAGCGAGAAAGATTGGGCGCACCGCTCACCCCCTCCTTCTCCTCTCGTCCTCGCCCTGTGCGCGGCATTTTGACATCTGATTCTGCCATGCCGCCCGAATGATCTCCTCTGTGCGTCGCCGTTGACGAAATAAAGTCGCTCACGGCCTTCCGAATATCCTCAACGGGAAATCCTTGCTCGTACAAAATGCGAACCGCCACGCACTCCCGTTCTTCCAAAAGCGCGCAAAGCAAATGCTCGGTTCCCACAAATCCGTCCCCTGCTTGCCGCGCCACCCCCGCAGAGTTCTGAATAACGCGACGCATACAAGGAGTCATATCGGCGGCGGACACGTGCGCGACGGCCCCTTCCCCCGCCATGTCTACGATAGCGGCACGGATTTTGGAAGCTTCAACGCCGCCGGAATGCAGAATACGGTACGCAACCGACTCAGACTCAGCGAGAAAGCCCAGTAGCAGATGCTCTGAGCCTACATAGGTATGCCCCAGAGTCTGCGCCGCGTACAGGGCTTCATTCAATGCCTTTTGCGCGCGTTCGGTAAAGCGATTGGTCATACGAATTCTCCTTTATAATGGTAAATCTGCAACTACGCTGTTGTATTCAAAGAGTACACACCCTCTGCGAATCGTTCTCTAACGTATGTCGCACGGGCCGCCGCATCTGCAAGTGGAGAGGCGGAATCAATTTCGTTATATGCGTCCGTCATGGACAAGCCCGCCGGTAGTGACTCCATCATCAAGGCGGTGAGCGTTTCCATGTTCACACCTGTTACAACTCCCATTCGGATGCCCTGCCGTACGTCCGCCAGCAGATTCAACAGTTCCGACGTATGGATGAGCCGAGCATAGTGCAACGTCCCAACGGCACGCATGACGCGATCCATACGTTGCTCCGCGACGAGGGGGATGGCGGTATGCAAAGCAGAACGCTCCTCGGTAATCAGGGCCGTGAGAATCTCGTCTACGAATGCAATCGCCGCCGCCTCGCTTTGGCTGACGGGGGGGCGGTAGCTCAAATGGAACAAACTGCCTACCTGGCTTCCCTTTTCCTCATGCAGCGATCGCAGGCAGACTCCCACACCCAAAAGGCGTTCAACCCATCTACCCGTCTGCACTGTTTCCGCCATAGCAGGTAGACACAACAACGCGGAGACCTGCATACCGCTGTCCAATGATCGCGGGAACGGTGATAAATAGCCCTCGTCCTCCATGAAAGCCATATCAAACCGTTCATCGAGATGCTTTTCTATGCGGCTGACCGATGCGTACGCCTCGCTGAGCGCGCGCCCCGCCAGAATGCACTGCAAATTGATATGATCCTCCTCGCACAGCATGGCCGACATGGAGCACGGCTCGTTGAGGTAGAGCGCGTGAGGCAAGCTTTTTTTAACAAACGAGAGCGATGCATACTGTTGCTCGACCAGCGAATAGGCCTCGGCGCGGGATATGTCGGCAAAATCTTTCTTGCAAAAACCGTTTTCCTCCAACACGATGCCCACGCTGTCTATAATCCTCCGAGCACCCGTGGCATCCAGCCGATGCGTAAAGGGGTATGCGCGTAGATTTCTCGCCAGCCGCACATCGGTATAGAGAACGATATCCTGATCTTGTCCCGTCGTATGATACCATGCCATATCAGTTTCCCTCCTTGCTTATACTTGTGGCGAGCGGCGCGGATTCTGACACCCCCATATCCAACTCGCGTATGCGGTCGCGCAGGATCGCCGCCTGCTCGTACTGCTCTCCGCTTACGGCATCCGCCAGCTGCGCGCGAAGCAGTTTCATACGGCAAGCGTTTTCCTCCCGTACCCGCACAAGGCGGGGCACTTGTCCTCGATATGTGCCGCCGTGCTTGTCCTCATAGGGCTTGCGCATAACGTCGCCCAAGCACTCGTAGCAGACGGCGCATCCCGTCCTGCCGCTTTGGGCGATTTCACGTGCCGTAATGCCGCAAGCTGAGCAAACGCTCTCCTCCGTTATTTCCGAAATCACCGTGTGAAACGAGCGTTGTGGACGATCCATCACGCCGAGCATGGGAGAGGAAAACGCCGCAAAGGCGGCACTCATCTCCTCCAGCTCGCCCGCTTGCTCCATTTCCCTCGCGCAATCAGCGCATAAATGGAGCGTCCGTGCGTGACCGCCAAGGTTTTCGTGATAAATTACGGTGGATTTTTTCTTGTTACACTTATCGCAATGCATAATGTACTTCCTTTCCAATGATTGGATATGTTGAAATACAGTATACAGCATCTCCTATGAAATAAACGGTCGAAACGGCTGAATGGGTAGATATTTTTTTCTTCTGTCATATTTCTCGGCGCGCTTGCATATCCGCCGCACCTGCGGCGCATAATCCCGACACCCCTCAAGGGAATTTTGTACGGAGGAGCATATATTATGCAGTTGACGCAAAAGGAAGCATCGTTTATCAAGGATCTCAAGGGCCAGGAACGCCTTTGCATTGACAAGTATCGCAAGCACGCCGAGGCAGCCCACGATCCCCAGCTCAAGCAGCTTTTCAACCGCATCGCGCAGGTAGAGGAGGAGCATTTGAACACCTTGACTCAGATCGAGAACGGCCAGGCCCCCTCCGCGGGTGGATCCAAGCCCAGCACCATGCCTACCTACGTGGCAACCTACAACACCGCCGAGACCCCCGAAAAGCAGCATGATTTCTATCTCTGCTCGGACCTTCTCACCACCGAGAAACACGCCTCGGGGTTGTACGACACGGCGGTTTTTGAGTTCGGCCAGAGCGAACTTCGCCAGGTGCTCAACCACATTCAGACCGAGGAACAGCAGCACGGCGAGCAGATCTACAAGTATATGAAGGCAAACGCCATGTATTCCTGAACACACAAAAAAGGTGTTGCGGAGGGGAGTCCCTCTGCAACGCCTTTTTTGGAAATCAGTTGTTGAAATCAATGGTAATTTGTCCCTGCTCGGCGAGCTCGGCGCGGTGCTTCGCCAGCAGCGTAGCGATGCGCTTGTCGGGATCGAGCAGAGCCGAGATGGTCGCGTCGTGGTTCAGGGTGTCAATGATGTAGGCAACGTACTTGCACATATTGACCTCGGCATACCAGGGCTTATCCATGATCTCAGGCTTGCGGTATACCAGATTGGTGGTGAAGATCTTGTCGATGATGCCGTTCTTATACGCCTCGTCAAAGATCTCAAAGCCATCGGTAAACAGGCCGAAGGTAGCGAAGTTGAAGACGCGCTTGGCGCCGTAGACCTGCTTGAGCTGGGTAGCTACGTCAAGCAGCGAACCGCCCGAGGAGATCATGTCGTCTACGATAATCACGTCCTTACCGTGCAGATCCTGACCCAGATACTTATGCTCCAGGATGGGGTTCTTACCGTTGACAATGGTGGAATAGTCACGGCGCTTGTAGAACATACCGACGTCCACGCCCAGCGAGTTGGAGTAGGTAATGCAACGACCCATAGCGCCCTCGTCAGGGGAGATCATGACCACGTGATCCTTGTCGATAACCACGTCGGGCACATTCCTGACCAGCGCCTTGATCATCTGGTAGTTGGGCATGACGTTATCAAAGCCCGACAGAGGAATGGCGTTTGCCACACGGGGATCGTGCGCGTCAAAGGTAATGATGTTGCTGATACCCATGTTGACCAGCTCCTGCAGCATGGTCGCGCAGTCCAGCGACTCGCGGGAGGTGCGCTTGTGCTGACGTCCCTCGTAGAGCATGGGCATAATGACCGTGATACGGCGCGCCTTGCCGCCGATAGCGGCAATGATGCGCTTGAGGTCTGCGTAGTGATCATCGGGACTCATGGGAACGGTCATACCGTGCATTTTATAGGTAACGCCGTAATTGAAGACGTCACAGAAAATGTAAACATCTTGACCGCGCATGGACTCTTTGATGAGAGCCTTACCCTCACCCGAGCCGAAGCGGGGGCATTCTGCGTGTACGAGGTAGGTATCCTCCGCACCGTGGCGACGCCACTCCTTGAGGTAGCTATCCACACGCTCAACGAAGGACTCACAGCCCTTCATACCAATGACACTCAATTCACCGTACAATGATTCTTTCATATTCATTTTTGACCGTTTCCCCTGGCAGGGGTTCCTTTCTACGTCTACGTCAAGTTATTATCAAAGGAGCTTGCAGAAGCGACCGTACGCCTCGTCCCATGCGCCGCGATCGGCGGTGGGCTCGTAGTGCTTCATCTCGAAGGAGTTCGCCACTACCTGACGCGCCTCAGACAGATCCTTGATCGCGCCCACAGCCATCATCTGAGCGAGCAGATTACCGATGGAGGTAGCCTCCTCGGGGCCGGCGCATACGTGCAGACCGCAAGCATCGGCCGTCATCTGAGAGAGGAAGTGATCCTTGGTGCCGCCGCCGACCACGTTGATGACCGACGCACGCTTGCCGCGCAGATTCTGGATATTTTCAACGGTGTAGCGATACTTGAGTGCAAGCGACTCATAGATGCAACGAACGACCTCGCCCACGCTCTCGGGCACGGGCTGACCCGACTTGCGGCAGAACTCGCGGATCTTCTCGGGCATGTTGCCGGGGGTGTTGAAGGATGCATCGTCGGGGTTGATGAGGGAGCGGAAGGGGGTAGCCTCCTTAGCCCAAGCCTCCATCTGCGCGAAGCTGTAATCCTTGCCCTCGCGCTTCCACTGACGGCGGGACTCCTGAATGATCCACAGGCCCATGATGTTCTTCAGGAAGCGGATGGTGCCGTTGATACCGCCCTCGTTGGTGAAGTTAGCGGCACGGGTGGCATCGTTGATCAGAGGCTGAGGCAGCTCCATACCCATCAGCGACCAGGTACCCGAGCTGATGTAGATGAAATCGTCAGCCTGAGAGGGTACGGACATAACGGCAGATGCGGTATCGTGGGATGCTACGGTATAGACGTTGATGCGGTTCTTGCCCACCTCGTCGGTGATGGAGGGCAGGAGCATACCGAGGTTGGTGCCGGGCTGGACGATGGGAGAGAACAGGCTTCTCTTAACGCCCAGCTTATCGGTCAGATCGTAGGCGTAATCGCGCTTGGCGGCATCGAGGATCATACCCGTGGATGCGATGGTGTACTCAGTGGCCATCTTACCCGTCAGGAAGTAGTTGAGCAGGTCGGGGATGAAGAGCAGCTTCTCGGCACGGGCCAGCGCGTCGGGATCGTCGCGCATTTCGGCAGCGAGCTGGTTGAGGGTGTTGAAGTCGATGGCCTGAATACCCGTGGTGTTGTAGATCTCCTCGGCGGTCATGAACTGATCCATGTAGGAGCCAATGCCGACGGTGCGGGTATCACGGTAGTGGGTGGGGTTGGACATCAGACGGCCGTTCTTGTCGATCAGGCCGTAGTCAACGCCCCACGTATCAATACCCATCGAGGAGATGTCGTCTCCGTCGATGACGGTCTTGGTGATGGAATTTTTGATTTCAAAATAGATGCGCAGAATATCCCAGGTAAAGCGTCCGTTGACGAACATGGGATCGTTGGAGAAGCGGTGATTCTCACGCAGGGTGAGTTTTTCTCCGTCAAAGGAACCGACGATGCCGCGGCCGCTGGACGCGCCGAGGTCAATCGCCAACATTTTCAAATCTGCCATAGCTACCTCCGTATGTACAAAGAAATTGTGTTCCTACATCTGCGC
Organism: uncultured Clostridia bacterium; assembly: GCA_904502015.1. GTDB lineage: Bacteria > Bacillota > Clostridia > Oscillospirales > CAG-272 > CAMEON01. The sequence continues at coordinate 6,380 of CAJGEA010000014.1, read as the reverse complement.
AACCCGTGCGCATACGTAACGCGTATATTATAGCATATTTTGCCGCGAATTGTATGAACATTTTGTTAACATGCATACAAATCCTCCCTCAATAAACGAAAAACCGCCACGGGCTTCCGCGGCGGTTTAAAAACGAATCATTCTGAAAGCATACGGCGAAGCTCGTCCTCGTCGATAACGGTCACGCCGAGGGAGCGAGCCTTGGTCAGCTTGGAGCCTGCGGCGTCGCCCGCCACAACGTAATCGGTTTTACCCGATACAGAGCCCGACACCTTGCCCCCCTGCGCCTTGATCATGGCGGAGGCCTCATCGCGGGTGAGGGTGGGCAATGTACCCGTCAAAACGAAGGTCTTACCCGCGAAGCGATCCCCCGTGGGGGCGGCGGTCGTGGAGGTCAGTAGCCCCGCATCCGTGAGTCGCTGGCAAAGACGGACGTTGGATTCATGGGAGAAATAGTTGACCACGCATTGCGCGGTAATTGCGCCGAAATCGGGAATATCACACAGCTCCTCAACGGTTGCCTTCATGCATGCCTCCAGCGTGCCGAAGCGAGCGGCCAGGGCGGTCGCGGCGACAGCGCCGATGTTGCGGATACCCAGTGCAAAGAGCAGGCGTTCCAGCCCCGCTGAGCGCGATTTATCAATGGCAGCTATGAGATTCTGAGCTGATTTTTCACCCATGCGATCCATATTCTCAACCTTATCAGCGGTCAGTGTATACAGATCGGCGGCATCATGGATGAGTCCCTCTCGGATGAGTGCCTCCACGATCTGCGGGCCAAGTCCATCGATATCCATCGCGTCCTTTGACGCGAAATGCTCGATACCGCGGGCCAACTGAGCAGGACACGCACTATTGGTACAGCGGACGGCGGCCTCGCCCTCCTCACGGAACACGGGCTCACCGCAGGACGGACAAACGGCGGGCATAGCGAAAGGCACTTCCCTGCCGTCGCGCTTTTCGGGATGGGCGCAGACTACCTCGGGAATGATATCCCCCGCCTTCTGTACGGTTACGAAATCCCCGATATGGATATCGCGTTCACGGATAAAATCCAGATTGTGCAGAGTAGCGCGGCTGACCGTTGTACCCGCCAGGCGGACGGGCTCCAGAACCGCAGTAGGAGTCAGCACACCCGTACGCCCTACGGCAACCGTTACATCGGTCAGGCGGGTGATCTTCTGCTCAGGCGGGAACTTATAGGCAACCGCCCACTTGGGAGTGTTGGTTCCCTCTCCCATACGAGCGCGGTCAGACAGCGCATCCAGCTTGATAACCACGCCGTCGATGTCATAAGCGAGTTCATCGCGCATTCTGCCGAGATGCTCGATGTGAGCAACGATCTCCTCGTACGTCGAGCAGACCGTGCGCTCGGCAAGCGTGGGAAAGCCCAGCTCTGCCAGCCGATCCAGCGTTTCGGTATGGCTTGCGGGAGAGTGACCGTCCGCGTAAAGATAGCCCTCCTGGAAATTGAAAATGAACACCGACAGCGCGCGGGAAGCGGTCACCTGCGGATCAAGCTGACGCAGAGAGCCTGCGGCGGCGTTGCGGGGGTTGGCCAGGAGTGCCGTCCCCGCCGCCTCGCGCTTGGCGTTGATGCGTTCAAACACAGCGCGGGGCATATACACCTCGCCGCGCACCGTCAGCGTCAAGGGCTCGGGGAGTGTCAAGGGAAGATCGAAAATGGTTTTGACATTGACGGTCACATCCTCGCCCACCACACCGTCACCGCGGGTCGCGCCTTGAACCAGCACGCCGTCCACGTAACGCAGGGACACCGAGAGTCCGTCGATCTTGGGCTCAACCGAATAACGGGCTTCGGGAATGATCTCTCGGACGCGGATCAAAAACTCGTTCAGCTCCTCATAGGAGAACACGTCGGAGAGGGAGTCCATACGGGCGGTATGGGTGACTTTATCGAATTTATCCAGCGCCTTACCGCCCACGCGGTGGGTGGGCGAGGCGGGGCTATCCAGCTCGGGATACTGCTTCTCCAGGTGTATCAGCTCGTAGTAGAGCTTATCGTACTCGTAATCTGAAATCTCGGGTGTATCGTAGACGTAGTAGAGCTTTGCGTGGTGCTCCAGCGTGCGGCGCAGCTCCTCGACGCGGGCGCGGAGGGTATTCATATCGGGATGTTCCATCATTCAGACGGCTCCTTTCACTTGGGAAAATCAATCATCAATGCGCTTGAGCTTCGCAAACGTAGCCATGAGCTTTTTGGTACCCACGCTGTCAAACATGACCTCGATGAGCTTGTCGGCACCCATAGGCTTGACCGAAAGAATCTCGCCCTCGCCAAAGGTAGCATGGGACACGCGATCGCCCGCCGCCAGCGTTTGTACGGTCGCGCGGTCAGCACTCGACTGGACGGGCGTGATGGGCTTGCCTACCGTGATACGATCACTATAAGCGGGGGTACGTCCCTGACGGGCGCGCTCGGCGTAGAAGGGGCGAGGCTGGAAGGACAAATCTCCCATGCCGCCGCCTGCGTCATGGAGCGCTTCAACGGTCATATCCTCCTTATCCAGCAAGGAATCGGGGATCTCGGTCACAAAGCGGGAGATTTGATTGGTCATGGTCTGTCCCTGCCACTTGCGGGTGCGGGCGTGGAGAATGATCAGGCGTTCCTTGGCACGGGTAATCGCCACGTAGGCCAGGCGGCGCTCCTCCTCCATGTCCTCGGGAGAGCCCATGATATTCTGCATACCGGGGAAAATGCCGTCCTCCATACCGGGTATGAACACCACGGGAAACTCAAGTCCCTTGGCGCTGTGGATGGTCATGAGCACAATGGCATCGGCGGATTCATCGTACTTATCCACGTCGGCAACAAGCGCGTATTCCTCGAGGAAGCTGACGAGGGTAACGCGATCCTCGGCGTTCTGCTCGTATTCCATCATGTTAGACTTGAGCTGCATGAGGTTTTCGATGCGCTCCTGCTCCTCCTCGCCTGCCTCGCGGAGCATACGCATATATCCCGTCTGCTCCATGACCTCGTCGAACAGGTCGGCGAGAGAAAGGGTTTCGGAGAGCGAGGTGAGGCGGTGGATCATATCGGTGAATGCCATGAGACCGGCGGCCGAGCGTTGGAGCGCGACGTATTTGTCGGCGTTCTCCATGACCTCAAAGAGGGTGCATCTCTGCTCCATCGCGATCTCGGACACGGCATCCAGCGTTTTCTGCCCGATCTTGCGGCGGGGCTCGTTGATGATGCGCAGAAGCCGCTCTCGGTCGGCATGATTCGTAATCAACTGGAAGTAGGCGGCGGCATCGCGGATTTCCTTGCGGTCGTTAAAGCGCGTACCGCAGACGAGACGGTACGGCATACCGCTCTTGCGGAGGGCGTACTCCATGTTGCTCGATTGCGCGTTGACACGGTAGAGAATCGCAAAATCGCGGTAGGAGCGCTGGCCACCACTCTCGGAAATCATGCGATGGATGGTATCCACCACGGCGCGCGCCTCGGCGATCTGATCCTCGGTTTTCTTGAGTGTGATCCGCACGCCTTCGTCGGCATCGGTCCACAGGCTCTTTTCATGCCGTCCCGTATTATGGGAGATCACCTCGTTGGCGGCATTCAGAATATTCTTGGTGGAACGGTAATTCTGCTCCAGCTTGATGACTGTGGCGTCCGAATACTCCTGGTCAAAGCCCAGGATGTTCTCAATAGTCGCGCCGCGGAAGCGGTAGATGCTCTGATCATCGTCGCCCACCACCATAAGGTTACGGTATCCGCCCGACAGGAGCGCCGCCAGCTCGAACTGCGCGCCGTTGGTATCCTGATACTCGTCGATGCAGACGTAGCGGAACTTCTTTTGGTAGTACTCGCGCACCTCGTCGTGCTCACGGAGCAGGCGCACGGTCTGCATGATGATATCGTCAAAATCCACGGCGTTGGAGCGCATCATTTCCTCAGCGTAGGCGCTATAAATCTTGGCAATGCGGGACATACGGAAGTCCGCACCCGCGCGCTCCTCAAAATCCTCGGGAGACTCAAGATGATCCTTCGCGCGGCTGATGGCGGTCATAACGCTGCGAACCGACATCTGCTTATCGTCGATGTTAAGCCGCTTCATGATGGCCGTGACGGTCTTTTTTACGTCATCCATATCGTAGATAGTGAACTTGGCGGGATCGTAACCAATGAGATCGCCCTTGGTACGAAGGATGCGCATACAAACCGAGTGGAAAGTGCCACTCCACACGTCAGCAGCCAGCGTTTCGTCCTCCAGCCGATCTACAAGGCGAGTTTTAATCTCCCGCGCGGCTTTATTGGTAAAGGTGATAGCAAGCATCCGATACGGCGGGCAGGGGTCTGTGATGAACTCGGGCAGAATCTCGGCGATCTCCTCCCGCGTGAGGCGGACGGCGTTCTCGAGATCGGCCACGTGCTCCTCGGTGAGCCCGTGAGGGATTCTGTCGGAATGGTACGCATTTCCATACCGAATTATGTAGGCGATGCGGTGTACCAGCACGGTGGTTTTACCGCTCCCCGCCCCTGCCAGCACGAGCAGAGGGCCCTCAGTGGTGAATACGGCGCGGCGCTGCATCTCGTTGAGATGGCTGTACGCCTTATCAAACAAGGCTCGCTTGGCCGCGAGATAGCGCTCGGAGAGATTCTTATCCATGGTAGATCCTTTCCTATGTATAGAGAACAGAGGGGCGGTGTGCGCCCAAGCGACACGCCGCCCGAAGTTAAGACCCAGGACTGAGATCAGTTCTTGCGGTTGTTCTGCTGGTTTCTCTGGTCCTCGTTCTTCTGCTGTTCGTTACGGTTGTTGTTCTGGTTCTGGTTCTGGTTCTGATTGTTGTTGCGGTTATTCTGGTTCTGATTCTGGTTCTGATTCTGATTCTGATTCTGATTGTTGTTCTGCATGGTGGTCGTTCCTTTCGTTTATTCCGCCGAGGCGGTTCTATATACGCAACACACATCCTGTGTGCTACGGTTACAGTATCGCCTGCCTTGAAAGGAAATATGCAGTTTTCATCTTACGAAAGCAAATATTTATATTCGATCTGTTCGAAAATATCGTTCGTGGTGCTGATGGTGATGCCCAGGAACGCAAGATGAACGCCAAGATCGATCGCCCAATACGCCTCCTCGAAGAACTGTTGCAGGAGGGTGACAGCCACGGGATCATCGGAAGACGGCGGAATTTCAGCGATATAAGGGATGCCCGCCCAATGGAACACCGTAGACAAGGCGCACAGCGCGCAACAGACCAGCATAACCGTGAGGCGTCGATCCAAACGGCGGTGCAGCTCCCTCACCCGTCCGCTCTCGGTGGGGCGGTCGGCGTGGGTAATGGAAACGCCTGTATAGCGGTGAACAAAGGTTTTCGTCACGCGGACGAGCAAAGCGAACGCGGTCACGGCGGAAATGGCGCAGGCAACGGTCGCGGCGATTTCCACCGTCCATCGGGCGTACACGACCTCGTCGCGCATGGCGTCTGGGGTTTGCTCAATATTGAAGTAAAAGAGTTGCGACAGCCACGTGCCGAGTGAAATAACAGTGTAGACGGCAGAAGCGATCACACTCGTCCGCGAGCTGGAGTATCTGCGCAGTGTCAGCGCGGCAAGCAGAAACGCGACGGCGGCGAGAAAATCGGGAATGATATTAACGCCGTCCACATAGAAATCGGTCAAAAAGGCCACGCCCACACACAACCACACGAACGCGCGCTTGACAGCTCGCATAGCCAGGAGGTCGGGGCGGGACAGCACCTCGGCGTTGTACTTATCGCGCAGACGGTCAAAGAACGGCAGGTCACGGCGCAGGCGATGGGCAAATCGGATCAGCATAACCAGCCAACAAATGCCGAGAATCAGCGAGGCGGCAATGCCCATGCCGCGCATGAGGCCGATGTAATCGTAGCGGGTGGATACGTAACCGTCGGGATCGGCACCACCCGCTGTGCTGGTCAGCACAGAAAATTCAGGCAGAACTGCCAGAGCCTCTCGCGCAACGAAAAACACGGTGGATAAACGCACGAGCCGCTCGGTTAAAGTACGGCGTTTCTTGTTATCGGTGCCGTCAAGCACGGCTTGTCCGTCCAACCGAGAGCCGAGATAGATCAGTCCCTCTCCCACGTTTTTCCACATGGGAATGGCGACCATACAATCCAAAACGCCGAGGGCAAAGAGGATCAGCAAAATGAACACGGGCTTTTCGGCCGATGATACAAAGCCGAACGCGAGGAAAACCGAAACAAGGCGGGCCACGCCCAAAAGGGCCAGACGGCGGATGCCGAGAGCGGCCTCGCCAAGGCGATCGTCAAGTTCGGCGATGCGTCGGATGCCTACGTAGACGAGGAGATAGCCAATGCAGTCGGGCAAGAGGTCGATGACCGTGAGGTAGGGCTCAAACAGGAAGCACG
>CAJGEA010000013.1 GCA_904502015.1 uncultured Clostridia bacterium | reverse complement strand
TTTTTAAGGTTTTTGGGAGTCCAGAACCCTTCGCGATATTTGCTGAAGGCAAATTCGCACCGAACGAAGTGAGGAGGTTTTCAAAAAGGGTTCTGGTGGGGTGCAGGGGCAACGCCCCTGCTCTACAAATCCAAATTTGAAAACCACTTTTCCCTCGGGGGAGATGGTCGGCGCGTGGCAACCATCTCCGAGCCAAAGCTGTGCCGCAGGCACAAATCCAAATTTGAAAAACAGTTACTAAAAATTGTTTGCCTTTTCAGCACTGCCTTGTAAAAAATACCAAAATCATCTTGAAAATTTGCACTCAATATGGTATAATACAAAAAGACAGCGCGCTGTTCGAGAAGACGGCCACCGTCCATACTATGAAACAAAAAAATTCGGATAAACAGGAGAAATTCCCATGAAAGTCAATGAGAAATTTCAATCACTGAACAGCTCCACCACCGATCCCCGTACCCGCCGCTACCTTGCGCCCAAGCGCGTGGTGCTGACTGAGGGCGAAGTCAGCGGCGCCGAGTCGCTGCTGCAGGAGCGCTCCAACCAGATCACCCTCGTCCCCGGAGAGAGCTGCATCCTCCGCAACGAGCCCGGCAAGCCCAACGCCAAGATCGTGCTGGACTACGGTCACGAGTTCCCCGGCAGCGTCCGCGTCATGATCTGGGGTGTCAACGGCCCGAACAACCGCGCCGACATCATCGTCCGCACAGGCGAGTCGGTCATGGAGGCCATCACCCCCATCGGCGTGAAAAACACCACCAACGACCACGCCATCCGCGACCGCGTGTGGAACGTGGGCTTCTACTCGGCTAACGAGACCAACGAGTCGGGCTTCCGCTTTGTCTGCATCGAGCTGCTGGGCGAAAACACCATGGTTCAGCTCAAGGCCGTGCAGGGTGTTATGACCTATCTCGATCTGGATTATATCGGCTCGTTCGATTGCTCGGACGAAAAGCTCACCCGTATCTGGAACACCGCTGCCTACACCGCCCACGTCAATATGCAGGAGTACCTGTGGGACGGCATCAAGCGCGACCGTCTGGTCTGGATCGGTGATATGCACACCGAGGTCAACACCATCCTCGCCACCTTCGGCTACAACGATATCGTGCCCCGCTCCCTCGACGTCGTCCGCGACGAAACCCCCGTGGGCGCATGGATGAACGGCATTTCCGCCTACTCCATCTGGTGGCTTCTGATCCACTGCGACTGGTATCGCGCCTTCGGCGACAAAGCCTATCTGGAGGAGCAGAGAGACTATCTCCGCGGACTCATGGCGCTGCTCTCCACCTTTGTGGACGAGGACGGCGGCGAGTGTCTGCCCGAAACCCGCCTCCTTGACTGGCCCACCAATGACGATCCCGTAGCCAAGCACGTGGGCTTCCAGGGCCTTTTGAAGCTGGCGCTGGACAACGGCGCTTACCTGCTCCGCGAGCTGGGCGAAGACGAGACCGCCGCTCTTTGCGACGCATCCGCCGAGCGCATGAAGAAGCACGTCCCTGCCCCCACCGCCGCCAAGCAGGCGAACGCGCTGATGGTGCTGTCGGGTCTTGCTGATCCTACCGAAATCAACGAGAGAGTCATGATTCCCGGCGGCGGTCACGGCTACTCCACCTTCTTCGGCTACTACATCCTCGCCGCCAAGGCTATGGCAGGCGACTTCGGCGGCGCGCTCAACGACATGAAGGAATACTGGGGCGGCATGCTGGACATGGGTGCCACCACCTTCTGGGAGGACTTTGACCTCAAGTGGATGGAGAACGCGGGCCGCATCGACGAGATCGTGCCCGAGGGCAAGATTGACATTCACGGCGACTACGGCAACTACTGCTACATCAAGTTCCGTCATTCCCTCTGCCACGGTTGGGCTTCCGGCCCCTGCCCCTACCTCTCCAACTACGTGCTGGGTATCCGCAATCTGGCTCCCGGCAAGTATGAGGTTAAGCCCGAGCTGGCTTGGCTGGATTGGGCAAAGGGCACCTACCCCACACCCCTCGGCGTGATCCGCGTCTTTGCTTACAAGGATGCCGACGGCAACACCGCCGTCAACGTCGAAGCCCCCGACGGCATCGAGATCGTCCGTTGATCCGGAAACAAAAAACGACCGCCGACCCGTAATGGGTCGGCGGTCGTTTTTGAAATCAAAAATTACGCAACGATCATGTCGGCAAGCTTTTCCAGCAGCTCGTCCACCTTGTCCTCGTCGTGAATGATCATTCTGACGGGCTGGCGAAGATCCAGGCTGAAAATACCGAGCAGCGACTTGCCGTCAACCATGTAGCGGCCGGACACCAGATCCACGTCGCCGTCGTAACCGACCAGGGTGTTGACCAGGGTGTATACGTCGTTGATCTCATTGAGTTTGATAAGAACTTCCTTCATCTGAACTTCCTTTCTGCCGCATCGCGGCTGCCTCATGGCAGTTGTATGTTGTTATTTGGAATCGGTGGCACCGCCCTGCGGTGCGTGCCGACATACCCTCGTTGATTCTACATGTTCATTATATCGGAAAAGCCTTCCAAATGCAATAGGCAACTGTACCGAAGTTATCAAATAGCCGTCGCACAGCAGTTGTCATATTGCACAATGACAACCGGCATGTTTTGTATTATATGCCCACGCTTCAACTGAACGGGCGTCCAATACGCACGCGCTACCGCCTAAAAATTTTGCACGTTTTTCAGCCAAACTTTTCCACAGTATGTGGATAACCTTGTGGAAATATTCTTTGCACAAGGGTGTTTCATTGGTAAATCAAGGCTTTTGGGACACGGATCGGCGAAAAAAAGAGAAAAGGGCTGTGGAAAACTCGGAATCCTCTGCGCTTGGCAGAGGATTCCGAGTTTTCCACAGGCAGTTCCGCATATCGCCTCCCATCGAAGCCTCCCGTTCAAAGCGCGGGCTGTTCAGGAAAGGACGGGCTGTAATCCGAGAGCTTGCCCGTATAGATGCACGTGTAGGGCAATTCCAAAAAATGAATCGGCCGGGGAATTCCACGCAAGCACTCTGCCCCGGACACCCGACAGGATTGCAGAATATCCTTGACAAATTCCGAGCAGTAAAAACGGTATTTTTGCTGCCAGCGAATGTGGAACGCGGCGAGGCCAAGGCCAATGTAATTATAATGATATTTTTTCTGCTCGGCCAGCATCTCAGCCAGACGGCAGCGAATGCGCTCGTACACCTCAGCCGATACCGCGAGTTCCAACACCATCACGGTCGTTTGCGAAAATCGTTTGAACGTACCATAGGACGGGGACTCCCGAACAAATCCACCCAAAAAGGGATTGTAGGGATTCACTCGGCCAAAGGAATACATGGTCTGCAGGTCGCGTGAGAGCGCAAGGGACACGTGATTGTAAGGCGCGCGCGTCACCAGCTTAAGAAAACGGGACAAAATCGTACCCGTTTGGCTAACCACTACGTAAATCTTGCATCCGTCGGAACCTTCATGGCCATTGTACGGCTGCGTGCCGCTCACCGACAAATCGCTGGTTACGGGTCGCACGCGCTCACCTCCATTCAAAGATACAATCCACAAGTATTATAGCACAAAACGGCAAAGATGTCAAGAAAATTCATTTTTTGTCGCAGCCTATTGCGTCATAATGAACGGAAAAGCCACGATACGGATGCGACACAGCCCCAATATCAAACCCGTCTTTTCTAACTTTTCAAATTTTTCCTCGGCTATCCATTCCCGCACGGTGCATACTATCCACAGAGCCGCCAAAAAGGCGCTCGCCCGAAGCGCAACACTTCGGAACGCATTTACGACGCATTCACGAAAGGTATGGTCATACAATGAAAGCACAACCGAAAATTCAAGCCAAGCGCACGCGCGGAGTCGCATGGGTTGTCGCCTATGCTATTCTGCTCAGCGCGATCATGCTGTTTAGCATAGCGTGTACCAGAAATAAGACAAACGGTAACGAGAACGGCACCGAGGCAGGCAGCCAAAAGCCCGCCGTAACCTCACCCGTTACCACGCCTGTTACCACGCCCGTCACCACTCCTGCCACAACGCCCGGCACGTCGGGCTCGGCAACCCATGAGCCTGAGGTTTCCATGCTGGATCCTGACGCGGGCAAGGTGACCGCTGACGAAAACACCAAGGAACCCAACGCCCGTTGGCGTAAGTAAGAAGCGGCATTCATGGGGGTTCACCCCAAGCCCCATCAAGCTTTTTCCCAAAGAAAAATTTGAATCAAAAGAACTTTAACAAAAGAGATTCAGATAAAGTTTTTTGAGCCAAGCCTTTCTTTACGAAAAAGCTTGGCGGGGCACGGGGGATGCCCCTATACCTATTTTGCCGCAGCGGAACCTTACTACAAAACAGTCCCCATGCCAAGCAATGCTCGGCATGGGGACGATTCGTTTGATCTACCGACACAAGCTGTGAAGGCAGGTCTTATTTGATCTTAGGCAAATCAAGCCTTCTTCTTCTTGATTACGAAGAATACGGCAACGCCTGCGCCTGCAACCACCACAACGGCGATCACGATCCACAGCCACAGAAGACTGGGAGCAGGCTCGTCAACGGGAACTTCCTCAATCTGGAAGTTTGCGGAAGCGGCACCGCTTGCAGATGCAACCTCGATCTTGTACTCACCGATCTCCAGCGTTTCAAGGTACTCGCGCTTAAGCTCAACCTTGATGCCGCTCGCATCGGTTACGGTGTAATTCTCGGCAGCGAGAACAGTACCGTTGATGCGAACCTCGGTGAAATCTGCGAATGCAGCGTCGGTGCGGAAGACAAGGAGAGTCTCCATCGTCTTGTTCCACTTATCGCCTGCTTCTACCATGGTAGGAGCAAGCTTAGCAATCTTCTCGGTGTAGGACTCGGGACAAGCCGTGCATGTGAAGGTCTTAACACCCTCGGTAGCAGCGGTGGGAGCGGTGGTTACCACGCCCTCGTTGTAGGTATGATCAATCTTCTCTACAACATCCTGAGCTACATGAACGAAGTTACAATCGGGGCAGTGAGAGCCCTCGGTCAGGCCGGTTGCGGTGCAGGTAGCAGCCACGGCTGCGTCAACCACGGTGCCGTGAGCCGACTTCTCGATGGTCTCGGTAGCGATTGTCTCGGTGCAGACTGCGCAGACCTGGTGCTTGGAGCCTTCCTCAGTGCAGGAAGGAGCCTTGTCCTCAGTCCACTCGCCGGGGGTATGACCCTTGGCTGCGATCTCCTCGGTATTGAGAAGCTCGCCGCAATCTACGCAGTTGTTATGCTTGGAGCCCTTGTTGACACAGTCGGACTCGGCATCAATCACCCACTCACCCGCGGTGTGCTGGTGAAGGGGGCCGTACAGCGTCAGGGTATCACCCGTAACGTTGTAACGATCACTGAAAAGATCTTCCATTCCGGGGTGAATGGTATTACCGGAAGACGCCACAACAGAGATAGTGGTGGAGTCGAACTCGGTCTCAGCCGTGTTGAACACGAGCTTGACCAAGGAGCCGGTTTTGTCATACACGGGTGCACCATCCTTGACCGCCTCGGACAGATCGCCGACGGAGATCATGATGCTACCCTTGCTGGCATTCAAAAAAATCGAGCCAGCAAACACAGAATCCTCGTACACATCCTTATCAAAGGTCAGCTTCTCGGCGTCGTAGGTCACGACAATCATAGAGAAGGTAAATCCTGCGTTCTTGTCAATGGAAATTTCCACTGTAACAGTTTCGTCGGTTCCCACGGCGAGGGACTCAGCCCCCGCCGAATAGGAAACGTCAATCGAATCGGTGGATTCAAGAGCGGATGCCGATACCACAAGGGAAAGGCAAACGACGATCTGCACAATGAAAAGGAACAACCCAAATTTCTTACTTTTCACCGGAGAATCCTCCTACTTGATCAAATCAAGCGAGCTCTTCGGCAGGAACACCGATCTGAGTCATGTACTCGTAAGACCAAGCGTGAACAAGGAATCTGTACAGAGCTACGTAGTCAACAGCCTCGATGACACCGTTCTGGTCGATGTCCAGAGTTACGTCGTAGCCTGCAGCAAGAACCAGATCATACATGCGGGAGAGATCCTTCATGTTGACGCAGCAGTCCTCGTTGAAGTTCATGAAAGGAAGAATCTCGATCTTAGCGGAATCGGTGTACTGACCGTCAACGATATCACCGTGGAATACATCCTCAAGATCCTTACCAGCTGCATCGATTGCGTCGATAGGAGTGATGGAGAGAGCGGTCTCGGTCTTATCGTGGCCAACAACGGGCAGGCCGGTTGCAGCATCCAGAGGCAGAGTGATTCTGAAGTATACAACGAACAGATCCTCAATGCCCTCGATGGTGACGTCGGTCTTTTCCTTATCGTTGGTGTTGGAGGCGTCAGCAGCCATGGTGACAACACCATTGCCATTGTCGAAGAAGTCGAAGCCGCAGTCGAGCTTGTTGGAAACGTTCTCGGCGCGAACGAAGGTCAGGTTCTGGTCATAGTTCAGGTCGAAACGAACCCCCCACAGAGGAGAGTCAGCCTTGATCTTAACGGTAACAGCAATGAGAGAGGAATCGGTGTAGCCGACATCGCCAAGAACGTTCTCGATCTCAACGAAGTACTCAACGTCAGCAATCTTTCTTTCCTCACGAGCGTCGCAACGCTCAACCTGGCAGAATCTCTCCTCCATGTTGGGGTTGCCCTCAACAGGCTTCCACTCGCCCCAATTGTGGCCGGTCTTCTCAGCTACCTGCTCGACGTAGTCGTCGTGGCAGTCAACGCAGATGTAGAGGTTGTAGCCGTAGTCAACGCAGGTAGCGTCAACGTAAATGGGATCAGCATAGTGGTGATTTCTTTCGATGTAGTCCTTGCAAACTACGCAGACACGGTTGGTCTCGGTGTCGGTGCACTTGTCGGTGAACTTTCTGCCGTCGGAGTTCTCGTGAATGCCGGTAGCAGGAAGAACGGAGCCGTCATGCTCGGGATCTACGTAGCCGCCGGTAGCAGCCTCGTCACAGATGTCTCTGTCGCAGACCCACAGATCCTTAACGCCGTCCTCGACGCAAGTGGGAGCCTTGCCTGCAGTCTTGTTCCAGTTATGACCGGGATCAGCAACGTAGCTGTCGATATACTCGATGCCGCAGTTCTTGCAAGCATAGTGCTGGTAGCTGAACTTGGTGCAGGTCAGGTCGCGGCCGTCCAGCTCCTTGGGATCATGATCCAGGAAGTCGGCAACGGCGTTCTTGCCCTCGGCGTCGGTAAACATATTCTCACAAACGGAGCAGTACCAGTAACCGATGTTGCACTTGTCAGCAGGAACCTCGGTAACCTCGGTCAGGCTGTGACCGGTTGCGGAAATGGAGGTTGCGGGAACGTAGGTGTCGCAGTACATGCAAACGAATGCATGGGTCGCGCCGGGAGTGGTGCAGGTGGGAGTTACGGCAGCGGACTCGTACTTAACCTGACCGTTTACAACAGTGTTGTCATCGTAGTCGCCGTCGTTGTAGTGACCCAGGCCGGTACCGGGCATTGCAACCAGAATGTAGGTGTCGCAATCTGCGCAGTAGTATCTGTACAGACCCAGCTTGGTGCAGTCACCCTGGATATGTACGTCCTTCTTCTCGGCGTTGGGATGAGAATCCTTGTAGTAGCCGACGAAGTCCTTCTTGTACTCGTCGCGCTCCGCATAGCTGGTATCGCCCTCGATCTCGGTGTAGAAGGTACCGAGAACGTACTGGATCTTAGCGGTCTCGTTTCTCTTTGCGGTGTAGGTGCAACCGTCATTGGTGCAAGCATAGAGATCGTAGCCCTTGGTGGAGCAGGTGGGAGCAACGGTAGCTACGTAAGCCAGCTCGGTGCTGTGGCCGGTAGCGGTGCCTGCCTCGGTGAGAGTGTACTCGGTGTTGCAAACCTGGCAGAGGTAGGTCTTGTATGCATCGGTGGTGCAGGTAGCAGCCACGTCAGCAACAGGCTCGCCCTGGGGCTTGGAGTGGAATGCGGGAACAACCTCGGTGTAGAAGGTGTTAGCGCAATCGGGGCAGTACCAAACTCTGTCACCGTCGGTGGTGCAGGTGGGAGCGTTGGTATCACGAACGATCCAGTTGTGGTTGGCGGCATCCAGGGTCTCACCGTAGGTAACGTTGCCGATAACCGCATAGAGGGTGCGGATCATCTTGCCGTTTGCATCGTAGGTGTAGTTGCCTTCTGCATCCAGAACGGGAACAGACAGATCGTAAACTACGTTCTTGTGAGTTGCGGTTGCAGCCTGGTTGGTTGCATCGCAAGCGGTGCAGTAGTTGAAGGAGTATGCGAAGTTCGTGCAGGTAGCCTTGAAGCTCACGGACGAGAGGGTGTGAGCCGCAACAGCTTCCTTCTGAGCGGTGCCGCAACGACCGCAATCCCAGGTACGCTCGCCACCCTTCTGGCAGGAGGTCCAGGTCTCGTTCTTGTTGGTGCTGCTAGCATCGTCCCAAGTGGTATGGCCGAGGGGCGCCTCAGGCTCGTTGTTCTTGATGGCACCACAGTTACCGCAGATGTAGCGGGTACCGCCCCACAGGGTACAGGTAGGAGCTACGTAGCCCTCCTCGCGCCAAGCATGACCCTCGTTGTCAGTGACATCAGTCACCTCAACGGTAGCCTCAGCGTCAGCGAACTTCTTGCCGCAGCCAGCGTTCTGGCATACGTAGTACTCGATGGTACCGGGGACAACCTGCTGGGTGTTCTTATCGCAAGTAGCGGGCTTAGCGTCAACCTTCTTCAGGTTGTGAGCGCCGGCAGTGGTAACGATGTCCTCAGCGGTCAGCTCGATGGTGCCGGCAGCGTCGGCGTAGATCTTACCGCAGTTCTTGTGAGAGCACTGCCAGTACTCGATGTTACCGTCAGCAACGCAGGTAGCAGCCTTAGCAGGAACCTTAACGAGAGTGCAGTCGTGCTCGGCGATGATCACAACAAGCTTGGTCTCACCGCAGGAACCGCAGGTGTACTTTGCCTCACCGTTGATCAGCTCGCCCTCAGCGTTCAGCTCGGGCTCCTTGACGATCTCGGGAGGAGTGATCCAGCTATGCTCGTTCTTGGTGCCCTCGGTCTTAGTGTCACCGCAGAGAGTGCACTTGAAGGTGAGCTGAGCAGTGCTGGTGCAACCGCCGGTAGCGGTACCGGTCTGCTGCCAGTCGTGCTCGAGCACGGGCAGAGGCTTGCCGCCCTCCTCGTAGGGGCAGTTCAGGCACTTATACTTAGCAGAGATACCTGCCACCTTACAGGTGGATGCGGTTCCCTTAGCAACCAGCTCAAGCGCGTGAGCGTCGTGATCGGGCTCAACAAAGTTGTCAGCGAAGAATTCGCCGCAAGCGGGGCACTTGAACAGATCGTAACCCCACTTGGTTCCGCACTGGGGCTCGACCGTCTTGATGTACTCACCATCAGGGCAGGAAGCCAGCGTATGGTCGCCGTCTACCTGGCTCGAGAGCTCACAGAAGTCCTCTGCGAATGCCACCACGGGCATCACAGAAAGAACCATCAGGCAAGCGAGTACAAGCGCCAAAAGTCTTGTTTTCATGTTTCTTTCCTCCATAAATAAATTGATAACAAATAATATATATTAACACTGTCTCCCCTAAAAATTCTCCTTGTCGGACAAGGAAAATTCAAGAAAAAACAATGATAATGCCACGACGAACCAGCCTGCTTTTGGGCATAGGCAGACAAATACATCTTGATGGATAGGATTATTCTACCACAATTTCAAGTCAATGTCAAGGGGTTTCGAACATTTTTTTGACATTTATAAAAAAATCATGCAAATGCGTTTCGGGAGACTATTTCCTCACCCGCGACTCCATTATACCAAATTTCCATGGAAAAATCAACAGGTAAATTCAATATTTTCTATCGGCATCGTTGCGCAGCCCCCGTAAATGGAGTTTTTTGGAAGCCCGACACGCCATCGGACGGCGGGTGCTCGCCCAACAGCGCAGAAAATCTCCTTACGTGTGCAGGCCAATCCCCTCAACAGGCTCAGGCAGTCGGCGCCCACGCCCGCGAACGTGCGTACCATAAATTGGCACCCACCTCGCGCCCCTCGCCACGGCGTCAATGAGCGTCGACGCGCGTCGACGCACATCGACGCCGCAGCCATTCACGATCGGAACAGCCACGGCGCCGGAAAGTCCATATATAATAATGAAGGGTTTTGAAAAAACCACCGAGCGGGTCAGAGATATTCCCGATGTGCGTTCGCCACAGGATCCTGGCAATACGCCTCAAACGCCTCCCAAACGATGTCCACAATCTCCTCGGGCGTGCGGTGGGTGGAGTCTATCACGAGGTTATGATTTTTAAAATCATAGTAATCCACGCCGTACATAGACAAGAAGCGCGCCTGCTCTTCACGGCTGCGCTCAATCAACCCCGAGCAAGCATCCTCAACCGAATCATAGGGCTCCTCAGGCCGAGGGTTCGCCATGACACGTTCGGCAGCGGTCATGGGATCTACGGTAACGAAGATCTTGAACACGTCGGTGGCAAAGTGCCACGCCATGCGGGAATCGAAAATGAGCTTGTCGCCCTTACGTTCCAGGGAAAGACGGGTGACCGTGGAATCCAGCCGATCATCCAGACTGCGATCCTGCTTCATGCGAATATTGAGCTCCAGCGGTGTGATCCCCAATTCCTTGGCAACCTCGCGTTGAATGGCGCCCGTGGAAAAAATCTCGTAGCCGTACTTTTCAGCAATCAGCTTGCAAACCGTGGATTTTCCGCTCCCCAGCTTGCCCGTAATGGTAATCTGCATAATCATTCCTCCTTTTCGCGCATTTGTCAACAAACAATTAAGAATCAAACAGGTAATTTACTTTTCCGGAGAGCATTGCCAGAATACCGCGGTACATCTGCTCGGGGCGGTCGCGGAACTGTTGCTCCATGCGGTCGGCCCGTGTCGCTGAGTCCACCCACAGTGTCATGTCCAGCAGGCTCTTCCCAGCCTCTGTCACCGAACAGCGCAGGTCATAGCCCCCCGCAGGGTTTTGGGTGCGTCTACATGATATTTTAACGCCCCGACGTTGAAAATCCAGAAAGCGGAGCGCGCAGGCCAGGCTCTCCTCCAGAATGGTGGCCAGCACCTCACCGCGCATGGAGTCCGCAACACACACACCCTTTTTCGTGACCGTGTATGTGTCCTCTCCCGCCTCGTTTTGCCCGTTCTCCGTCTTCTCGACAAGCCCTGCTTCCTCCAGCTCGGCAAACGCCTCGGCAAAATCCAGATAGGCGATGTAGTCGGTCTGCATAACCACGTCATTCAGCGTAATGTAGTCCAGCGGATACCCCACGTTTTGCATCAGGTAGAGCAAAAAGATCTTTACGTTTTGCTTGCTTCCGATCGGTGAAGACATCCCCGACACCCCCTCCCGAAAAATTTTTTATTATTTTATCATATTTTTAAGTTTTTTTCAAGAGTTTTGTTTGCATTTTTCGCAATTTTGTGGTATGATATATAAGTAAGCCATCGGGAGCGGCCTTTTCGGTCAATTTGCGCCCGTTTCACCAAAAGAAAGGAATAAAGCTATGATTCAAGTTGCCATTCTCGGCTTTGGCGTCGTGGGCGGCGGCACTGCCGAGGTCCTGACGCAGAACAAAGCCCTCATCGAAAAAAAGGTGGGCGACTCCGTCAACATCAAATACATTCTCGATCTGCGCGAGTTCCCGAATTCCCCGCTCGGCCACCTCGTTGTGCATGATTTCAACACCATCCTCAGCGACCCCGAGGTATCTCTCGTCGCCGAGATGATGGGCGGTGCGCACCCCGCCTACGACTTCACCCGCGCCTGCCTTGAGGCGGGCAAGAGCGTGGTCACCTCCAACAAGGAGGTCGTCGCCACCTTCGGCACCGAGCTGCTGGAGATCGCGGCCGCGCACGGCGTATCCTATATGTTTGAAGCCAGCGTGGGCGGCGGTATTCCAATCATCCGCCCCATGCGCGTAGACCTTGCCTCCAACCGCATTGAGTCGGTCAGTGGCATTCTCAACGGTACTACCAACTACATCCTCACCAAGATGGTGACCGAGGGCGCATCCTTTGAGACCGTCCTGAAGGACGCCCAGAAAAAGGGCTACGCCGAGGCCAACCCCGCCGCCGACGTAGAGGGCCTGGACGCCGCCCGCAAGATCGTCATTCTGGCCGCCATGGCATTCGGTAAACGTCTGGATCCCAACGCGATCCCCTGCGAGGGCATCACCAAAATCACCACCGCGGACACCGATCTTGCCCGCGAGCTGGGTTACGCCGTCAAGCTGATCGGCCACACCGAGAAATCCATCGATGGCAGAATTCTTGCCATGGTATCCCCCCGTCTGGTGCCCATTTCCAACCCCATTTCGGGCGTCAATGACGTGTTCAACGGCATTCTCGTGAAGGCCAACATGGTAGGCGAGGTCATGTTCTACGGCCCCGGCGCGGGCAAGCTGCCCACCGCCAGCGCTGTCGTAGCCGACATGGTGGACATTATGGGCCATGACGCGGCCTCCCTCCGGGCACCCGTATGGACCGACGCCGCCCCCGAGGATATGGCCGACATCAACGCCTACGTCTGCCGCAGTCTGGTCGTGCTGGACGCGCCCGCCGCGGCTGCTGACAAGCTCGCCGCCATTTTTGGAGAGCTGAACGTCCTGCGCCACACCGAGGGCCGCCTGTCCTTCATCTCGGCTGAGCTGACCGAATCCGAGGTTTGCGAGAAGATCGCGCTTGCGGGTTATCCCCTCGTCAGCCGCATCCGTCTGCTTTGATCGATCCTCTCGTCCCATGAAACAACCCGCAAGAAAAAAATCCCGCAAGAACGGGCGGGATATTCTGTATCTCATTTTCGGCACCTTCGCCGTGCTCCTGGGCATGGGCGTGTATATTCTGGTCACGGGGCGGATCACCGCCGCCCTGACCGCCTCCCGCCTCGCGGGACAGACCGCCTACGCCCTCATGACCGCCTCCACCACCTGCACGTGGGCCGCCTTCATGCTGCTGGAATTTGCCCTCGTTCTGCAATTCCTGCCCTCCGAGCAGGACTACGAAAAGAAGCCCGCCCTCAACGCCCCCATGCTCGGTGAGAAGAAATCCCTGTTGGGGAGCAAGCGCGTCATGAACGTCATTACCGCCGTGCTGATCGCGGGCGCGGTGATCTGCGGCGTGGTGTCGGTCAACGTCTACACCGTGGTGTCCGAGGACGGCATTACCACCCACACCCTCGGCTTCACCCATCACTACGAATGGAAGCAGGTCAAAAGCTACGTCGTGGATTGCGACAGCAGCCGCGGTCTCTCGGTGACCTATACCATGCGGGACGGCAAGCAGTTTGAGATCCTGCAGCACACGGTATCCGCGCCCGAGGAATTCCACAAGAATTACGACTCCACCGTGGCGTTCGCCGCCATGCTGGACGGGACGATAACCGAACTCCAGATCCCGCGCAGGGTACGCAACGCGCGCACCGCCGAGAGCTTCTACAAGGAGAAGTACCCCACGCTGTGGAAGCATGTGTCCTCCCTCATCGACCACGCCGAGTTTACCCCCCTGCCCGACGAAACGGTGGGAACGGCCGAGGCCGTGACCGAACCCGTGACCGAGCCGCAGGGCGCGGACAGCAACCCTTAATAATAACAACAACGGGTGCCGTTTTCAAACGGCACCCGTTATATTTTTTTACAGCCCCCGCTCCCGCAGGTCGTGAACCAACTCGGTATAGAAATCGCGCACGTCGAAATCGCGGATGTTCTCTCGGTTCAGATCAATGACGTCGCCGTGCGAGATGCCGCGCTTGCCCTCGGTACGCAACAGGGTGTATTTCTCGCCCCACGCAAAGGAGGACTCGCCCACGAGCCCGTCGTTCTCGCCGTCAAACTGCTTGACGTAGCGGTAGGACAGATTGAGCGGGAACTGCCCCTTACGGGCGTGGCTCATAACCGATCCCACGCTCTGGGCGTAGATCCCCTCGGGGAAGGTCAGCACGGCGTTTCGCGCCTCGCACGCCTCGGCGGTCAGGTCACTCACCGCCGCGAGAAAGTCGGGGTTCTCGTCCCCCAGCGCGTACAGCGACGTATTATACGCCTGCGCCACCCTGTTTTTGACCTTTTCGGGAACGGCACCGAGGAGCTTATCCGCGAACAGACACCCTCTGTGCGGCGTGTTCACGGTGGTCAGCGAGGCGACGTAGGGCGCAAGCCCGAACTCGGAGATGGCGTAGCGGCAATCCAAGCCGCCCTTGGAGTGGGCAATGATGTTGACCCGCTCGCACCCCGAGCGGTCCACGATCAGCTTGATGCGCGCGGTCAGCTCCCGCGCGCTCTCCTTGACCGACAGTGCCGATTGGTGCTGACCGTAATGGATGGTCGCACCGTGCGACGCGAGGGTACGCGGAATGCGTCCCCAATAATTGAACAGTCGGCTGTCACGGAAGAACACGCCGTGGATCAGCACGATGGGGTATTTGGTTTGACAGTACGCCGCAAGCGCGGGATCGGCGGCGCGGCGCTCCTTCCCTACTTCAAACTCGATCTCGTCCGTGGTTATGCGAATGATGCGGGTCAGCACCACCAAATTAGCCACGGGGATCATGCCGCACAACGCGCCGATGACCCGCCACCTGATCCCCATCTGGGTAGAGGTAGCATACACGCTCAGAATACCGTTCCAGAAAAATAGTGCGGACAGGAGAACGCAGTACAGCGCGCTGAACAGAACGTCCAGATAGGTCTCGGGCATGGCTCGCCACGCCAGCACGGCGTGCCATACCGCCGAGGGCACGAGGGTGCAAACGAAGAGCATCAGCACCGTCGTTCCGTGGTGACACAGGCGAAGCTTCCACCGCCGCGTGCCCCGCAACCGCATACCGGGCAGGATATTCAGGCAAAGGAAGGTCGGGATGATCCACAGAAGGTGGAGCGGCGCGCGCCTGACCAGTTCATAGCTGTTCAGCACGACGCACAGCAGCAGAAAATAGATGACGTTCGGCAGACTTACGTACCGTTTCATGGCCCTCTCCTTTCGTTCGCGCGCGACATTCGCACGCAGAAATCCACCCACATTATACCACAAGCCGGCAGACAATGCAAGCCCCCTGATTTTCGCCCACAAGAAAGACCGCCCGCGCATCGCCGCGGGCGGTCTTTTGCCTTAAAGAAGGGAGGACGCCTTACGCCTCAAGACCCTTGAGATAGTTCATGCAACGAGTGACCTCCTCGATACCCGTGGGGTTCAGACCCTCGCTCTCCACCACCATGCGAAGCCCCATGGCGATCGCCGCCTCGCGCACAGCGGCAACGGGTGCGCCGCCCTCGCCGAGGGCGCGTCCGCCGCTCTCGGGGATACCGTCCTTGAGGTGGATGACGTGAACGCGGTTACGCAAACGCTCCATCGTGGCGATGGGATCCACACCCGCGTGGTAGAGCCAGTAGGTATCCAGCTCAAAATCAAACGTGCCGCGCTTTTCCAGCTCGGAATGGATGGTGGAGCCCCAAGGCATTACGAAGAACTCGGTGTGGTGGTTGTGGTAAGCCAGCGAGATGCCCTCCTTGGCCAGACGGAGCTGTGCCTTGTTCATGACGGTGCAGAAATCAATGATCTTCTCCAGCGTGGAAAGATCGGCACCGGGGACGATGATGTTCTTGTTGCCGATGGTCTTGTGGTAGGCGATGGTCGCCTCGATGTTCTCGGGCAGCAGCTCGGGCCAGCCGGTGTGCGTGCCGCTACAGGTCAGGCCGTACTTGTCCTGCCACTCGCGGATCTGCTCGGCCGAGTGACCGTAAAATCCCGCGTACTCCACGAAGCTGTATCCAATCTCGGAAACGGCACGCAGAGCCGCCTCCATGTCGCGCTCGGTCAGGTCACGCAAACTGAACATCTGAAGTCCGTATTTTGTTTTCATGTTTCTTTCCTTTCCGTTGCCGCAGGCAGAAAATCTCAATTCCGCCTTCGGAGTTTCTTTATTATACTTTTTGAAAGTTTTTGGAAGTCTTGAAACCTTTTGCAAAAGGTTTCAAGCGGGGTTTGGGGCAGAGCCCCAAAGCGCCGTTTTATTCTTCAAACGGCATTTTGATACCCTCGGCGGTGAGGCGGCGGCAGAAGTCGCAGACGCGGTCGGCGAGGTAATCGTACACGCGGTGGCCGTCAAAGCCCACGCTCACCCGCGCGCCCGAGCGGCGCACGATCTCGCGCTGCGCCTCTCCCTCGGGGGTATCCGAGAAAAAGCGCAGCATATACTCGTGCTCGCGGTAGTTGTGAACGGAATCGTAGCTGACGTTCATCTCCCAGAAGATATTTTCCTCTGCCATGCGGGAGAAATAAGCCAGCGGATCCTCACCCAGATGCTCGATATGGGCAAACAGATCGGTGTGCGCGATGCCCACCACGGGGGTGGCGCACCGACGGGCGTAGGCGAACAGATCCCCGCCCGTTACCGAATAGCGGTGATCGAGATTTTCAATCAGGCAGTAGTCGAAAAAGCTGATGTCGGCGTCATCGGGCAGATGGAAATTGAGGTGGCGACCGCCGTGCAGCGTGCAGAGCTCGATGCCCCGCAGAACGCGAATGCGCCCCTCGTACTTCTCGCGGATGAGATTGATGTGGTGGTAGTAGCGGCGCAGAGTGCGCTCGTAGTCCCCCACGCCCGCTTCGGCGACCAGGTGGAACAGGCTGTTTCGTCCAAAGCCTACGCCGTAGTTGTGGTCAGTGATACCAATAATATCCAGCCCTCCCGCGATGGCGGCGTCCACCACCGCCTCGGGCTCGTCACCGCCGCAGAAGGAGTAAAACGTATGGGAATGCAGATCTTGTAGCATAGCAGATATTCCTTTATTCCAATGTGAAATTCAACACACCCACGCCCGCCTCGGAGCCGAAGATCTCAGGGGCAACGGGAGTCGCGGAGGTGGTCGCCAGATAGACCAGCTTGTAGCTGCCGTCCTCGTTTCTTTCCAGCTCGCCCGTACCGTTGACGGTACAGAAGCCGAGGAAGTAGACGTTGTGGTTATTCTCGGTCACGGGATCGGTCACGTCCACCGACGCCAGACGCACCTTCGAGGAGAAGAAGTTCAAACCATCGACCGAATACTGGAGTACCGGCACGGTGCGCTTGCCGTCCTTGTCGGTGTAATCGTCGAAGGTGATACGCAGGAACAAGCGGTTGCCGTTGCCGTCGTAATTCGAAATGTATCCGATCTGGTTGCCGATCTGCGCGAAGCCGTCCACGACCTCCCGCTCATTCCAGTAAAAGCAGGTGGGATCAGCCGAGCGGAGGCGGACGTAACCCGCAAACTGGTTGTTCTTGAAGTGTCCCGTATACAGGTGGAACACCTTTCCGTCGGGATCGTCGGCCACGTAGATCAGCTCATGGTGGTTAAAGCCGATCTCATAGCCGCAGACCTCCTTGAATTGCGTAAAGTCCTTACCCGCCTCGGGAAGAATAATCGGAGAATCGGTCTTGCGGGTGAAGTGGATGCCGTCGGTCGAGGAGGCGTAACCCAGATAATCGCCGTACCAACCGCTTTGCGTATAGCCGCTGGATTGCAGGATCATGTGGTACACGCCGTCCACGTAGACCACCTCAGGCTCCAGCGTGTTGCCCGTCCACCAGCCCTCGCCGACCTGCTCCCAGCCGCCGATTCCCTGCTCGATACCGAGATAGAACGAGGGGCCGTCAATGTAGCGATCCCACTTGATGCCGTCCTTGGAGGAATAGATCATGACGTGGTCGCCCTCGCCCTGTTCGCGGCCGATCATGGAATCCTTTACGGCGTCGGACTGGTCGAACCAGCGGCCGCCCGCGAACATCTTATACTGTCCGTCCGACGTCACCATGCCAAAGAGCGAGTAATCGTAGGCCGGCGAATCTGCGCTGATGTGCAGGTACAGGCCGCCTTGGCTTCCCTCGGTTGCCTTGGTCAACAGATCGGGAATGCCGTCGCCCGACAGGTCGCCCAGCGCAAACCATTCCATACCCACCATGCGCTGTCTCTTGGTGTAGGCGTAGAGGTTGGTGTTGCCCTTCTTGCCCGTCAGCTCCTCGGGGCGAGGCCCGAAAAAGCCGTCACCACGTCCAAACATGGCGCGGAAGTAGCGGTCAGTTCCCTCCTCCGTGTACCACATAACGTCAGCGCGGGTGTCGTTATTGACGTCACCCACGGTAACGAAGGTGTACTCGTCGTTAAACGGCAGAGTCACCGTTTCCATGAGCGAGAATCCGTTGCCCGTATTGTGCATGGGAGTCGCGCTGTACTTATCAATGTAGACCAGGTCGCAGTAGCCGTCGCCCTCGACGTCACCCGCGTGGAGCTTGCTCGGATCCCCATGGATCCGTCCCGCTTCCGCGACGGTAATGCCCGTCTCGGCGGAAAGACCCAGCAGGATGGTGCCATCGGCTCTGGCCAGCAGAACGTCGGCATATCCGTTGGCATCGAAATCACCCACGCCGCGCAGGGTGGCATCCGACAGCCCCAGCTCGTACTCGCGGGGCTCTCCGAAGGCGAAATCGGATTTCTCATAGGCGTAAACCGAATCGTGGGTCTGGCCGTTGAATTCAAAGGTTTTATTGGTGGTCACCACGGCAGGATAGATGGACAATTTCCCCCCGTCCAGCACCACCATGTCGCCATAGTAGTCGCCCGTCATCTCGGCGATGAAGAACTGTCCCTTATAGTAGACGTCATCCA
Organism: uncultured Clostridia bacterium; assembly: GCA_904502015.1. Lineage (GTDB taxonomy): Bacteria > Bacillota > Clostridia > Oscillospirales > CAG-272 > CAMEON01. The sequence goes on along the minus strand of CAJGEA010000013.1, from coordinate 3,094 downwards.
CGTCGACAGAGGTGTAATTCCAGCCGTACTGCGCAAAATCGCGGTTGATCGCGCTATCATGACCGTAGAATGTGGATTGATATGTAAAGGTTTTTCCCGCCTTTACGAGGTTTACCGAACCACTCGACACAGTGGGGGCTTCGGTCTTGACAAAGCCAAGCTCGTGTGTGCCGGAGACCGTTTCTCCCGCGGTAACTCCATCACCCTCGTAAAGGGACGGCTGGGTTTCGACCTCGGTTTCGGTCTCGGTTTCAGTTTCGGTGGTCGCCTCGGTAGGCGTTTCGGTGCGCATCTCGGTGGGAGCCTCGGTTCCCGTGTCCGCAGGGGTCTGTCCGTCGTTGCAAGCGGTCAGCACGGGCGTCAGAGCGAGAGCCAGAGCCAAAATCAGCATGGCAAGCTTTTTCATGGAGGGGTATCCTTTCTGTATCCAATGCAAAAATGGATTTTCTATTTTTCCTTATTCCAGCGTGAAATTCAGCACACCCACACCAGCCTCGGCCTGGAAGATGGCTCCGCCGCCCGATGCGTTGGCGGTGGTCGCCAGGTAGAGCAGCTTGTAGCTGCCATCCTCATTCTTCTGAATCTCACCCGTGCCGTTGACGGTGCAGAAGCCTAAGAAGTAGACGTTGTGGTTACTCTCGGTCACGGGGTCGGTCACGTCCACCGCCGCCAGCCGCACGTCCGCGCCATGGAAATTGACTCCGTTGGTGGAGTACTGCAGGACGGGCACCGTGCGCCAACCGTCGGCATCCTCGTACTCGGTGAAGGTGATACGCAGGTAGAGGCGGTTGCCGTTCCCGTCATAGTTGGACACGTAGGCGATCTGGTTTCCGATCTGGGCAATGCCGCCCGTGGCTTCACGGTCGCTCCAGTAGAAGCAGGTGGGATCGGCCGAGCGGATGCGGACGTAGCCCGACCAGCGGCCGTTGATGTGATGCCCCGCGTACAGGTGGAAGCACTTGCCGTCGGGATCGTCGGGGATGTAGATCAGCTCGTGGTGGTTAAAGCCGATCTCGTAGCCGTAGACCTCGGCAAACTGGGTAAAGTCCTTACCCGGCTCGGGACGAATAACGGGGGAATCGGTCTTTCGCTCAAAGTGGATACCGTCGGTGGAGGAGGCGTAGTTGATGTAGTCGCCGTAGTGGCCGCTCGGGGTAATACCCGAGGTCTGGAGCAGCATATGGTACACGCCGTCTACGTAGACCACCTCGGGCTCCAGCGTGTTGCCGATCCACCAGGACTCGTTCCAGCCCATGTCGCCCGAGTAACCCAGCTCGCCGCCGAGGTAGAAGGCGGGGCCGTCAATGTAGCGGTCCCACGTAATGCCATCCTTGGACGTATACATCAGCACGTGGTCGCCATCGCCCGAGCCTTGGCCGTTGATGTGATCCTTCACAGCCTCGGAGTGATCCTGCCAGCGGCCGCCCGCGTACATCTTATACGTGCCGTCCTCGGTGACCATACCGAAGAGGGAGTAATCGTAGGGAGGCGCGCCCGCATTGATGGCCAGCACGAAGCCCTTCTGGACGCCGCCCTCGGCGTACACCAAGAGGTCGCCCACGCCATCGCCATTCATATCGCCGATGGAAAGACCCTTGATCTTCTTGAGGCGCACGCGGCTGGACACCGAGTAGAGGTTGGTGTTGCCCTGCGCCTCGCCCATTTCCTCGGGGCGGGGGCCAAAGTGGCCGTCGCCGCGCCCAAACATACTGCGGAACTGGGGAACGCCCTCGTCATCCTCAAACCAGACCACGTCGGCACGGCGGTCGGCGTTGATATCGCCCACCGTGACGTAGCCGTACTCGTTGGCAAAAGGCAGGGTGGTCGATGCCTGCATGACAAAGCCCGCGTCGGTATGGAGGATGGTGGTCACGGTGTGTCCGTCCACCATGACAAGATCGCACTTGCCGTCGCCATCCACGTCACCGGAGTACAGCTTGGATGCCTCGCCGTAGTAGTCGCCCGCGGCGGTGGGAGTAATTCCCTGCTCCGAAACCAGAGCCAGAATTACGGATTCACCGGCAACAAACAGAAAGTCGCAGTACCCGTTGCCGTCGAAATCCCCCGTGCCGCGCAGAATGGCGTCGGACAGACCGAGGGTAAAGGTCACGGGCTCTCCGAAGGTGTATTCCGATTTATCGTCGCCGCGGACCGAATCGTAGATGATATTGTTGTACTCAAAGGTTTTATTCGTCTTGACAACCGCAGGATACACCGCCAGCGTGCCGTCGGCGTACACCGCCATGTCCTGATAGTGGTCGCCCGTGAAATCGCCGAGGAAGTAGTCCCCCTTGTAGAGGCTCTCATCCAGCTCGACCAATACGAAGCCCTCACCATACTGTGACAAATCACGGTCAATGGCACTGTCATGGCCATAGAACAAGGAATTGTAGGTCATAGTCACGCCCGCCTTGTTCAGCCTCGCAGTGCCGTCCACCGCCGTGATCTTCTCGGCGTAGGGCTTGGAGAGGGTGGCAGTACCCGCCACGGGCTCGGAGGGGGTCAGCGTTCCACCCTCAAAAATTTGCGTTTCTTCGGGCTGAGTTTCAGCCTCGGTGGGTGCTTCGGTAGGCACCTCGGTGGGCGTCTCGGTCCCCGCGGTGTCCGTGGTGTCCGCGGTGTCCGCGGTGTCCGCGGTGTCCGCGGGCTCTTTGCCGTCGTTGCAGGCGGTCAGCACGGGCATCAACACCATGGCCAGCGCCAGAAGAAGTGTGGCAAGCTTTTTCATAGTAATTTCCATTCTGCCGCACAGCGGCGGCACAAATATCCTTGGAAATTCGACCGTATCGGTCGAATTTGGGCGTGAAACAGCAGCGCTTGGCTACAGCTCTCTGAACTTTCACGCCGCGCGTCAATCAAGCAAAAACGGGGGAGGGGCGACGAACGCTCCTCCCCCGTCGGTCTATATACCCATTCAGGTCATACAGTTACCAATTCGGACAGGTAAAATTACTGTGAGCAAATAAACCGACATATCCTACTTGATACAAATTAATTTATCCTCACCACCACACACAAATCACTTATTACTTGTACTTAATATGTGAGCAGTACAGTGACAGTTAATTGTTTGTTACTTGTATCAGTAGTAGTA
>CAJGEA010000012.1 GCA_904502015.1 uncultured Clostridia bacterium | reverse complement strand
CTCGGTGGTGGTAACTTCGGGCTCGGTAGTGGTTTCTTCGGGCTCGGTGGTGGTTTCTTCGGGCTCGGTGGTGGTAACTTCGGGCTCGGTGGTGGTTTCTTCGGGCTCGGTGGTGGTAACTTCGGGCTCGGTAGTGGTTTCTTCGGGCTCGGTAGTGATTTCTTCGGGCTCGGTGGTGGTAACTTCGGGCTCGGTAGTGGTTTCCTCGGGCTCGGTGGTGGTGATTTCAGGCTCGGTGGAGGTATCTTCAGCGCCTGCGTTATTGCGGTCAACCGCGACGTTCTCCAACGTAAGGAAGTGGCAGAGGTGCTGTGCGTTTTTGTATACGGTCTCACTGCGAACGGCAATGTAAACCGTCACACAGCTACCCGCATAGGCCGAAAGATCGGCGACAATGTCTTTGAAGATACCATTTTCGGGATTAACGACGGTTACATTAGCGTTGTCGTAGGCACGGGTGGCGTAGTCGGCATCGGCGGTGCTGTAAGTACCACCGACGAATTCATACCAGTTCTGACCGTCGACCGACCAAAAGTACTTATCCTGACCGCCGTTGACGAGTGCCCAACCGGAGATCACGACACGTCCGTCGGCCCCAATGCTGAGTTCGTTTACAATAGCGGGACTGGCGACATTCGGCGATCCGTTCTTACGGTATCCGTTTAGGTCATACTGAACGCCGTTGATCCGGTCAACATGGCCCAGATACTTGAAAGAGACCGAGGAGGAAGCGTGCATAGTTTCCGCTCCGATCGAGGGTTCAGAGGGCGCGCTGCTCGAACCGGAGGTGCTATCCTCTGGCTCCGTGGTGGTTTCGGTTTCAGCCGAACTCGACTCGTCGAGTTCGGTGGTCTCATCGGGCAGGCTACCCAGCACCGCGTAGTTGGCAATCGTAACGAAGGGTACGATGGTGCTACCGTCACTTTCCGCTACGGCGGCAAAGGTCACGTTCACCGTTCTCCCTGCGTAGTCCGAAAGATCCGCTACCACGGGGGCAACATCCTTATGGAACATACCCAGCTTCGTGGCGTTGGAAAAGCCCAGCGCGGCGTAGTGCCCGGCCACGGGCTCACCGTTATGGCCGCCCGTGGCGTTTCGCCACGTTTTGCCGCCGTCCACCGAGTAGACGTAATGCGAAACACCCCCGCTCATGCCCAGCCAACCGCCGATGGACAGCTTGGCGCTCGGATCAGCCGTCACGCCCTGCGACACGGCGTCAATGGTATCCGCACCGTCGGTGTAGTTGCCGCCCGCGCCCGAAAAGTTGGCGCCGCCATGCGGGCCCATTCCGTTGACGTGGTCAACCGAGCTCCAATACTTAATTGCGGCCCAGCCCGGGATAGTGGGTGTCGACGGATCATTGGGCACGGCGTTTGCATTGAGGGAGAGGTTGTAGTATTTGGCTATGCCATCGGCAACGGCGTAGCCGATACGCTTGAGGCCCGCTTCGGTGGTAAAATGGTTTTGGTAATCCTCGGCGCTGGACAAATAGGCGCACTCCACAATCATAACGACACCGATATTTTGTAGCTTACCGTTGCGAATGACCTGGAAATGGTCGGCAACTGACCCGTCGGGGTAGGTCACACTCGTGCTGTTCTTGGTATAAATGGTTCGCTTGGCGAGTCCCGTCTGCGAGGTGAGGGTATCCAGAATTGCGGTGGCGCAGCTTTTCGACGCCGTGCCAATCGCGCCTCTGTAATTCTGGTTGGGGATAATAATTTCGGCACCCTTAGTGGAGGCTCCACCGGAATTGTTATGGATGCTGATCAGCGCGTCGGAATTATGCGAGGTGGCGATATCCGCGCGCTCCTTGAGTCCCGGGCAATCCTCGTTGTTGTCGCGAGTGAGGTAGACCTCCACGTTCCGGTACTGCTCCAGCCGCGATTTGGCATACAACGAGATCGCCAGGTTGTAGTAGAGCTCATTGACACCGCCGAATTGCTCGGCGATGGGCGTACCCGTTCCCGTAGATCCGTCATCCGATTGGCGGCCACCGTGGCCGGGATCCAGGGTAATGACGATCTTGCCGTCATCCGCGGCGGCGGCAGATACGCTTACAGGCAGGGCGGCAAGCAGGGGGATCAGCAAAAGGAGCGACGCCAACATACGGGACAACCGCTTTATAGTCTTGGAATGCATCATGAATTTCCTTTCCGTTTCGAGGGGATTCTTCGGAAAAACCAAAGTATACAACATTTTTATTATAACGCTTGAGTAAAAAAATGTCAAGGTGAAATTTTCTTTCCTTCCCTTTTTTACGTAAAAACGCAGAAGTAACTATTCAGCCACACGTCAAATTGGGGTTTATCTGGGAGAACGCCGAGGGAACTTCTTGCAAGAAGTTCCCCCGAACCCCCTCAAGAACCTTCAAAAAATATATTTAAAAGAGCGTTTTGAAATATATGTTTTTTAAGGTTTTGGGGGAGTCCAGAACCCTTCGCGATATTTGCTGAAGGCAAATTCGCACCGAACGAAGTGAGGAGGTTTTCAAAAAGGGTTCTGGTGGGGTGCAGGGGTGAAACCCCTGCTCGACAAATCCAAATTTGAACATCGGCTGAATAGTTACACGCAGAAATCCCCGCCCCGCGCCATAAGGCGCGAGGCGGGGATCATGCCATTTACGTAAGACGGATCAATCCTTCTTCTTGCGAGCGAGGAATGCCGCACCTGCCGCTACGGTCATACCGATAATGGCCATAGCGCCCGAAACGGCGGATCCGCAGCCCTTCTCCTCAGCGGGAGCATCGGTCTTAGCCTCAGCCTCGGTGGTGGTAGCCACGGGCTCAGCGGTAGTGACCTCAGGCTCGGAGGTGGTGACCTCGGGCTCAGCCGTGGTAACCTCGGGCTCGGTAGTGGTCTCGGGCTCAGCCGTGGTAGTCTCAGGCTCGGTGGTGGTCTCGGGCTCAGCCGTAGTGGTCTCGGGCTCGGTAGTGGTCTCAACGGGCTTCGTACCGGGTACGAGATAGCTCAAAATGGTGATAAACGGGATGATCGTTTCGTTGTCAGCTGCAGCGACAGCGGCAAAGGTAACGTCCACAAAGTCACCCGCATACGCCGACAGGTCGACCATAAGGGGAGACTTGTTACTGTTAAACATACCGTTCTTGGTGGCATTGGTAAAGCCCAGACCTGCGTAGTGACCGGGCAGGGGCTCGCCGTCGTAGCCGCCCTTGGGAACATCCATCCAGGTCTCGCCGCCGTCCAGCGAATATACGAAACGAGCCGTACCGCCGTCAACGGCCAGCCAGCCGCCAACAGTCAGTCTGGCATTTTTGGGAATGTAAACACCCTCCGAAAGAGCGTCGATGACATTGGCGCCGCCGTTGGTGTTGCCGCCGTAGCCCTGGAAATGGGGCTCACCGTTGGGGCCCTTACCATTGACGTGGTCAATGGAGCTATGGAACTGGATCACCTTGGGAATCTCGGGGATAACGATATCGGGCACCTCGGGCATGGACATATCCGCGCCTGCCTTAGGCTGCAGCTTGAAGTATGCAGCAACACCGTCAGCAATGGCATAACCGGCTCTCATGCGGGTAGCATCGCTCTGCAAAACCTTCAGATAATCCTCCTGGTTCGAGGCAAAGCCGGTTTCCACGATCATGGTTACGGGGATGTTCTGAAGCTTACCGTTCTTGATAATGCCGTAGTAGTCAGCCTGGGAGCCGTCCGCATAGGTGCTGGAGCCGACTCTCTCCTTCAGACCGCGGTTTCTCACACCGATCTCCGCGATATACTTTTCAAGAATGGCATTTGCGCAGTTCTGAGAAGCCGTACCGACTTCGGGGCGCCAGTTCATATTGGGAACGAGGATCTCAATGCCGCCTGCAGACTTGTTATCGGCCGAGTTGGTATGGATACTGATGATGGCATCCGAGTTGTGGCTCTTGGCAACCTGCACGCGGGTGTCAAGGCCCTTCATGGTTTCATTGTAGTCGGTGCGGGTGAGGTATACGGTAACACCTGCATACTGCTCGAGACGAGCCTTGGCATACATGGTCATCTGCCAGTTGTCGTACGCCTCGTCGTTGCCGCCGTACTGGAGCGCCGACTGGTTACCGGGATCGGTACCGCCGTGACCGGGGTCGAGAGTGATGACGATGTTGTCAGCCGCGCTGACGTTCATAACGGGGAGGATGGCCAGCATCGTGGTGGCGATCATAGCCACGACGAGAAGCTTGACCAGCGCAGTAAAGCATACCGAACGCTTCATAAAAATTTCTTCCTTTCGTATTCGTATGTGCTGAATTTTCCCATATAAGGGTACACAAGGATATTCTATCACAGACTTGAGGAAAAGTCAAGGAATTCCACCACAAATTATGTGAAAATCAATCAAAAACGTCTCCTTGGCTCCACGCAAGCCCGAAAGCGGCCCTGCCCCGTAGGGGGCAAGACCGCTTTCGCTTGGTTATGTAATGGCTTTAGTCTTCCTTTTTGCGCGCGAGGAACAGAGCGCCTGCCGCGGTGGTCAGAGACACGATAGCCAGCGCACCCGACACGGCGGATCCGCATCCGCCCTCCTTGGCGGGAGCGTCAGTCTCGGGGGTGGTTACTGCGGTTGCAGTAGTCACGTCCTCGGGCTCGGTGGTCGCATCCTCGGACTCAACGGTGGTCTCGTCGGGCTCGGTAGTGGTCTCGTTGGGCTCGGTGGTAGTCACCTCGGGCTCGGCGGTGGTTTCGTTGGGCTCGGTGGTAGTCACCTCGGGCTCGGTGGTAGTCACCTCGGGCTCGGTGGTAGTCACCTCGGGCTCGGCAGTAGTCTCGTCGGGCTCGGTGGTCTCGATCTCGGGAGCGGAGGTATCCGTCTCTGCCTCGGCAACGGTCACGTCGGTAAGCGTGAGGAAGTGGCACAGGCCGTTATTGGTACCGCCAACGGCGATCTGCACGGTGATGGTCTTGCCTGCGTATGCAGACAGATCTGCCACAACGTCAGCGAAGGTAGCGTTCGCCGCCTGCGCGTCGGTAAGCTGAGCATCCGAGGTCTTGGCATCAGCGATCACATCCTCAGATGCCGCGCCGAAGGTACCGCTGAAAGCATACCACTTCTCACCGTCCAACGACCAGTAAATGCCGTTCTGTCCGCCATTCATGAAGGCCCAACCCGTCAGAGTGAGCTTGCCATCCGTGCCAACGGTCACGCCTGCCTGCTCGGCGATCACGTGTACCTTGGGGGATGCCAGCATATCGCGGTATCCGACCAGCTCGTACTGAACGCCGTTGATCACAGAAACGACACCCTTGTAACGGAAATTCTTTACGGGAGTTCCCTCAAAATCGGGAGTGGATGCGTCGGGAGCATCGGGGGTTACCTCGGGCTCGGTGGTGTCGTCAGGCTGAGTGGGCAGCGTGACATCACCCGAGGGCTCACCGGGAACGGTATAATTCTCGATGGTAATAAAGGGGATAACGGTCTTGTTATCCTTGGCAGCCACAGCGCCGAAGGTCACGTTCAGCGTGTAGCCCGAATAAACCGACAGATCCGCTACGAGGGGGGCCTTGTTGATGTGGAACATACCGTTTTTGGTGGCGTTCTCAAAGCCAAGGCTATTATAGTGGCCGGCGAGGGGCTCACCGTCGTAGCCGCCGCTCTGGACGTCCTGCCACGTCTTGCCGCCGTCAATGGAGTAGACATAGCGAGCCGTACCGCCGTCAACGCCCAGCCAACCGCCGATGGACAGAGTTCCGTCCTCCTTGACGGTTACGTTCTCACTGACCGCGTCAATCGTCTTACTACCGCCGCCAGTGTTGCCGCCCTTGCCTGCAAAGTTTGCAGAGCCGTTCGGGCCCCTCCCATTGACGTGGTCAACCGAGCTATGGAACTTGATGATCTCGGTAAACTCGGGGATCACGGGTGCCTCGGGCTTGGAGAGGTCAGCGCCCGCCTTGGGGGTAAAGTTAAATGCCTTAGCAATACCGTCGGCAATGGCGTATGCCGATCTCTTGCGGGCGGCCTCGGTTGCGAGGTGGTTGTAGTAATCCTCCTGGTTGTCCGCATATGCGGTCTCGATCAGCATAACGACGGGGATATTCTCCAGTTTACCGTTCTTGATGATGCCGTAGTAGTCAGTAGTGGAACCGTCGGGGTACGTACCCGAACCCTGTTTGAACAGAAGGCCGAGGTTCTTGACACCGGTATCGGCCACCATCTGATCCAGAATGATGTTGGCGGCGGCGCAGGATGCCTTGCTGATCTCGGGTCTGTAATTCTCGTTGGGCACAAGAATCATAGCGCCCTTGGATGTTCCGTTACCCGATGCATTGTTGTGAATACTGATGAATGCATCCGACTTGTAACCGGCCGCGATCTTGGCGCGCTCGGCCAGACCGGGAGTCTCGGTCTCAGTACGGGTGAAGTACACGGTCACACCCTCATACTGCAAGAGACGCTCCTTTACGAGATTGGCGAGCATATACGTGTAGAGGTACTCGTTGAGACCGCCGAATTGGACGGCACCGGGCGTACCCGAGGAATCGGGGCCGTGACCGGGGTCCAGCGTGATGATGAAATTGTCAGCCGCGCTGACGTTGATTGCCGGAAGGGTTACCAGCAGAGCGGTAACCATCATGACCACGGCAAGAAGCTTTGCAAGCATCGCAGAATACGAACGTTTCATGGATTGCTTCTCCTTCCATATTGTATTAAATTTTCCCACACGTGGGAATACGTAAAAATTTTATCATAAAAGCAAGTAAATGTCAAGAATTTTCCGAAAAATTCAAAAGCGACCCTGCCCCGTGGGGCAAGGCCGCTTCAATTATGTAAAGATCTTAATCTTCCTTCTTGCGAGCGAGGACCAGAGCACCTGCCGCGGTGGTCAGGGCCACGATGGCCAGCGCACCCGATACGGTAGAGTCACAACCCGTATTCTTCTCCGGAGGTATAGCGTCGGGTTTGGTGATCTCGGGCTCGGCGGTGGTCACTTCGGGCTCGGTAGTCGTTACCTCGGGCTCGGCGGTGGTCACCTCGGGCTCGGTAGTCGTTACCTCGGGCTCGGCGGTGGTCACCTCGGGCTCGGTAGTCGTTACCTCGGGCTCGGCGGTGGTCACTTCGGGCTCGGTAGTCGTTACCTCGGGCTCCTTGGTAGTCTCAGGCTCCTTGGTGGTCTCAGGCTCCTTGGTTGTTACGTCGGGCTCGGTCACAACGGGCAGAGCGGGAATGATCTCGGTTTTGAGCGTCGTGTGGCACTTGGTACACTCAATATGCTTGGATCCGTTCACACCGGGCTGGGCCGCAGAGTCAACGATCCAACTGCCCTCGGTATGGCCCGTAGCGGGGATGGACTTGGTTTCGACCTTACCGCAGGCGCACTTGCGCGTGCTGAGGCCGCCATTGATGCAAGTGGCCGGCGTTGTCTGTGTCCAAGCGCCAAAACTGCACTTGTGCACGTCGGGCTCGGGGGTAGTTTCCTCGGGCTCGGGGGTGGTCACCTCGGGCTCGGGGGTGGTCACCTCGGGTTGAGGAGCGGCCTTGACGGTGAAGCTGTAGGAGTCGAGACCCACGACGGTTCCGTCGCTCAGCTGCATCATGTAGTTAATGGAATGTTTGCCTGCAGACAGAGCCGCGGTGCTCGCTTGAATGTGATAGCGTCTTGCGTTCGCACCGCCTGCAACAAGAACGGGCTCCTCGGTTTCGTCACCGGGATCGGTCGTCCACACGATTGCGGCGGAGTTGCCGTCAAGGTAGTAGCCAAACTTGGAAATGGAAGCGGTGTAGCCTGCCCAACCGCGCAGACCAACGGTCTGACCCGCGGTAACGGTGATGGCAACCGATTTGTCTGCGGTGTCTGCGCCGTCAATGCTGTATGCGTCCACGCAGGAAGCAATCTTCGTAGGAACAGCGGGGGCGGCCGCACCGGCAACGGTATAATTGGTCACCTTCAGGAACGGAAGAATGAAGGAACTGTCCTTTGCCGAAACAGCGGCGAAGATGACGGTCAGCTTCTGGCCAACGTAGGCGGTCAGATCCGCTACGACGGGCGAAACATCTTTATGGAACATACCCATCTTGGTGGCGTTACTGAAGCCGAAGCCACCGCTGTAGTGATTGGGCAGGGGCTCGCCGTCGTGGCCACCCGATGCCTTTTTCCACGTAGCACCGTTATCCACCGAGTAGACGTAGTGGCTGGTACCTCCGTCAACGCCCATCCAGCCGCCGACGGACAAATTGCTTGCAGTCGGAACACCGTTGGTTACGGCGTCCACGGTAGCAGGTGTACCTGCAGTACCGTTGAGGTCTGCGTAGTTGGGGGAACCGTTGGGGCCCACGCCGTTGATGTGGTCAACGCAGCTGTAATAAGAGGGGGTAGTGGGGACGACGGGCACGTCTACGCCGGGCAGGCTGGCGCCGCCCTTGGGAGACAGACCGTAATAAGCAGCAAGACCATCCGCAATGGCATAGCCCGCTCTCTGACGAGCCGCATCACTGGACAGAACCTTCTGGTAGTCGCCCTGGTTGGATGCGAAGGCGGTCTCGATCAGCATAACAACGGGGATACCCTGAATCTTACCGTTGCGGAGAATGGAAAGAGAATCAGCGGCAGAACCGTCCGGGAACGTGGACGATCCGTTTTTGGTCTTCAGTCCGCGGTTTCTCAACCCGGTTGCGGCAATATACTTTCCCAGAACGGTGTTGGCACAATTCTTGGAGGCAGCGGCAATATCCGCGCGATAATTATCGTTAGGCACCCAGATTTCAACACCGTTTGCCGTGGCAGTTGCCGAGTTGGTATGGATGCTGACGATGGCATCCGAATTATAGTTCTTTGCGATCTGAACACGCTCAGCGAGCTCCTTGAACTCATTTTCGCCGCGGGTCATATACACGGTTACACCTGCGTACTGCTCAAGGCGAGCCTTAGTATGGTAGGAAATCCAATAGTTATCGTAGGACTCGTATTTTCCTCCGAATGCTGTGGCTGATGTGTTTCCGGAGTCATGGTCTCCGTGTCCGGGATCAAGGGTGATGATCAAGTTTGCCGCGCTTACATTCAGGATCGGGAATGCGGCAAGCAGGGTGGTAGCGATCATAACGACGGCTAATATTTTTACGATGAACGTAAAAGAGGTGGGGCGTTTCATAGGTGTGTTCCTTTCTTTGCATGGGTATGGGGTAGGGCTTTTGTTTGCATGAAGCAATCACATACGTGGTAATTATACCATATATTGTAAAAAAAGTCAACGTTTTCTCCGTTGTGTCTTTATACAAAATGCATAGCCCCACGCTTGTGCAAAATCACGGCAAAGCGAAGCCGCCCCCGATGCGTTGGGAGCGGCAACAACGGAAAAAATGATCACGGATCAATGAAACCGTCGGCGATAGCGTCGGCGGCGGACGGTACGGATGCCGTAGCGCCCTCCTCGGCTGCGCGTCATACGGAGGAACAGCAACAGCAGGATCGTGAAGCATACCGCCGTGGCGATAAAGGCGCGGCTGACGAGGTAGGAGCGAAAGCTCTGCATACCGTCAAGAAAGCCGTTGCGGGCAAAGTCCTCATCCACCGTGAGCTTAGCTTTTCCCACAGCTTGTCCGTTGTAGGTGACGAACACCTCTCCCACCTCGTCCCCCGCGAGGAGAGGTGCTTCCAGCTTGCCGCCGCGGAGCTGCAACACGGTAGTCAGATCGGTCATGGGATCGGCATCAGCGGGCAGGTACACCTTGAGATCGGTGGCAACCAGCACGTTGGCCTCGCTTTTGCTGATACCCGTCATGGCCACCTTGCGGGTGTCCACCGTGTCGCCTGCTTGCAGAATGGTGCGGTAGCTGTAATTGCGGTTTGCCCACGACAAAAGACGATTGATATAGGTGTAGGCGGGGACAAGCTCGTTCTGCTTGGCATCCCGTGCCGCCATCACGATGGCGAGATTCGAAGCGCCGTCGCGCTCGGACACTGTGACCACGCACCAGCCGCCCTCGTCGGTCATACCCGCGTTCATGCCACGGCAATAGCCGTTATAGTAGTTGCGGCTGCTGTCCGAGATCAGCGCGTTACGGTTGGTGATCAAGCGGGCCGCCGACACGTTGGTTTCGGGCACGGTATACGTACGGGTCGAGCTGATGACCATAAAGAGGCTGTTCCCGTACGCCTCGCGGGCGATCAGCGCCATATCCCGCACGCAGGTGATCATGGCAGGATCGTGAAGTCCCGTAGGGTTTGTAAATTTCGTTTTCGCCGTACCAATGCGCTCGCACTCACGGTTCATGTCCTGCACGAACGCGGCAACCGAGCCTGATGCGAGGCAGGCAACCGCGCAGGCGGCGTCGTTATAACCGCCGCAGATGGCGGCGTACAAAAGATCGTTTACGGTGAGCACCTCGCCCTTGGCAAGACCCATTTTTCGTCCCGTAACGCCCGTGATCATACCCTCGGTAATCGTGACCGACTCCTTGGTGCGCTCTGCCAGAGCGCGACAGGCGAGCAGTCCCGTCATGATCTTGACGCCCGAGGCGGGATAGAGCAGGGTGTCGGCGTTTTTCTCATACAGGATCAAGTTATTTTCCAGATTGCAGAGGTATGCCGAGCCCACGTCGTTGGTTTCGGGTGGGGATTCCAGCGCATAAGTGGGCAGAGGCAGTCCCACGAGCAGGAGGACGACACTCATAAACAGGGCGACGATATGGCGCACGGTATTCTTCACAGTGGATCCTCCTTTCATTTCAAAATTTATTATTTCTCCAGCAAGCACCGTGCCGTATCGGCATCGCGGCGGATGGCGTCGGTGAGTTCTTCAAGGCTCTCAAATCGCTTTTCGGGGCGCAGGTACTCCACGAATTCCACGCGGATGCGCTTACCGTAGAGATTGCGGGAAAGCCCCAGAATATAGGTTTCGCAGTTGACGCGCGCGTGGGTGTCCACGGTGGGATGCTCCCCGACATTGGACACACCCGAGAACACGCCGTACGGGGTATGACACCGCGTGGCGTACACGCCGTAGGCGGGGATGATACGCGCGGGTGGAAAATACTGGTTGGCGGTGGGAAAGCCGATGGTGCGCCCCAGCTTCTTGCCGTGGACTACGGGGGCGTCCAGCGTATACGGACGGCCCAGCAGCGCCGCGGCGGTTCTCACGTCACCCACACTAAGACAGGCGCGAATGCGGGACGCGCTGACGGCGGCGCCGTCTACCGTAATTTCAGAGACGACCGACGCGCCGCACAAATGGGGTTGACTAAAATAGGTGTAAAGGGTATCGCTGTTCCCTGTCCCGCCCTTGCCGTAGCGGAAATTGTAGCCGCAAACCGCCCCTCGGCAGTTCGTGGCCTCACACAGCACGTCCAGAAACGTCTCGGGGGCATCATCCCGTACCGCGGGGAAATCGACCAGACAGACGAAATCCATCCCCGCGTCGGCAAACAGGCCGAGCTTCTCCCCAAGGGAGGTCAGGTGGCTCGCGCGCGGCGAGGGAAGGTCGGGACGTGGGAGGTAGTCAATGGAGGGGCGAAAAAAGCAAAACACGCCGCACAGCCCGTCGGGCAATCGGGTATCCCGAAGGCGCAGGCCCTCCCGCAAAAGAGCCCTGTGCGCCACGTGAACGCCGTCAAAATTCCCCAGGCAGAGGATCGAGGCAGAGGGTGGTGCGGACATCTCGCGCACCGTGGGGGGGCGCAGATCCAAGCAAAGAAAACGCGGCTTCATCAATCGGTTTCTCCCCCTTTGGGGGTGCTTTCAAGAGTGTCTTGGGTGCTGACGTACTGCTCGATCAGCACCTGCAGGAGCTTGTCCCGACCGACGCGGCGGGCAAGAGCACGCGCATGATGCTCGGAGGGGAGATACGTCGGATCCTCGGTCACGATGTACCCCGCAAGCTGAACGGAAGGGTTCATCCCCTCCTCCCGCATGATACGGACAAGCTCGTCGAGCACCTGCTTACCATCTGCCTCTGCCTCGTCACGGGTAGGGACAGCGGACGTTTCGTGATTACAGTGCGCTACGTAATGTAAAGATAAGATTTTTTCTCCTTCTCGCGTATGGTTCATTTCATCCATTTATCAATTCGTCCTTTCCATTTGAGGCGGTAGAGGATCAGAAGGCGGTCTATAAGCAGGTCAAAGATGCCGAAGGTGAATATCGACAAGCACACAAACGCCCACGCCAGCCACAGCGAGCCGCCCGACTCACCGAAGGTGGCAAGGAATACCTCTCGGGGCGTGCCTTGGCCGCCGAACATGATCAGATACATGATCAAAAAGCATGCGGCGAGGGCGGCGCACGCAAGGGCGAGCTTGCAGAGGTAGGCCAGGGGGCGCGGCAGGCGGTCGATGTGCCGTTTGAGAATGGGATAGTATCCAAGCAGGCCGAGGAAGAGCCACGAGGTGAGAGTCTGGGGCATGAGGATCACGCCCAGCACGGCGGTGGCCACGTAGGCAAGGAGAGCGTAGTAGTCCCCGTAGGTCAGGAGGATGGGCATCAGCACGACGGACGCCATCGCCGCCGCCGTGAGATCCAACACCTCCACGACGGCACCGAGTCCCATGGCAACCACCGCCACGGCGCACAGCACCGAGGACGTGGCAAGCCGTTTGGTCGCGCCGCGATCATGACGACGTGCAGACATAACTCACCTCAACAGCCCGAGCCCATGGCGTCGCAACAGCAATCGGCGCACATGAAGGCACAGCAAACGTCGCACAGCGAGCAGGAGGAGCCCGTCGACCGCCCACCTCCAAAGCCTGCCGCGCGTCCGCGAAGCTGCTCCTGCGCGGTGCGGTATTCGGCGTTATCGGGATCCATACCGCAGGCGGTATCGAAATACTGCTGGGCATCCACGAAAAATCCGCGAAGGTAGGCAATCGAGCCCATGAGGAAATGCCACTCCGCGCCCCGCTCGGTGGCAGGGACGGTGGCGAGCACCTGCTCGGCTTCCATAACGCGGCGCATATTGATAAGCTGGCGGGCGTGGAGATAGGGGTTTGCGGTGTTACCGTTACCACCCGCATAGCCCCCCGAACCGTAGCCGGTGTTTTGCCCGTAGGTGTTCTGTCCATAGGCGTTTTGTCCGCTCGACTTGGCGGCGCGCATCTTCTGGATCTCCTCGTAGGCGGCGTTGACCTCCTTCATCTTTTCGGTGGCCATTTCGGCAAGGTCGGTGTCGCGGTATTTATCGGGGTGGTATTTACGCGCAAGGGCACGGTACGCGGCTTTCACCTCGTCGTCGGTCGCTTGCGGGGATACACCCAGGATCTGATAGGGGTCTTTCATCGGGTAACATTACCTTTCTATACATTACTCATTCACAAATTCAATTTCAACGGTCAGCAGGGTCCGTCACAGGCCTCGCAACAGCACGTACAGCCACATTCACAACAGCAGTCGCAGAAAAACTCGCTCTTGCTTTCATAGCCGCAAAACTTCTTGTTCTTGCTGTCGGCGGCATCCGTTTCCTCCCCATTCTCGGTATTCGGTTCGGTGTGATCTACGGAGGACGGCGTGTCCTTGTCACCGAACAACACCTTTTCCGCCATGGCGGGCATACCGTGGTACAATATGTTTTTCAGCACGCCGTCCAGGTCGCGGTCGGCGATCTCCACAAGATCCAGCGCGGATTCCAGCCCCGCCAGCTCGGCGGTGAGGGCGGTGCGGAGTTCCTGCCGTTTATGCTCAGGCAGGGTGGTCATGTTGGGATCGTTGTAGAGGCAGGCGAGAGGGTTATAGCGTCCCTTTTTCACGTCCTCGGCAAAATCGTCGGCGGCGTCAAGGATATACACCCAGCGGCCGACGTGGCGGCCGATGGTTTTTGCGAGGGTCTGTTCCCCGCCCTCCAGCCTCCACGAGAGGAGATACGCCATCAGCTCGCCGAACACCTCGGCAGGACGATCCACCGACGGGGGGCGGGATGCCTCCAGCTCGGACAGCCGCGCCATGATGGAGGCCGCGTCGTTGTCGAGGCTCTCGTACATGCTGCGGACATTGCGGCGGAGGTCGTGGGCAAACGGCGCAAGCAACGTAGCGCGCAGGCGCTTGCCGCCCCGCTCGTCGGTGCGGTCGTCCCGATTCTTATGGTAGACCAAAATGGCGGAGGCGTATGCGCTCAGGATCAGCGAATCACAGGTCTCGATCATGGGGCGACGGCGGAGGGGATGGATCAGGCAACGGCGGCGGCGGGTGGCGGTGTTCTCCCCCGTGATTGCCATACGCATAAGGGCAAAGAAGGTAAAGTCGTAGGAAAGGGTGAGGCGGGAGCGTTGCCCCGTACACTCGCCCATAGCGCGGCACAGCCCGCAGTAGGCGGCGCGGTAGTACTCCTGCTCCCGAATCTTGAGCTCGGGCGTATAGGTGCGTATGTAGCCGTACACGGTTTCCCCTCCCTTCGCATACATAGTCTATTGTATCATACCTCATTTTCAGAGAAAATACAACCCTATTTTGTAAACATTTGCAAACTGAATGTGAAGTAGGTCATTTTTATTATCGGTTTTCAAATTTGGATTTGTCGGGCACCTGCGGTGCGGCTTTGGCTCGGGGATGGGTGTCGGAAACCCATTGTTATCCCCCGATGGAAAAGTTTTTCAAATTTGGATTTATCGAACGGTTTATAATAACCCATGGTAGGGGCGCACTGTGTGCGCCCGCGGGCGATCACAGATCGCCCCTACAATCTAAAGTTCAAACATCCCGATAAATCCCAATTTGTAGGGAAATTTGTCGACACAAAGGAAGCCCGCCCCGACGAGTCGGGGCGGGCAAGAGAGACGTTATTTGATCCGCATGGCGGCGACGGCGTCGGCATCGGGAGTGACGTACGCCGTCCAGTTGGTGTGGTAGGTGACGAAGCCCGGCTTCGCGCCAGGCACCTTGCGGACGTGGCGCACAAGCAAATAATCCACGGGCACCTGCGCCCCCCCCGCCGCCTTGGAATACTGCGCGGCGATGGTGGCGGCATCGGTAAAGTCCTGCACGTCGGGTTCTTTGCCCTCGGTGACCAGCACGACGTGCGAGCCCGGAACTCCCTTGGCATGGAACCAGTAGTCATTGCGGTCGGCGAGCTTGTGGGTGATATGCTCGTTCTGCACGTTGTTCTTGCCGCAGAGAACGAGATATCCGCCCGTGGTGCGGAATTTCGCCACCGTGGGCGCGGGTTGCTTGCGGGGCGCGGCGTAGCCCTTCATGCGGGAGGCGTAGCCCGAGCGGTAGAGCTCGTCGCGGATCTCGGCAAGGTCTGCGGCGGTCTCGGCACGGGTGAGGGCATCAAACACGGTGTAGACGTAGGCGAGCTCGGCTTCACCCAGCTCGATCTGCCGCGCCAACTCCACCTTGGCATTGCGCGCCTTGGCGTATTTCTTGTAGTATTTCTGGGCATTGGCCGAGGGGGTCAGCCGCTCGTCCAGCTCAATGACGCAGGTGCCGTACTCGCCCCGCGCGTCGTCCCACGCCTCGTAGTCGGTCAGCTCGGCCTGCTTCATGCCGCGGGTGAGCTGCCAGATGCTCGCCGTGATCATATCGCCGTACTTTTTGTAGCGGTCGGCCTGCTCGCAGTCGATCAGCTCGGCGCGCTGGAGATCCAGCTTCTTCTTGATGCGGCTCTCGGCTTGGGTCAACAGACGCAGAACGTCGGCGGCGCGCTGGTGGATGCGATTCTCGCGGTCGCGGGTGACAAAGAAGGCGTCCAGCATTTGCGCGGGGGAGGCAAAGGGACGGGTCTCCAGCGGTGCCTGATAGTGCGTCAGGGGGCAGAAGGCGTACTCCACGGCGTTTTGGCCAACGGCCGTGCCATCGTAGACCATGGTGGGGGCGTAATTCCCTTCCAAAATGCGGTCAATCACCGCGCGAAATCCGCGCCACAGCACGTCGGGGGTGGCGTAGGCGGCGGGGGTGTCGGTATGGCGGGTGGCGAGATAGACCATCTCACGCGCCACGACCGAGGAGATGCCCAAGAAGCGGCTCGTGATGAATTTATCCAGCGGGCGGTCGGGCAGCTCGGCGGCGTACAACTCGGCAAAGCGCGCCTCGGTGACGGTCAGGGGGTTGTCCTTATCCTGCGCGGGTGGCAGCTCGTAGCGCATGCCTGGCAAGACCTGACGGCGGGAGCTGGTGGTGAAGTCCACCGTCTTGAGGGCGGTGATGATCTTCTTGTTGTCATCGGCAAAAATAAGGTTGCTGTACTTGCCCATGATCTCCACGATGAGGTAGCGCGTGCAGGCAAAGCCCATCTCGTCCCTCGTGTCAAAGCCCAGCGTGACCACGCGCTCAAAGCCCTCCTGCCCCACCGATGCCAGCCGCGCACCCGTGAGGTGCTTGCGGAGCAGCATACAGAGCATGGGGGCTTGGGCAGGATTCTCCCGCGAAAGCTCGGTAAAGCCGATGCGGGGGGACGAGCCCGCATTGATCAGCAGCCGCTTGCCGCCCTCGGTGGAGCGAAGCTGCAATATAATTTCGTCCCGCTCGGGCTGCATGACCTTCTCCACCCGTCCGCCCAGCGCAACCGTGCGGATCTCGTGGAGCATACACGCGAGCATACCTGCGTCAAATGCCATATATAATTCCTCTTTTCATCAAAGCAAATTTAGATTATAGAAATGTTCTCGCGAAGAACATTTTAGCGTACCTATTCAGCTACACGTCAAATTGGGGTTTATCGGGATGTTAATTTATCCGCTGTAGGGGAGGCCCTATGTGGCCTCCCACGGGCGCCCACGCAGGGGCGCCCCTACAGGCAAAACAGCAATATTCCTTGTCGGATATAGATATTCTTTGGTTTAAGGACGTAGGGGCGCACTGTGTGCGCCCGCGGGCGCACACAGTGCGCCCCTACGACGAGGTTATTGAAACACCCCAACAAATCCTAATTTGAATACCGTTGAATCATTACATTATCTGCTCACGAGCAGCATAACCGCCAAATTCAATGCCAATATTCCAAAAACTCCCGATATCGCGGCATATACGCCGTGCAAACAGAAGATATCCGAAGCGATATACGCCATGCGGGGGCATCGCTTGACGTAGACCACGGAAACGAATTTCGGCACTTGACGGGGCGTTGATCCCCAATGAAATTCGCTGCGGAGCACGTGCCTTTTCCCGGCCACGGTGTAAACATATCGTCCACGGCTGGCATGCTTGTAGAAGCGAGATCTATGTCTGCGTCTATCTGTTCTTACAGTCACGTTCTTTTTATATTCGACGCTCTCGAGGACGGCTCCTATTTTCGCTGTTTTCTTGGGACAGAAAGCAAATATGACAGCCGCCGTGGTCAACCAAGCGGTCAGTGCAAGCAACAACGCACCAATCACAAAGAAAATGATGGACAAGGCGAAACGCAACTCCATCAAACCACCCCGTTCGTGGAGCATACACGCGAGCATACCTGCGTCAAATGCCATGATATATCTCCAATTTCTCGTTTCAGTATGCTCATTATACCACACGATCGCCCATAAATCAAGCGCAATCGAAGCGGTTGACAAAAAATTCTCCGTGTGCTATAATAGCGGTACTGAAAACTTAAGGAGGATGCTATGCCTACCGCTCAAAATCCCATTCTGCACGGGATGAATCCCGATCCCTCCATCTGCCGTGTCGGGGAGGATTACTATATTGCGACCTCCACATTTCAATGGTTTCCCGGTGTCCAGTTGTATCATTCCCGTGATTTGGTGAATTGGGAGGAGCTTCCCTCCCCGCTGACCCGTGTATCCCAGCTGGATATGCGGGGCAACCCCAATTCGGGCGGTATCTGGGCGCCCTGCCTGTCCTTCTGCGACGGAGTCTTTTATCTCATCTACACCGACGTCAAGAACTTCCACGGCATTTACAAGGACACCCACAACTATCTGATCACGGCAACCGATATCCGCGGCCCTTGGTCCGAGCCCGTCTACCTGAATGCCAGCGGCTTTGACCCCTCCCTGTTCCACGATGACGACGGACGCAAGTGGTTGGTCAACATGAAGTGGGACGCCCGTTACGGCAACCACCCCTTTGACGGCATCCTGCTGCAGGAATATTCCCCGACCGAGCGAAAGCTTATTGGTAAACCCGTCAACATCTTCCGGGGCACCGACGTTCGAGTGACCGAGGCACCCCATCTGTACAAGTTGAACGGCTACTACTATCTCATGGTCGCCGAGGGGGGCACAAGCTACCGCCACGGCATCCAAATGGCGAGATCCAAAACCATCACGGGGCCCTACGAGGCCGACCCAGAGCCTCTGCTCACCACCCGCCACGACCGCGACTACCCCCTGCAACGGGCGGGACACGGCTGTCTGGTCGACACCCCCGACGGCCAGCTTTACACCGTATTTCTCTGCGGCCGCCCCTTGAACGGGCGGTGCATTTTGGGGCGTGAGACGGGTATTGCCCAACTCACATGGAGCATGGACGGCTGGCTTCGCTTGAAGGATGGCGGCATCCTGCCTCCTCTGACCTATACGTCCGACCTCCCCGAGGCTCCCGTGATCCCCGCCCCCGAGAAGGACACCTTTGACATGGACACCCTGCCGCACCGCTACAAGACCCTGCGCATCCCCTTCACCGAGCGGATGGGCTCTCTGACCGCCCGCCGCGGGTGGCTCAGACTATACGGACGGGAGTCCATCACGTCTTGGAACGAGACCACTCTGGTGGCCCGTCGATTGCAAAACCACCACACCGAGACCACCGTCAAGATGGATTTCGCCCCCGCCGACTACCAGCACATGGCGGGACTTGCCGTTATGTACGACTCCTATAATTTCTTCTACCTACACATCCTCGGCAGAGAGGACGGCGGTCGGGAGGTGCGGATCATCTGCCGCGACAACAAGGACTTCTTCGATCCCTTGAACGGCGGGGCTGCGGAGATCCCCAACGAGGGATCGGTATGGCTCCGCGCCTGTGTGGACGGTACCGAATTGCGGTTCTTCTATTCCGTCGACGGCGAGGACTTCACCCCCATCGGTGGGGCACTGGACTGCTCCAATCTGGCCGACGAGCATTACTTCGCTATGGGACACGAGGGCCACACGGGCACCTTCGTGGGCATGGCCTGCCAGGATCTTTCGGGATGCGCGGAGGGAGAGGTCTGCTTTGCGGATTTTGAATGGATGGAATGCCGCGAATTGAACTGACCAAACGTATGGAAAAACGCTGTGCCTTTGATGGCACAGCGTTTTTGTACGGTTTCAGTTGAATATCGACTCATCCACTTCCTTCAAGGACGGGAAAACAAACGCAGGTCTATCCCCCTCGGGTAGCTCCATAGCTTCCTCGTAGGTTCCCTCCCCCGTGAGCACCAGCACCGAGGTCACGCCGTTGCGCGCACCGAGCGCGATGTCGGTATAAAGGCGGTCACCGAAGATGCAGGTGTCAGCGCGGTCAATGCCCGTGACGCGCTCGATCATGTCCACCACCTCGGCGTAGGGCTTGCCGAGGTAGCGCGGTGTGACCTCGGTGGAGGCGGTAATGAGGGCGGCGATCGCGCCGCTGTCGGGCATAAAGCCCGTATCGGTGGGACAGTTAAAATCGGGGTGGGTGCAGAGGTAGGTCGCGCCGCCGCGGATGAGACGGCAGGCATCGTCCAGCTTCTCATAGGTCAGCTCGGTATCAAAGCTGCTGACCACCACGTCCACGGCATCCTCCTTACCCGTGGCAAGGTGGATGCCGCCCGAGATAAACTGCGACTCCAGCTGCTTCGTGCCCACAAGGTAAACGGTCTCGTCCTTATGGTAGGCGTTGAGATACGCCACGGTGACGTCCGCCGAGGACATGATCTCCTCACGGGTGGGCTCAAAGCCGAGGCGGGTGAGCTTTTCCAGATAGAAATCGGTGGAGTGGGAGGCGTTATTTGTAAAGAACAGCACACGGCGACCGCTCTCGCGGAGATGCTTGATGAAGCGAATGGCAAAGTCAAACACGATCTTGCCGAGGTAGATGGTTCCGTCCATATCGAATACGTAAAGCTTCTTATCGGCGAGCTGTCCGATGGGGGGATTTTGGTGATTCATGAGACTCCTTACCCTTCGCGGCACCTCCCTTGCGGAAAAACGCGCGAAAAATGAAAAATATTTGATAATATAGTATAACATATTCTTGATTTTTTTGCAAGAGTGTGTTATAATCTTTTTATCTGTGCAGACAAGCCCCCTCGGCGGGGCTTGATCGCGGAAAGGATACCATCCAACATGAATTCTGATTCCACCGTACATACGGCTACGGGCAAGGTCGTCATTGGCATTGACGTGGGTGGAAGCACCACCAAGATCGTGGGCTTTCGCCATACGGCATCGGGCACGCCCGAGCTGATCTCGCCCCTGTTCGTGCGAGCGACCGATCCCATCACCTCTATCTACGGAGCTCTTGGGCGTTTCACATCCGAAAACGGGCTGACCCTCGACGACGTGAGCCGCGTGATGACCACGGGCGTTGGTTCGTCCTTCCTCTCGGGCTCTATCTACTCGCTGGATTGCCACTCTGTACCCGAGTTTTCGGGTGTAGGTCTTGGAGGACTGTATCTTTCGGGCCTCAACGATGCCATCATCGTGAGCATGGGTACGGGCACGGCCATCGTACACGCCAAGCGACAAGCCGATGGCAAAACCGACGTTGAGTATCTCGGCGGTACGGGCGTAGGCGGCGGTACGCTGCTCGGTCTGACCAAAAAGATGCTGGGTGTGGACACCATCGAGCATATTGAGCAGATGGCGATGGGCGGCGATCTTTCCAAGATCGACCTGACCATCCGCGACATCTCCAAGCAGGACGACCAGTTCCCCATCGGTGCGAATCTCACTGCCGCCAATTTCGGCAAACTCTCGGATATGGCGACCGGCGAGGACATCGCACTGGGACTTTGCAACATGGTTGCCGAGACCATCGCCATGATGTCCATCTTCGCGGCACGCGGTCACGGCATCCGCGACATCGTGCTGACGGGTAACCTGACCAACATCGCCCCCATCCGCCGCGCGTACGAAAATCTCGGCGACTCCTTCGGTGTGAATTTCATCATACCCGAGAACGCCCAGTTCGGCACGGTTATCGGTGCGGCGCTCTTTGAGCCCTGAAAAATGAGATCCAAAAATAAAAATAAATTTATAATACACATACAGAAAGGCTTACATCATGCAGTGGACATCTCTTAACGATCTGCGCGAGAAATATCTCGCCTATTTTGAATCCAAGGGGCATCTTCGTCTGCCCTCCTTCCCCCTCGTTCCCCACAACGACCCCTCCCTTCTGCTCATCAACTCGGGCATGGCGCCCATGAAGAAGTTTTTCACGGGTGAAGAGGAGCCCCCTCGCCGCCGCGTCTGCACCTGCCAGAAGTGCATCCGTACCCCTGATCTGGAGCGCGTGGGACACACCGCCCGTCACGGCACCTTCTTTGAGATGCTGGGTAACTTCTCCTTTGGTGACTACTTCAAGGACGAGGCCATTCCGTGGGCTTGGGAGTTTTTGACCGTCACCCTGGAGATCCCCGAGAATCTTCTGTGGCCCTCCATCTACGAGAACGACGAGGAGGCATTCCACCTGTGGCGCGACGTCGTCGGCGTGCCTGAGGAGCGCATCGTGCGCCTCGGCAAGGCCGACAACTTCTGGGAGCACGGCTCGGGTCCCTGCGGTCCCTGCTCCGAGATCTACTTTGACCGCGGTGCCGCCCGCGGCTGTGGCTCGCCCGACTGCAAGCCCGGCTGTGACTGCGACCGCTTCATGGAGATCTGGAACAACGTATTCTCCCAGTTCAACAACGACGGCAACGGCAACTACACCGAGCTGGCACAGAAGAACATCGACACCGGTATGGGTCTGGAGCGTCTGGCCTGCGTGATGCAGGACGTGGACAACATGTTCCTGGTGGACACCAACCGCAAGATCCTGGACACCGTCAGCGCCATCGCCGGCAAGGAGTACGGTGCCGACAAGGCCAATGACGTCTCCATCCGCGTGTGCACCGACCACATCAAGTCGGCTATGTTCATGATCGCCGACGGCGTCATCCCCTCCAACGAGGGTCGCGGCTACGTTCTTCGCCGCATCATCCGCCGCGCTTGCCGCCACGGTAAGCTCCTGGGTATCGACCATCCCTTCCTGACCG
>CAJGEA010000011.1 GCA_904502015.1 uncultured Clostridia bacterium | reverse complement strand
CGAGCCCGAAGTGACCACCACCGAGCCCGAAGTGACCACCACCGAGCCCGAAGTGACCACCACCAAGCCCGAAGTGACCACCACCGAGCCCGAAGTGACCACCACCAAGCCCGAAGTGACCACCGCCGAGCCTGAAGTGACTACCACGGAACCCGAGGTGACTACCACCGAGCCCGAAGTGACCACCACCGAGCCCGAAGTGACTACCACCAAGCCCGAAGTGACCACCACCAAGCCCGAAGTGACCACCGCCGAGCCCGAAGTGACCACCGCGGCACCCGAGAAAACCACCGCTGAGCCCGAAGTGACCACCACCGAGCCCGAGGAAGCCACCACGGCTCCCGAGGACACCACAACAGAACCCGCAACCGAGCCGACTTACAATGCCGACGAACCCACGGTCATTACCTTGTCGGATGAGGGTACGCAAATCAGCAATAACAACGGCGCCGTTACGGTGGACGCTGATGGTAACGTGCATATTACCGCAGGTGGCGATACCGTCGTTTACACCGTCTACGGCTCGATGACCGATAAATCCCTGATCGTTGAAGCCCCCGATACCGATGTGGTTAATATCGACCTGTACGGCGTGACCATATCCTCGTCGGTGTCCCACCCCATTTACATCGCCAGTGCCGATAAGGTGGAGATTTCCGCCAAGAGCGGTACCACATCCACCATTACCGACCAGCGCGTGGCTACCGACCCCGTAACGGCAACGGGAGCGGCGATTTACTCCATCGTGGACCTCAAACTCAAGGGGCAGGGAACCCTGATCGTGGAGAGCACCTACAACAACGGTGTGGGTACCAAGGACGATCTGACCATCAAAAAGCTGACCCTGAATGTCAAAGCCCCCAACAACGCCATTAAGGGCAACGATTCCATCACCGTCGAGTCGGGCAACGTGACCGCTATCTCTGTGTCGGGCGATGCCCTCAAGACCGACAATAACGACGTTTCAAGCACGGGTAAGCAACGCGGCATCATCACCATTACGAGCGGTACCGTCAATGCCTACGCCGCCTGCGATGCCATTGATGCGGCCTACGACGTGGTGATTACGGGCGGTACGGTCAATGCTTATACCGAATCGTATTCCGAATACTCGGGTACGGTCAGCGCAACCTCAAGCAGCACCATGCACTTAAAGTTCTCTTCGAGTAGCCGCCCCAGACCCGGTAGCAGTAGCTCGTCTTTCTCTCACAGTTCCTACACCTACTCGGTCAAGTTCACGTTGAGTGACGGCAGTGAGAGCTGGGTCAATCCCACCCTTAAGAGCTCGTCGGGCAATACGGCGTACTACTCCTTCTCTAAGCCCGCGAATGCCACTCATTATCAAGTGTTCGTGTATGCTTCGGGACAAACGCAGGGACAGGCAACAACCTATACCTATGCCTCGGAGTATGCGGCGATCAATACGGCGTATGACACCCTTGCGTACTCCTCGGCAACCGCGAGCAGCAAGACCATTTCCTTTACCTGGACGAACTATACCACCCAAAGCACGGGTGCGCCCGGCGGCGGTATGCAGAACGGCAACGCCAACGCCAACGCCGCTGCCTACTCCTGCAAGGGTATCAAGGCGGATAATAGCGTTACTATCTCGGGCGGTGTGATCACCGTCAAGGCGCATGACGGAGCCATCCACGCCAATAGCGATGTGTTGTTCGCCGACGGTGTGACCTACGGCGTGGGCAATGTTACCATCAGCGGCGGTACGCTCACCCTGTATTCGGATGATGACGGCCTTCACGCCGACAATGTGCTGACCATCTCGGGCGGCGAAATTGACATTACAAATTCGTATGAAGGCGTGGAGGGTAAAACCATCAACATCGGCGGCGGTCGGACGCACATTACCTCCTCGGATGATGCCGTCAATGGCTCGGGGACGAGTGCGACCGTCAACATCACGGACGGTGTGCTGTACTTCAACGCCGGCGGCGACGGTCTGGACTCCAACGGCAACATCAATATGAGCGGCGGCACGGTGCTGGCGCAGGGCCCCACGAACGGCGGCAACGGTGTGCTGGACTTTGACGGCAAATTCAGCTTCAGCGGCGGCTTCCTCTTGACGGTCGGTTGCTCGGGTATGAACCAAGCCCCCACCGCCACGAGCGGGAATATGGCTAAGACGCAGAGCATCAGCACGAATACCTCCTCGTACGTCGTCGTGACCATTGACGGTGTGGAGAGAGCGGTGCTGAAGATCACCAAGAGCAGTCAGAACTACTGCGTGCTGGCCTATAACAACGTGGCCTACGGCAGCAGTGCTACCGTCAGCGTGACCACATCTACCTCGCAAACGCTGGTGGATAACCTCTACTATATCGGATAATTTCCAACAAAAAATGTCCCTAAAGGAGGAAGAACTTATGGTGTTAATCCCTGCAGCAAAAGCGAAGAAACTCCTTTCCGCGGTCTTGGCTCTGTGCTTGATCGCACTGCTTGCTGCATCCTGCACAACTACCAAGCTTGACACCGAGTTGCCCACAGAGAGCACTGCTGAGGGCACCACCGAAACCGCCCTCGATGGCGGCACCCCGGAAGCGCCGACCGAGTCGGATACCTCCGCGGAGGAAGAACCCGTGTATGATATGGTAGTCGCCAAGCAGGGGGATCGCCGTTCGGATTTCCGTTTGGTCTATGATCAGAACGTGGATGCGCCGCTGACCGCCGAGGTGGATATGTTTACTGCTATGCTTCTGAACTACACGGGCGCGGACATCCGTCCCTATGATAGCGCGCGCACGGGAGATCTTGAGATCGTGCTGGCCTCCCGCACCCGTCCCGAAACGGCGGAAATGCTGGAGGGACTTGAGGACGGCGAGTTTGCCATTCGCACCCGAGGCGACGGCGAAACGGGGCAGATCCTTCTGGCGGGTACGACCTACCGTTCCTTCTATACCTGCGTCGAGTACCTTTTTGATAACTACTACACCGATGAAAAAGGCCTTTGCGTTCCGACAAACGTGGACGTGAAGGGCCATGAAAAGGAGTATGCTATGATTACAACCGGTATCGAAAAGCTGCGCGACCCCTGCATTTTGCTGGAGGACGGCGTGTACTACGCCTACGGCACGGGCTGGACCTGCTACAAGAATACCGGCGGCAAGCTGGACGGCCCGTGGATCAAGGTGGGCAAGGTTGCCTCCGTGGCGGACGAGGCCCGTGACGGCGGTAGCCATTGGGCACCCGAGGTGCACAAGTATAACGGTGCCTACTATATGTTCACAACCTACTTGAACCAGATCACCAACCACCGCGGCTGTACCATCATGAAGTCGGATTCCCCCGAGGGCCCGTTTGTGGAGATCACCGACGGGCATATTACCCCCGCAAGCTGGGACTGCATTGACGGTACGCTGTATGTCGATCCTGACGGACAGCCCTGGATGGTCTTCGTCCACGAATGGACTTGTATGCCCAACGGCGTAGGCTCCTTTGCCGCCGCCAAGCTCTCGGAGGATTTTACCCACTTTATCTCGGAGCCCATTGAGCTGTTTTTGGCCAACGAGCCCGCGTGGGCGACGGCGGGCGTCACCGATGGCTGTTGGATGTATACCACCGAGGACGGACAGCTTCTGATGGTCTGGTCGAATTTCGACGCGCACGGCTACGTTGTGGCGGTTGCCAGAAGCTCCAACGGACGGTTGGACGGCGAGTGGATTCATGATGAAAAACTCTTGTACTCCAAGTACATGACGGGCGTTTATGACGGCGGTCACGGCATGATCTTCACCGATACCGACGGGCAGATGTACCTGTCCTTCCATTCCCCCAACACGGCAGCGGACGACCGCAAGGAGCGTCCTACCTTCCTTGCCATCCGTGAGGAGAACGGAACGCTGGTCTGGGACGAGCCGAAGCCAAGCGAAGAATAAATGTTACCCAAGGCCGCGGAACAGCATCGCCGTTCCGTGGCCTTTTTCTTGCCGTGTGCATTTCTTGCAAAAATCTTTGAAAAAATATCGAAAAAGCACTTGACAAACCGAGCGGTCTATGGTATACTATTCAAGTCGCAGGGAGCGACGCTGGTATGGCTCAGTCGGTAGAGCACGTCATTGGTAATGACGAGGTCATCAGTTCGAATCTGATTACCAGCTCCAAATCGGGACCGCATTGCGGGACTGAGTGAGTTCCCTCGCGATGCTGGTATGGCTCAGTCGGTAGAGCACGTCATTGGTAATGACGAGGTCATCAGTTCGAATCTGATTACCAGCTCCAGAAAAAAGCACATCTGCAATGCAGATGTGCTTTTTTCAACTAAATCCGCCGCCGGCGGAAGAAATCCACCTGCGGTGGATGAAATCACTGCGTGATAAAATCCCGCTTTGCGGGGAACGGGAGGCGGATTTAATTTCATCCGAGGCGAGACGCCGAGGATTTCACCCGAGCCTCGCTCGGATTTCATCGTGGCATTGCCACGATTTCATCGTTTGCTGCTCTACCGTTTGGATGCTCCATTATGACTTCAAAATCCCACGAAAAGGATGCCACTTGTGAATTTTTACCCTTATAACATCATCTGTTCCGCATTTGCCGTTTTTGTTTATGTAACCTTTCGTATGGGTGTGAATTCTTATCTTCGGGTTCATAAAAACAGCAAGACCTTCATTCGAAAAAACAAAAAAGGGTACTCAAATTATTGGTTGTACAACAAGCTCCATGCCGAGGTTGGGCTAGGGTATATTTACACGCTGAACATTCTCTTAATCGTACTAACGGCGGTGTACCTTTTCTCGGTCGTATGCCTTGGCTGGGCAGAATTTTTCTCTATTCCGATAGCGACATGTAATGCTGCGCTTTGTGCTGTTCAAATTCCCGCGATACTGTTTTCTGACGTTTATTGGAATCTGGAGCATTACGGAAAGAGATTTGTTATGCTGGAAAAAAACAAATCGGGCGGCGGTTTTCACAGCTCGTTTTATGCCATAATCGAATCCGTTGTCCTTTCGGTGTTTGCCGTATATAATATTTTTTTGGCCGTGTGACGGCATTCCTTTTCTAAATCCACCATACAATGCCGAGAACGATTACCCTAGAAATTTTATTTCGGAAAAATTACAATGAATTTCGCAATACCCCTTGACAAACGAATGGAAATAGGGTATAATATGCAAAGAGTTTGCCGACGGAAACCCCGAGGCAACTAATCTCCGGCGTATGCGAGGGGAGGGAAATAAGAAATGGCAGAAATCAAGGTGAAAGAGGGCGAATCTCTGGATAGTGCTCTCCGTCGCTTTAAGCGTATGTGCGCACGGTCGAACATCCTGACCGATCTTCGCAAGCGTGAGTACTACGAGAAGCCCAGCGTTAAGCGCAAGAAGAAGTCTGAAGCAGCACGCAAGAGAAAGTACAAGTAATTGTAATCAGAGAGCGAGCCCTCGTGGCTCGCTCTTTGATTTTTATAACGACATCACCCCGAGGCGATTGCCTCGGGGTGATGTCGTTATGGAATCATATTACGGTTTACGATTCGTCCCCGTGGGGGACGGTATAGGGCTGGCATTCCGAGAGGAATTCTCCCTTGACCGTGAGCTGACGTACCGCCACAGTGTCGAATTTCTCAAGGGAATCGGTCAGCCCCAGCGGCACGCGCAGGGTAGAGTTGTCGATGAACTCGGTCTTGCGCTTGCGTCCGTTGATGATCACGTGGCTGTATGTGGTGAAATTTTCTCCCGTGACGTAGATATATTCCTCATCGACGGAGCATCCCGTGACGGTGATCGGTCGTCCGCCCATCACCATGTCGGTGGGCTCGTAGGGGCGGTCGTACGCCGAGCAATCGTCATAGAGGACGTTGTACTCAAGCTGCTGCAAAAGGTCCTGATAATCCTTGTGGTCGCGGTAGGTGCGGTGAAAACGGTTCATCACACCCTCGTTGTTGCCGATCAGCTCCAGCACGGTGGGGAACATCTGGTAGGCGTACAGAGGGCCGCCGGCCAACGTCCCCTCGGTGGAGAGGTCAAAGTTAGTTGCGATCACGTACTCGGTTTCGTATTCGCCCGTACGGATGATGATGCCCTCGTCCCGCGCGATGCTGGGCAGGTGATCGCCGTAGAATACAAGAACCGTGGGCTCGTCAAGCGCCATGACAGCCTCGTACAGATCCCTGATAAAGGCATCCATTTCAGAGAATTGCTTGATGAGATAGTTGTAGTGGCTGAGAATCGCCTCGTCTTCAATGCCGCCCGTTACCACGACGTCGCCTTCCTCGGGAATATACTCGTCGGGGTAGCGGCCGTGCCCCTGCACCGATACGGCAAAGACGAAATCCCGCTCCTCGGTGGAGGTCAGACGGTGCAGGATCTCATCGGTCAGAATGGCATCCTGCGCCCAGCCGTTGATATTGAAGGTGGGATCAAGGAAGTATTCCAGAGAGGTAAAGTTCTCAAATCCGAGGCCGGGGTAGATTTCGTCGCGGTCGTAGAAGCTACCCTCGTGATTGTGAATGGCGTGGGTGCGATAGCCCGACGCGAGCAGGTCGTAGGCGATTGTCTCGCAGGTCTTTTGGGTGAGAATGGAGCGGTAGGGGTACTCGCCCGCGCCGAAATGGTTGACGTTCATGCCCGTCAAAATTTCAAACTCGGTGTTCACCGTGCCCGCGCCGATTACGGGGATGTAGAGCGCCCCCGAAAGGTGTTGCTCCTTGATGGCGGTGAAATGGGGAACGGGGTTTTCTGAGAAGGTCACACCCTCCACGTAGTTGGGATCAAAGAAGGATTCCATCTGCACGAAAATGACGTTGGGGGCGATCTCGGGGGAGGGCTCGTTGGGAATCAAATCGTCCAAAAGGTCGGTGATGGCGTCGCTGTCGTAGCCGTCGGGCTTGTCCACGCCCTTGTCTACCACGCTCATGGAAAAGCAGTAGGTAAAGCCGTAGTCGCTGTAAGCGTTGGTGAGATTGGGGAAGTGGTCTGAGAGCTGTCCTACGCCGAAGCCGCAAGCGATAATCAGCACCAGTGCGGCGGCAGTGGTGGGGTAGGCGATGGCAAACAGCTTCAGTCGGCGGTCAAAGCGGGGAGATTTGAAAAATAGGATTACCACGCCCGCCACCGCGCCCACGAGCAGGCCAATGACCAGCACCACCTGCCACGCTTTAAGGTAGACGGTGATGATGGAGGCAACGCTGGTAATGAGGGTGAGATCCACTGCCGACAGAGGCGTTACGCGGAACAGGAGCAGAATGCAATCGGTAATGCCCAGCGTGAGCCAGGGCAGGACGAGCAGGATGGTCGCCGCCACGCGGTGGCGAAACAGCAGGGCGGGCAGCAGAGTCAGCAGAATGATGCCGTAATTGGTGAGAAATGCCAGGGGGGATGCAAAGATAAATGCAAAGCCTCCAATCACCGAATGGCGGGCAAGGCACTCCACCGTAACGGTCAGAACCAGCGCAAGAAGGAAGTAGAAGGGCAGGTAGCGGCAGTTCAGCAGAGCCGTGGCTACACCGCGAAACCACCGCCCCGCGGGATGTCCCGCGGGGCGTCCCATCCGACGTGGCTCCCGTTCGGTGGAACGGGTAGTGTTTTTGTTCATAAGATCACCTGATTTGTAGCAGTTTGATACAATGAAGTGGATATGCAATATGGCATACACGACTATTATAGCACCAATCGCCGCAAAAGTCAAGTGCCCGCCATCATATCCAAAAAAATCAACGGATGGTTTATTGACAAGATTTTCCGCATTTGGTATAATAGTGTCATCACAGAAATGTGAAATTTATGCCCGAGGGCGCGAGGGTGCACATTCGCGCAGTAAGGCGGGAAAGAAAGGAGGCGGAGTTTATCTATGAAACTCGACAAAAACGGATGCTGTGACCCGCGCCTCACGGGTTGGCGCGGCTGATGTCCGATCGGACGTAAGCGGCTGAAGCACACGCAATCAGACACGAATTTCAATCGGATCATCAAAGCACATCCGCTCTGCCTGCGGGGCAGGGGACATCCCCCGCCCGCCGCGGGTGGGGTTCGGCAAGCGCCGAATCCCAGCCACACTATGCAAAGGAGCCGTGCCTGCATGATTCATCCCGAAGCGCTGGGCTGTCACATCGCCGAGAGGCGAAGGCGGCTCGGACTTACCCAATGCCAGGTCGCGGATCGGTTGGGCATCACCCCGCAGGCGGTTTCCAAATGGGAGCGCGGTGTGTCCTGTCCCGACGTCGTGTATTTGGACGAGCTGGCAAGCGTGCTGGACGTGGGGATCGAGGAGCTGCTCACGGGCGCGAGCCCGACAGAGCCTCAATCGAACCGCACGCCGCACGAACCAAAGAAAACCACGCCCTGCTAAGCGCAGCGCGTGGTTTTCTTTTGTGCATAGCACATGCATAGCCCGTGCTATGCACGTGCTATGCGCGCGTCAATTTCTTCATCCACCGATAGCGATTTGCCTTGATGGCGGCGGGGATGCACTTGAGGAGCTGATCGAGGTTGAGGCAGAACAGCACCGCCACGGGATGCCACCCAAGGACGAACGCCGCCGTGAGCGACAGCGGAATCACCAGCCCCCAAATGTGGATCAGGTCGTTGTAGAACACGAATTTGGCGTCGCCTCCGCCACGGATGATGCCCGTGATGGTAGGCATCTGGTAGGCTGTGCCGAATCCCGTGACCGAGAGGACAAGAATGAATTGCAATGCCATCTCGCGGCTCTCGGGGGTGATTTCCTTGTAGAGATCCACGATGGGCCCGCGCAGGAAAAAGAGCAGGGAGCTGGTTACGATTCCAATACCCACGAACAAAAGCTGAAGGGTTTTGGCATAGGACTTGACTTTGCCCACGTCTCCGCTGCCGATGGCCTTGCCGATGAGAATGGCGGCGGCCGAGGATGCCCCCACGATGGCAACCTTGACGAGCTGGTAGAAGGTAGATGCTACCGAGTTGGCGGCAATGGCGGTGTCGCTTAGGTTGCCGAGGATGACGGTCTGCATGGCAACCGCCGAGCCGAATATGAATGAGGTCATGAGGAAAGGGGCGCCAAGGCGCAGGTAGTCCCGAATCAGCCTGAGGTCTACGTGCAGAAAATCACGGAGCCGCCATGCAAGTTTTTTGTCCATGAACCCGAGATAGGCGAGAACCACGCAGAGCTCCACCGCTCGTGCCGCCAGCGTGGCGAGAGCCGCGCCCGTCACGCCCAACGCGGGTGCGCCGAAGCGCCCCTCAATGAGCAGGTAGTTCAGGGATACGTTGACCACAAGGGTGGAAAGGGACACGAAAAATCCGATGCGTACCGTTTCCACGCTGCGGAGGACGGCGAGGAGCAGGGTGGTCATGGCAAAGAGCAGGTAGGAGTATTTCATCACCCGCAGGTATTCTACGCCTGCTGCGCGAATGGCGGGAGATTTCGTGAACAGTGCCAGCACGGCCTCGGGGGCAACGGTGGCAATGAGGAACAGCACGAGTGACATCAGCGCGCCCAGGAGAAGCGCGCCCACAGCGAACTTTTTGATGGGCTCGGTTCGATGCTCGCCCCAGTACTGGCTGCCCAGCACCACCACGGCGTCACTCGATCCTAAAAGAAGCTGCTGGAACAAGAACTGGAGCTGGTTGACGGCGCTCACGCCCGACATGGCAACCTCGTCGTACGCGCCCAGCATGACATTGTCAATGAGGTTGACTCCGAGGGTGATGACGTTGTAGAGAACCAGAACGATCCAGACCGAGAAAAAACGGTGGAAGAAGGATCTCTCCCGCACGAGGGGAATACGCTTTCGCGAGATGCGATCTCGCGAAATGTTATGTGGTGTCAATTTCATAAAAGAATTCCTATGTATCCGCAGAGGGGGATAAACGTGCTTGTGTCAAGGGGATGATATCAAGACCGCTTTGCGCGCGTCAAGGCGCCGCGCAGAAGGGCGGCAAAGCGCTCCTCGGTCGGCGTAAGCTTGCGGCCCTCGGTATGGATCAGTGCGTACCGCCATGTGTCGGTGCGGTCGGTGCAGGTGAGGGCGTGCAGGCCGTGTCGAGTGAGCACGTCGGCAGGCAACGGCTCGCTCCACAGGTAGGCGTCGGGGAGAGTGCCCAGTACGCGGTAGGCGGTAGCGCGATCCTGTACCGCAATTTGCCGCACGGGGGCGTGGGGGGACGCGCTCGCGTCCACCGAAAGCACGTCGGGGGCAAGGTCAGCGGGCAGGGATACCGCCGTCATGCGAGCCAAGGCGTTCATGCAGGTTGCCGTAAGCTGTGCGATCTTGGCGGAGCCGCCCGTGAGAACGATGGGCGTGAACTCGCCGAGCGGATCGACGGTCAGCCCTCGCCCCTCCAAGAGGCTCTTGTAGTACCCGTCAAAGCGGGCGGGGTAACGCAAAACCCCCAAGCGGTAGGTACCGTCGGCCACGCGGTTGACCGTGTCGGCGGTGTCGGATTCACAAAGATCCGCATCCAAAGACAAAGCAGGGGACAGCTCGTCGCACACCGCCAAAAAGGCCTCGGCGGCCAGCTCGGAGGACGGAGTAACGACGGACAGCAGAACGCGCTCGGCCGCACCCGCCGTGAACATGGCTTCCAGCGCATCCACGTCCCGCAGGACATGCTCTCCCTCGGTGAGTAAGCGCTCGCCCTCGGGCGTGAGCGTCATGCCCTTACGGGTGCGGTCGAAAATGGCAATGCCCAGTTGGCTCTCCAGCTCCTTGACGGCGCGGCTGAGGTTGGGCTGGGCGACCGAGAGATTGTCAGCCGCTCGGCTGATGGAGCCCGTGCGCGCGATCTCCAGCGCGTATCGGACATACTGCAAATTCATGGGATTCTTCCTCCCGTTTCGTGATTCATCGTCAGGATACCTGCGCGGGGGCAGCAGACTCGTCGTGGGCAGCGAAGAACGCCAGCACCTTCTTCTGGTAGGTGGCGGTGTCCACCACGTAGCCGAGGCCGTGGCCTGCCCCGGGGACGATCCAGAGCTCTTTTGGGGCTTGGCAGGCCAGATAGTTTTCAAGGCTCATGCGCCACGGTACGAAGTCGTCGGCGTCGCCGTGGATGAACAGAACGGGGATATCCTTGTTCTGTGTCATCGCGTCAATGGTGGAGTAATCCGAGAATCCAAAACCCTCGCGCACGCGGCAGTTGAGGTTGACAGCGGCGATGGTGGGCGCGGCGGCCTTGCCGATCACTTTCCCTACGGTCTCCGAGATGATCTCCTTGGGGGTGGTGTAGCCTGCGTCGGCGATGATGCCCGCAACGCGGCCCGCGATGGGCAGGCCTGCCGCCATCAGCACGGTAGAGGCGCCCATAGAAATGCCGCAAAGGTAGACGGGGAGGCCCGGGATGTTCGCCTCCACCCATTCCAGCCACGAGAGGATATCGTAGCGCTCGTTGATGCCGTAGGAAATGAGCCCGCCGCCGCTCTGGCCGTGGCAACGCTGTTCAATGAGTAACAGCTCGCAGTCGTTATCGTGGAAGAAGGGACTGCTCGCGCAGAAATCGCGGTTCCACGTGCTGTGCCAGCCGTGAGCGAGGATCAGCACGCGGCGAGGATTCTCGGCGCGGTATCGGTGGGCGCGGAGCACCATGCCGTCCCGCGCGCGGATTTCCACAAGATCGGTGGGGGTGTCCTTAAGCTTTTGCGCCCACTCGTCGTGAACGGGATCGGTAGGGGTGGGTGTACCCGTGGCGATCTCGGTGAGCTTGTCGGTCATGGGGGTGTGGCGGCGGGCGATGATGGTGGTCATGATCTCGGTATAGAGCGCGCCCGCGGCCAGCGCCAGACCACCTACGGTCAGACCCGCGCACAGCGCGGTCTTCTTAACGGTAGAGTGTTTCATTCGGTTACCTCCCTGATTTCGGCTTGGGGAGCGTCGCTTGCGGATTCGGCAGCGGTCACGCGTGTCTCACGTTGTTCACGCGACGCGCGGGAGCCGTGGTACACGCCCAGAAGGGCCAGCGGGATGGAGAAGCGCACGAACCACTCGTGCAGATCCATTGCCAGCGTGCGGTCTACCTTGCCCTCAGTCTGGGGGAGCTTTTCCCCTGTTTGCTCGGCCAGTGCCTTGGCGGCGGCGTACAGCTCGTCGCTCACGTGGCAGACGTAGGGCAGTAGCACGGCGTAGGTCAGAACGGCGACCAGCAGGATCTCCCACATCATCTCCCGTTGCAACACGCCGTCCTCGCGGTCGTACTTGCTATACAGCACGTACTGGAATAGTGCCACGGTGATAAAGGGGAGCATATATCCCAGCTCGCGTACGATCCATGCGATGGATTTGCTCTCGGCGTCCAGAAAATGCGCCCGCGCGTCGGTAAAGACGGTGTGGTGCAGGTATAGGCAACCCGCGACCAGCAGAGAGAGCAGTACGCTCACGGTCACTACGCGGATGATGCTGAAGCGATATATGGGTTTGCAGGCGGTGGAATGATTCATGCCCGATACCTCCATTGTTTGGAATAATCCTAATTATTATACCATATTTCGCTGCACTTGTCCAGTAGGAAACCGAAAATCCTGTCCGCGTTTGAGGCATTTTTCCATTCGGAATTGTACACCGCCCGCCCGCTCCGTAATCAAACCGCCGTGAAATAGCCGAAACTTTTTCTAAGTTGGCAGAAAATCTTGACAAGCGGGGGAAAATCGTGTATAATAACAGAGTTGAACGATATCGACCCGCCGCGCTCGGACGCAAGCTGAAGGCCTGCCCCGCGGGGGGACGGAAGGAGAATCTGATATGGAATCCACCAAGCTCTCTATGCTGAAGCATGAGGCTGCCATGATCCGTCTGGGCGTTCTGGACGGTACGCACGCCGCCGCCTCGGGTCATCCCGGCGGCTCTCTGTCTATTGCCGATCTGATGGCATACCTCTACTTCGCTGAAATGAAGGTCGATCCTGCCGATCCCCGTATGGCAGACCGTGACCGTTTCGTGCTCTCCAAGGGACACGCCGCCCCCGCGCTGTACGCTACGCTGGCACGCAAGGGGTTCTTCCCCTTTGAGGATCTCACCACCCTGCGCCGCGTTGATTCCATCCTGCAGGGCCACCCCGATATGAAGCACATCCCCGGTGTGGACATGTCCACGGGTTCGCTCGGTCAGGGTATCTCTGCCGCTTGCGGTATGGCGCTGGCAGGTAAGCTGGAGTCCCGCGACTACCGCGTCTATACCATCGTGGGCGACGGTGAGAGCGAGGAGGGCCAGGTCTGGGAGGCACTCATGTTCGCCGCCCACAATAAGCTGGATAACCTTTGCGTCGTCATCGACTACAACGGTCTGCAGATCGACGGCGCCATTTCCGACATCGTCAGCCCCGCTCCCTACGAGGGCAAGATCGCGGCGTTCGGCTGCCATTGTATCACCATTGACGCGCATAACTTTGACGAGATCGAGGCCGCGTTTGCCGAGGCAAAGGCGACCAAGGGCCGTCCTACCGTCATCATCGCCAACTCGGTCAAGGGTAAGGGTGTTTCCTTCATGGAAAATCAGGTCAAGTGGCACGGCAGCGCCCCCAACGACGCTCAGTACGAGCAGGCCGTTGCCGAAATCAAGGCTCAGCTGTAAGGAGGGAACGAGATGGAATTCAAGATTGGTGAAAAGATCGCCACCCGAGAGGCGTACGGTAAGTCGCTGGTCGAGCTGGGTGCCGAATATGATTTCGTAGTGCTGGACGCAGACTTGGCCGAGGCGACCAAGACTTGCTACTTCGCCAAGGCGTACCCCGACCGCTTCTTTGATTGCGGTATCGCCGAGGGCAATATGGTCGGCATTGCCGCCGGTCTCGCCGCCGCAGGTAAGACCGTGTTCGCTTCTTCCTTTGCCATGTTTGCCGCAGGCCGCGCCTTTGAGCAGATCCGCAACAGCGTGGCATACCCCCACCTCAACGTCAAAATCGCCGCGACCCATGCGGGCATTACCGTGGGTGAGGACGGCGCGACCCACCAGTGCCTGGAGGATCTTGCGCTTATGCGCTCCATCCCCGGTATGACGGTCATCAACCCCGCCGACGCCGTAGAGGCCGCCGCTGCCGTCAAGGCCGCCGCCGAGATGGACGGCCCCTGCTACCTCCGCTTCGGCCGTTACGCCGTGCCCGTGATCCATGAGAATGATTATACGTTCGAGATCGGCAAGGGCGAGGTGCTGGTTGACGGTACCGACGTGACCGTGGTCGCCACGGGTATGATGGTTGCCGAGGCTCTGAAGGCAGCCGAAGCCCTCAAGGAAAAGGGTGTCTCGGTGCGCGTGATCAACATTCATACCATCAAGCCGCTGGATAGCGAGCTGATCCTTCGCGCCGCATCCGAGACGGGCGCCATCGTCACCGCTGAGGAGCATAATATCATTGGCGGTCTTGGTTCCGCCGTGGCCGAGTGCGTGGGCGAGGCTTGCCCCGTTCCCGTTCTGCGCGTTGGCGTGCAGGATACCTTCGGCCGTTCGGGTAAGGTTCCCCCCCTGCTGGAGATGTACGGCCTGACTGCCGACAAGATCGTCGGCTCGGTCGAGCGCGCTCTGAAGCTGAAAAAGTAATTGCTTCCCCCTCTGTTCTTATGTCGAACGGAGGGGGATTTACATTGATTCGGTCGAGCGGCGTGTTTGCTGTTGCAAGCGAAAACACTTGACAAATCAAGGCTTTTATGCTACAATAAGCTATCCTTTTTGATACGAGGTGTTAGCGTGAAAGTTCAGAGCTCCGAAACCAAACGTTGCTGTTTCACGCCCAAATTCGACCTAAACATGGACGAGGTCCATATTTGTCGCAAGCGACACGGTCGAATTTCAAAAGATATTCGTGCCGCCGCAGTGCGGCGGAATGGAGATTATTATGAATATTATGATCGTGGGCTGTGACCGAGTCGGACAGGCTCTTGCCGAGCAGCTTGGCGGAGAAGGGAATAACGTCACCGTCATTGACATTGATGCCGAAAAGGTGCGGGGGTTGACCGCGCGGCTGGACGTCAAGGGCGTGATCGGCAACGGAGCGACGCACGCGGTGCAGGGTGAGGCAGGCATTGGCGATGCCGACCTGCTCATTGCCGTTACGGGTTCGGACGAGCTGAATCTTTTGTGCTGTTTGATTGCCAAAAAAGCGGGCAACGACTGTAAGACGATCGCGCGTATTCAAAATCCCGATTACAGCGCCGAGGCGCCCTATCTCAAGGACGAGCTGGGGCTTGCCATGGTCATCAACCCCGAATATACCGCCGCCGCCGAGATCGCGCGCGTGTTGCGTTTTCCGTCGGCGATCAAGATCGACACCTTCGCCCGCGGCCGCGTGGAGCTTATGAAGTTCCGTATGCCTGAGGGCAGCCGTCTCGTGGGCATGACGGTGCGTGACGTGGTGGCCAAGCTGGGGTGTGACGTGCTGGTTTGCACCATTGAGCGTGGCGACGAGGCATATATTGTCAACGGCAACTCGGTGTTTGCCGAGCGGGACATTATTTCCATCATTGCATCCCCCCGTAACGCCGCCGATTTCTTCCGTAAAATTGATTACAAAATGCGCCCCGTCAAGCGCGTCATCGTGGCGGGCGGCGGCGAGATCGCCCACTATCTCTGTACCATCCTGCGCCCGACGGGCACGAAGGTTAAGATCATTGAAAAGGATCACGAGCGCGCCGGGGAGCTGTCGGTCGAGCTTGACGAGGTAGACGTGATAGAAGGGGACGCATCCGACCGTGAGCTTTTGCTGGAAGAGGGCATCCGAGGCTCGGAGGCGTTCGTCGCGTTGACAAATCTTGACGAGGAAAATATTTTTCTGTCCCTGTTTGCCAAGAGCGTAGGGTGCGGAAAGGTCATTACCAAGGTCAACCGCGTGGATTTTGACGACGTGATTAAGCATCTGGATCTGGATTCCACCCTCTACCCCAAAAACGTGACTGCCGATATGATCGTGCGTTACGTCCGTGCCATGAAGAACTCCAGGGGCAGCAACATGGAAACCCTCTACAACGTGATCAAGGGCAAGGTCGAGGCCGCTGAGTTCAAGGTGAGAGAGGAATCCGCGGTGACGGACACGCCCCTCAAGGAGCTGACGTTCAAGGATCAGGTGCTCATCGCTGCCATTATCCATGATGAGCAGGTTATCATTCCCCGCGGTCATGACCGCATTCGTGTAGGAGACCGCGTCATTGTGGTGTCTCGCCCGATGGGGTTGGACGATATTTCCGACATTCTGCTGTGAGGGGCGTGATCCTATGAATTACCGTATGATCAAAAACGTGCTGGGCTGGATCTTGTGGTTTGAGGCGATCTTTATGCTGGTTCCCTCCGTCACCGCTATGGTGTATGGGGAGTGGCGAGAGTTGCTGTTTTTCTTTGCTACCATGGCGATCTGTGCCCTGTTGGGTCTACTCTGCCGACTCGGCAAGCCCCGTGATACCGTCTTGTACGCGCGAGAGGGTTTCGTCATCGTGTCCCTCTCTTGGATCGTGCTCAGCTTGTTCGGAGCCCTTCCGCTCTTTCTTTCGGGGTGGATTCCCAATTATATCGACGCCCTGTTTGAGACCGTGTCGGGCTTTACTACAACGGGTTCCAGCATTCTCGCGTCTGTAGAGGAATTGCCTCGCTCCATACTTATGTGGCGAAGCTTTACGCATTGGGTAGGCGGTATGGGCGTGTTGGTCTTTATCATGGCTTTCGTCCCCCTTAGCGGCGGACAGAATATGCACATCATGAGGGCCGAAAGCCCGGGACCCGATGTCAGCAAGCTGGTTCCTCGCGTCCGAACCACCGCTCTCATCCTTTATGCTATTTATTTGGGCATGACCTTTATCATGTTCATTCTACTTCTGCTGGGTGATATGACGGCTTTTGAGGCTCTGAACACCTCGTTCGCCACTGCGGGTACAGGCGGCTTTGGGTTTTGTAACGACAGCATGGCGTCCTTCTCCCCTTACGTTCAGATTGTTGTTACCGTGTTTATGCTCCTGTTTTCTGTGAATTTTACCTGCTACTATATGCTGTTTCTCGGCCGCGTCAAGGAAGTGCTGAACACTGAGCTTCGCGCGTTTGCGATTATTGTAGCGGGTGCGGTCACGGTGGTCACGCTCAACATTGTATCTATGTATCAGAACGTGGGTGATGCATTACGCCACGCGGCATTTTCGGTGGCGACCGTCATTTCCACCACGGGCTTTGCTACCGAGAATTTCGATCTGTGGCCCGAGCTGTCGCGCACCGTGCTTGTCCTTTTGATGTTTGTCGGTGCGTGCGCGGGATCAACGGGCGGCGGTATCAAAATATCGCGTATTCAGATCCTTATTCGCGGTGCGTTCAACTCTATCGGCGACCTCATTCACCCCCGCCGCGTCAAGAAGGTCATGCTGGACAAGCGTCCCGTGGATCGAACGGTGGTGCAGGCGACCAACGTGTATATGGTGTGGTATCTGCTCATTTTTGTTGCATCGGTGATCCTTATATCCTTTGACGACCACGACCTTGTGACCAACTTCACCGCCGTTGCGGCGACGCTGAACAATGTCGGCCCGGGTCTTGGTAAGGTGGGCCCCACGGGGAATTTCGCCTTTTTCTCCATCCCGTCAAAGCTGGTTTTGATTTTCGATATGCTGGCAGGCCGTTTGGAATTGTTCCCCATGCTGGTGCTGTTCGCTCCCTCTACGTGGAAACGGTGACCCCTATAATGAAAATGCCCCCGCGTG
Source organism: uncultured Clostridia bacterium (assembly GCA_904502015.1). Classification (GTDB taxonomy): domain Bacteria; phylum Bacillota; class Clostridia; order Oscillospirales; family CAG-272; genus CAMEON01. The sequence continues at coordinate 5,260 of CAJGEA010000011.1, read as the reverse complement.
CTATGCGCGCGGGGGCATTTTGTTCGTGACAGATGCAAAAACAGGCCGATCCCATACGGGTCGGCCTGTTTCAATCCAACAGCAGGTATGCGGGTTTGTTCCGACGGGCATCACGGGGATACCCGTCGGATCGGAACTGGTGGCGAAATTACTTGATCTCGACAGTTGCGCCAACCTCGGCGAGCTCAGCCTTGATCTTCTCAGCCTCTTCCTTGGAAACGCCTTCCTTCAGAGTCTTGGGAGCGTTGTCAACGATGTCCTTAGCTTCCTTCAGACCCAGGCCCAGAGCCTCCTTAACAACCTTAACGACCTTCAGCTTCTGGTCGCCTGCGGATGCCAGGATAACGTCGAACTCGGTCTTCTCCTCAGCAGCGGGAGCAGCAGCACCGGCAACAGCACCGGCAACAGCAACGGGAGCAGCAGCGGATACGCCGAACTCCTCCTCAACAGCCTTAACCAGCTCGTTGAGCTCCAGAATGGTCAGAGACTTGATCTCTTCAACAATAGCGGTAATCTTCTCGTTTGCCATTTCAATATACCTCCTGAAATGTTATGTGTGAATTTGTGTCGGCTGACCTCTTTGAGATCACGCCGCAAAGTGGTGCGCGCCTACTCGGCACGCGGAGGGCTTTACGCGACCCGTTGGGGTGTGGCGATTAAGCCTCTGCAGGAGCCTCCTCGGCGGGAGCGGCCTCCTCTGCGGGAGCCTCCTCCTTCTCGGCGACTGCCTTGATAGCGTAAGCGAACTTGTAGATGGGGGACTGGATGCTGCCCAGGAACTTGGCAACCAGAACTTCCTTGGAAGGAATGCTGGCGAGCTCCTTGACGCCGTCTGCGTCCAGAACGTTACCGTCTACATAGCCTGCTACGATGTGGAAGGATTCGATCTTCTCGTCGTACTCCTTCAGGATCTTAGCGGGAGCGATAGCATCATTCTCGCTGATCGCGATAGCGGTCATACCCGTCAGGTTAGCCTTGAGGGCGTCGTAGCCGCACATCTCGCAAGCGCGTCCGGTCATGGTGTTCTTCACAACCATGTACTTAACGCCTGCCTCGCGGAGAGCCTTACGCATGGCGGTGTCCTTCTCAACGGTGATACCCTGATAGTTCACGATAACACCCGAGACGGAAGCCTTAATGAGATCAGCCAGCTCAGCGACAGCTTTCTGCTTCTGCTCCAGAATTGCATTACTCGGCATTTGGTTTTTCACCTCCCAGTGTGAATTGTCGTCCTTACGGACCGTCCTTTCGGACAAAAAAAGAATCTTTCTCCCGTTTGGCGTCACGCCACCGAGGAAAGACTCACACAAATACACCCGACAAGTCGGGCGGTGATATGATCTCCTCGGCAGGGTGGCTGACCTTGCGGTCACGCTTTTACGGGAACCTGCTGTCTTTGGATAGTTGGATTGCTACTCGGATATTATACCATGTTTGTCTCGTCTTGTCAAGCAAATTCGATAAGAAAAATGAGACAAAATGGCATAATATTTCGAGCGTACCTTGGGCACATTGCACAAGACACGCTCGAACCAGAACAAAATACGGGAAATTACTCGTCTGCGGTCTTGATCTCACGCATGGGCACGAGCGCCTGCAAAATGGGGAGATCGTAGGCGGGGACGAGCAGCTCGTATTCCTCGCCGCTCTCATGACGGATGGAAACGCCGCAGAGGGTACGGGCGCGCCGCCCAAGGAATCCGCTCTTGCGGATGTTGTACTTGGCGTAGGCCTCACTGTCCGAGGCCTGCTCCTTGAGCCACATATCCACGGTGTACTCGCGGTCGTAGAGACGGTAGCCTTGGATATCCGAAATCGGAATCTCCAGCCGCTCCTGCGCGGTGGCAAGGCAAAGACGCTCCCCCATCCGATACGCCGAGACACCGAGATTCTCGTAGCGATTCCGTTTTCCGAGGCGTGCGGGGGTACCGTTTTTCATTCTATAATAGAAGGGGAGTACGTCCAGCGCCTTGGCATCGTCGGGAATGCCCAGCTCGCGCGCTGCCTCACGGGAGGCGGCCTCAAACCGCTCCACAGCGGCCTTGATGTCGGTGGAGGTGTCGGGACGGGCGGCGCTCAAGCGCGCCCGCTCCAGCTTCCTTGCGCGAACGTTAAACACCATGCTTGCGCCCAGCAGGGCGATTGGCAGGATGAGAGATGCCGAGGCGGATTCCATCAAGCCCAGCTCCTCCAACGCGAAGTAGGTAGCGATCGCGCCTGCCGCGCAACCCACGCACAGCCACCAGGACTCGCGAATTTTTCGTTTGGCGGCGGTCGATTCCTCGGTTTCGGCAGGAGTGGGGTTGACCACCTCCTCCGAGAACGCCGCGTTTAGCTTTTCGCGTACCTCGTCGGATACACGGGCGGCGACGTAGGGGGTGGAGTCAAATTCGTCGTGGGTGCGATCTTCCGTGCGATCGACCGAAAACAGATGTTTCAAATCGGATTCTCCTTTGGGATCAATCAATGTCGGCGACCTTCATGTACTGCCGTCCGTGCTCGGCGATGAACGCCTTACGGCCCGCGAGATCGTCGCCGAGCAGTACGTCGAACATCCGCGCGGTGGCCTCGGCCTCGGCGGGGGTGATGGCGATGAGGCGGCGGGTGGCGGGGTTCATGGTGGTCTGGCTCATCATGGCGGCGGTATTCTCGCCCAAGCCCTTGGAGCGCTGAAGTGTGTACTTAGTGTCCCCCAGCTCCCTCAGAATCTTGGCCTTCTCAAACTCGTCGTAGGCAAACAGCGTCTCCTTCTTGGTGGTGATCTCAAAGAGGGGAGACTCGGCAATGAATACCTTGCCCTCGCGGAGCAGGGTGGGGAGCAGACGGTAGAACAGAGTCAGCAGCAGGGTGCGGATCTGGAATCCGTCCTCGTCGGCATCGGTACAGAGGATGATCTTAGACCAACGCAACTGGCCCAGATCGAACGACGAAATATCGCCCTTGACCTTGCCCGTGATCTCCACGCCGCAGCCGATCACGCGGAGCAGATCGGTGATGATGTCGCTCTTGAAAATGCGCTCGTAGTCGGCCTTCAGACAGTTGAGTGTCTTACCGCGCACGGGGATGACCGCCTGGAATTCGGCGTCGCGCGCCAGCTTGACCGAGGTGAGCGCCGAGTCGCCCTCTACGATGTAGAGCTCGCGGCGCTCAGGATCCTTGGTGCGGCAGTTGACGAATTTCTCCACGCGGTTGGAGATATCGATGGTGCCCGTCAGCTTTTTCTTGAGATTCAGACGGGTGGATTCGGCGGTTTCGCGGCTACGCTTGTTCACGAGTACCTGATTGGCGAACAGCTCGGCCTCGGTGGGATGCTCGATGAAATACACCTCAAGCTGCTGGCGCATGAATTCGTTGAGCGCCTCGTAGATAAAGCTGTTGGTGATGGATTTCTTGGTCTGGTTCTCGTAGGACGTCTGAGTGGAGAAGCTGTTGATGACCAGAACGAGGCAGTCGGCGATGTCGGGGTAGGTCACCTTGGACTCGCTCTTGGTATATTTACCGTTATTTTTGAGGTACTTGTCCACCGCGTAGGTAAACGCCATGCGCACGGCGCGGTCGGGGGAGCCGCCGTACTCCAGGTGGCTGGAGTTGTGGTAGTATTCGGTCATGTGGACGGTGTTGGACACGCAGAAGGACACGTCGGCCTTGAGCTTGTACTCGTCCTTGTCGTCGCGGTCTTTACCTTGGGTTTCAAGATGCCACAGAACGGGAGCTGTGATGCTGTTCTCGCCTACGATGCCCGAGATGTAGTCCGAAATACCGTTTTGGTAGGTGAAGGATTGCTCGGTGAAGCTGCCGTCGGGCTGCTGGATGGCGAGGTCGAAGCGGATGCCCGCGTTGACCACTGCCTGACGGTGCATGACGTCGGCAAAGAATTCGGCTGGGATTTTGATGTCGGTAAAAACCTCAAGGTCGGGGCGCCAGCGTACCACGGTGCCCGTGCGCGCCGATTTCCTGTCAAGGGGTTCCTCGATGAGCTCGGTTACGGGCTCGCCTCGGCGGAACTCAATGTGCCGCTTCATCTTACCGTCGTAGGAGGTGACGGTCATGTACTCCGAGCTGTACTGGGTGGCGCACGCGCCGAGACCGTTCAAACCAAGGGAGTATTCGTAGGCCGAGTTGCCGCTGTTGTTGTTGTATTTACCGCCCGCATAAAGCTCACAGTAAATGAGATCCCAGTTCCAGCGCTGCTCGCGCTCGTTCCAGCCCAGCGGCACACCGCGGCCGTGGTCGTCCACCTCAATGCTGTGGTCGATGTAGTAGGTCACGCGGATGACCGAGCCGTGACCCTCGCGCGCCTCGTCCACCGAGTTGGAGAGGATCTCGAAGAAGGAGTGCTCGCAGCCGTCCAGACCGTCCGAGCCGAAGATGACGCCGGGGCGCTTGCGCACGCGGTCTGCACCGCGCAGGGCAGTGATGCTTTGGTCGCCGTACTCAGCGGGCGCGGCGGGCTTTTTGGCCTTTTCGGGCTTCTTGGCGGTGGTGGCGGTGTCGGTCTTCTTTGTTTTTTCAGTGGCCATTCTGATCTCCTTTATGTCAAGCTCGCCCGCATGGGCGATTGCAAGTATATTTCTTTCATTATAACATATACGGTGGAAAATTACAAGGTTTTTTCAACACTTTCAAATAAAAATATATTTGCTCTACCGGTTGACGGTGGGAAAATAATGTGATAAAATGAGGTAAATTATCCATTCCGACCAAATCTGCGGATGCGGGTGTCGGGATGCTTTGTCAAAGGAGAGCACTATGAACCTTTTTGATGCTGCCGCCGAGCGACTGCTGATCGTCGCCCACCGAGGCTCCAGTGCGGGAAACGTTCCCTGCAATACGATGGCCGCCTATACGGCCGCATTGACTCAGGGAGCAGACATGATCGAGGTGGATGCCAATATGTCTGCCGACGGTACCTTATACAGCTTTCATCCCGATATGGAACCCCGCCACCTGGGCGTGGAATGCTCCATTTCCAATCTGCGGGACGAGGAGGTCAGAGCCCTTCGCTATCTCAACTACGACCGCACGCCCACGCAGTTCGGTATCCCCACTATGGAGGAGGTCTTTGAGCTGTGCAAGGGGAAGTGTTTTATCAACGTTGACAAATTCTGGCGCTATCCCCGCGAGCTCTGCGACCTCATCCGCCGCTTTGACATGGCGGATCAGATCGTGGTGAAGACGTCTCCGAAAGAGCAGATATTTACTCTGCTCGAGGAAATGTTCCCCGACATCGCCTACCTGCCCATCATCGGCAAGGACGAGG
>CAJGEA010000010.1 GCA_904502015.1 uncultured Clostridia bacterium | reverse complement strand
TCAAGCCCGGCATGGCGCTCCACGCCCGCCGCTTGCCCTTCCTCCGCAACGTCATTACGGTTGGTTACCGCTGGAAGGGATGCCTTGAGTGGAACGAGTCCCTTTCCCGCGCCTCCCAGGTCCCCGTGGAGGAGGTCTGGCGCATGGCCGCCGCCGTGGACAAGGACGACGTGTGCAATATGCAGTATACCTCGGGTACGACGGGCTTCCCCAAGGGCGTTATGCTCACCCACTACAACGTCGTCAACAACGGTAAGTACATCGGTGACCACATGGAGCTGTCCACCGCGGATCGCATGATGATCCAGGTGCCTATGTTCCATTGCTTCGGCATGGTGTTGTCCATGACCGCCTCTATGACCCACGGTGCCACCATGTACCCCCTGCCGTATTTTTCTCCCAAGCCTGCGCTGGCCTGCGTGCATAACGAGCGCATCACCGCCTTCAACGGCGTGCCTACCATGTTCATCGCCATGATGCAGCACGAGGACTTTGCCAAGACCGATTTCTCTCACATGCGCATCGGTATCATGGCAGGTGCGAACTGTCCTGCTGACCTGATGAAGAAGGCAACCGTGGTCATGAACATGACCGAGATCGTGTCGGTCTACGGTCAGACCGAGGCCGCTCCCGGATGTACTATGAGCAGCTACTACGATTCCCTTGAGGTTCGCACCGAGACCGTGGGCAGTGCTTTTGCCAACGTGGAGTGCAAGATCATTGACCCTGAGACGGGACTGGATTGCCCCGACGGCGTCAACGGCGAGTTCGTGGCGCGCGGCTACAACATCATGAAGGGCTACTACAAGATGCCCAACGCGACCGCCGATACCATCGACGCCGACGGCTGGCTCCACACGGGCGACCTTGCCTGCCGTACCCCCGAGGGCAACTACCTCATCACGGGCCGACTCAAGGATATGATCATCCGCGGCGGCGAGAACATCTACCCCAAGGAGATCGAGGAGTTCATCTACACCCATCCCAAGGTGCGTGACGTGCAGGTCATCGGCGTACCCGATAAGCAGTACGGCGAGGAGATCATGGCGTGCATCATTCTGAGGGACGGCGAGGAAATGACCGTTGAGGAGATGCGTACCTATATCCTCGAGCACATGGCGCGCCACAAGGTGCCGCGCTACATTGAGTTCGTGGAGAGCTTCCCCATGAACGCCGCCGGTAAGATCCTCAAGTACAAGATGCGCGAGGATGCCGCCAAGCGTTTGGGACTGTAAAAAATTCAGAGCCGCTTCGGGCGACCGGGGCGGCTCTTGCTTTTCATTAAAAAAGCCCTCTCCGTCACGCCTACGGCGTGACACCTCCCCCTATGGGGGAGGCAAATTAAGGCTCTCCCTATGGGAGAGCTCCCGCAAAGCGGGTGAGAGGGTTCAACAAAACAAGACGCAAAAAAAGAATACGGTATAAGGAACAGAATTATGCGAAACGGATATACCATACTGGACGCGCATTGCCACATCTACCCCGCGCGCATCGCCGCCAAGGCGGTGGAGAGCACCGATGATTTTTACCTCACGCACTCGGCCTGCCGTGGCGTGGTGGAGGACATGATCTCCACCTGCGGTGCGGCGGGGACGGATGCCTTCGTGGTGCAATCGGTGGCCTCCATCCCTCACCACGTCGGTTCCATCAACCGCTTCATCGCGGGCGCGGTGGCAGAAGGGCAGGGGAAGCTGATCGGCCTCGGTACGCTTCACCCCGACAGCCCCGATCTCGCTGCCGATCTCGCCGAGCTGACGGCGCTGGGGCTTCACGGCGTCAAGCTCCACCCCGATATGCAGAAATTCGCCATTGACGATAAAAAGTGCTACCCCATGTACGAGCTGTGCGAGCAGGCGGGCCTGCCCATGCTCATCCACATGGGGGACCCGCGCTACGATTTTTCCTCGCCCGATCACCTCCTGCCCGTCCTGCGGGATTTCCCCGATCTTGGGATCGTGGGGGCGCACATGGGGGGCTGGATGGCATGGGACGAGGCATGCGACAAGCTCTCGGGCTTTGCCAATCTGTACGTGGATACCTGCTCCAGCCTCGCTGCCGAGGGAAAGCGCCACGGCATTGAGCCCGAGGTGGTCTACCTGGACAGCGAGCATGCCGCGCGACTGATCCGCGCGTGGGGGGCGGACAAGGTGCTGTACGGCACCGATTACCCCATGTGGTCGCCCGAGGCCGAGATGGAGGCGTTCTTTGCTTTGGGGCTCACCGAGGCAGAAAACCGCGCCATTCTGTCCGAGAACGCCCTGCGGGTGTTTGGAAAATCATAATGTCAAACGAACGGGTGCACCGCTTGGCGGTACACCCGTTCGTTTTGTTTACTTGGTCATCTTCTCCTGCTTGACCTTGTGGTCGATGATGTGGCGGGAGGCGAGCTCGCGGTGGATGTCCTCCACCGAAATGCCCATCTGGGTCATCAGCACCATGACGTGGTAGGCGAGATCGGCGATCTCGTAGACGGTTTCCTTCTTGTCGTCTGCCTTGCCCGCGATGATGACCTCGGTGCACTCCTCGCCCACCTTTTTGAGGATCTTGTCGATGCCCTTGTCAAAGAGGTAGGTGGTATAAGAGCCCTCGGGGCGCTCGTCCATGCGTCCCTGCAGAAGGTCGGCAAGACCTTGAAGGGTGAACTCGTGCAGCTCCTCGCTCTGGTACACGGGGGTGTTGAAGCAGGAGTCGGTGCCGAGGTGGCAGGCAGGGCCGTCCTTCTCCACGACCACAACGAGTGCGTCCTTGTCGCAGTCGGCGGTGATGGACACAATGTGCTGGTAGTTGCCGCTGGTCTCGCCCTTGAGCCACAGCTCTTGGCGGGATCGGCTCCAGAAGCAGGTTTTGCCCTTCTCCATGGAGATTTGCAGGCTTTCGCGGTTCATGTAGGCGACCGTCAGCACCTTCTTCGTAATGCTGTCCACCACGACGGCGGGGATCAGGCCTTTTTCGTCAAATTTGAGTTCATCAATGTTGAAGTTCATGGGTTTTCTCCTTACAGTCGGACGGAAATTCCGTTATTTTTCAGTTCTTTTTTCAGATCGGGGATGGTTACCTCGCCAAAGTGGAAGATGGACGCGGCAAGACCTGCGTCCACCCCGGGGAGGGTGTTGAACAGGGTGGTAAAGTGGTCGATGCATCCCGCACCGCCCGAGGCGATGACGGGGACGGACACGGCGTTGCACACGGCCTCCAGCATTTCCAGATCAAAGCCACCTTTGACGCCGTCGGTGTCGATGGAATTGACCACGATCTCGCCGGCACCGTCACCGACGCAACGACGGATCCACTCGATGGCCTCCATGCCGGTGTCCTCACGGCCGCCCTTGGCGAACACGCGGAACTCACCGTTCACGCGCTTGACGTCTACCGACAGCACCACGCACTGATCGCCGTAGCGTTTGGCGGCTTCACCGATCAGGGAGGGGTTGCGGATGGCGCCCGAATTGACGCTGACCTTGTCGGCACCGCATTTCAGCACGCGGTCGAAATCGTCGAGGGTATTGATGCCGCCGCCCACCGTCAGGGGGATGAAAATGGTGGAGGCGACCTCGGTGAGGATCTCGGTAAAGAGCTTGCGTCCCTCGTGGGAGGCGGTGATATCGTAGAACACCAGCTCGTCGGCACCGTTATCGCTGTAATACTTGCCCAGCTCCACGGGAGAGGACAGGTCACGCAGACCCTCAAAATTCACGCCCTTGACCACGCGGCCGTCGCGCACGTCAAGGCAAGGGATAATTCTTTTTGTGATCATTTGGACACCTCAATGGCTTCTTTCAGTGAAATAGCGCCCGTATAGTAGGCTTTTCCGATAATTGCACCGTATATATCCAGGGCGCGCAGACGGGTGACGTCCTCCATGGAGGACACTCCGCCCGAGGCCACGATCTGCATCGCAAACCGCTCGGACATTTCCCGATACAGCTCGTGGTTGGCACCCTGCATGGCGCCGTCCTTGGAAATATCGGTGGAAATGATGGTCTTGACCCCGAGCTTCTGCATCTTCTCGCAGAAGGTCATGGCGTCGTCCTCGGCGGTCTCCAGCCAGCCCTTGATGGCCACCTTGCCGTCCTTGATATCCACGCCCACGGCGATCTTCTCACCGTAAGCGTCCAAAGCCGCCTTCAGAAAATCGGGATCCTTGACCGCAGCCGTGCCCAGAATCACACGGCTGACCCCTGCATCCACGTAAGCCTTTACGGTTTCCATGGAGCGGATGCCGCCGCCGATCTCTACCTTGAGGGAGGTGTTTTTGGCTATATCCGCCACCACCGACAGATTGGGCGTGGTGCCGTCGCGGGCACCCTCCAGATCCACCATGTGGATCCACTCTGCCCCTGCAGCCTCGAAATCTCGGGCTACCTCGATGGGGTTCTCACTATACACGGTCATTTGGGCGTAGTCGCCCTTGTAAAGTCGTACGGCCTTGCCGCCGTACAAATCAATAGCAGGGAAAATCTTCATTTGGTCTCCTTTATGGGGCGTTGCCCCATACCCCACCAAGAACCCTTTTACAAAAGGGTTCTTGGAACTCCCAAAAACTTTTGAGAGATATGTGGGAAAAGATATTGATCTATTTTAAGGTTTTGGAAGAGTCCAGAGAAACTTTTTGCAAAAAGTTTCTTTGGTGGGGTCAAGGGGCAAAGCCCCTTGCGCGCTCCTTACAGCTCACAGAATGCTTTGAGGATGGAAAGTCCCACGGGGCCGCTCTTTTCGGGGTGGAACTGGCAGCCCATGACGTTGCCGCGTGCCACGGCGGCGGTCAGCTCCGCGCCGTACTCGGCGGTGGCGATGACCGACTCGTCGCAGTTCGCGCCGTAGAAGGAATGGACGAAGTAGACGCAATCCCCGTTCTTGATATACTTGAACAGGGGATTTTGCCCGCGCAGGTGGAGGACGTTCCAGCCGATGTGGGGGATCTTCAGCCCTGCGGGGATCACGTCGGCAATGGGACGGATCTCACCGGGGATGAGGCCGAGACCCTCGTACTCGCCGTACTCAAAGCTCTTGTCAAAGAGCATTTGCATACCAAGGCAGATGCCCATAATGGGCTTGCCCGTCTTGGCTTCTTCCTTGAGGAAATCCGCCATACCGCATCCCTCGAGCTTGGCGGCGGCGTCTCCGAAAGCACCCACGCCGGGGAGGATGATACGGGAGGCGTTTTTCAGAGTGGTCACGTCGGAGGTCACTACGGCCTCCTGACCGATGGCGGCGAAGGAGCTTTTGAGGGAGAACAGGTTGCCCACGCCGTAATCAATAATGGCAATGCGGCTCATGCGATCACACCTTTCGTGGAGGGAATATCATCGGCGTGCGCGGGGTCGATGGACACCGCCTCGCCGAGACTGCGCGCGACCGACTTGAACGCACCCTCAATGATGTGGTGGCTGTTGCGGCCCGCGAGCTGACGGACGTGCAGGGTCAGTCCCGCGTTTTGTGCCAGCGCGATGAAGAATTCCTCGCAGAGCTGGGTGTCAAACGTGCCGACCTTCTCGGTGGGGATGTCCAGCTCCATGTAGCACCCGCCGCGGCCCGAAATGTCCACGGCCGAGAGGATGAGGGTTTCGTCCATGGGGAGAATGCGGTCGCCGTAGCGACGGATGCCGCGCTTGTCCCCGAGGGTCTTGGCGAAGGCCTGACCGAGGCAGATGCCGATATCCTCCACGGTGTGGTGGTCGTCCACGTAGGTGTCGCCCGTGCAGGTCACGGTCAGATCAAAGCCGCCGTGACGGGCAAAGAGGGTGAGCATGTGGTCAAGGAATCCGCAGCCCGTGTTGACCAAGGATGCGCCCGTGCCGTCCAGATTGAGGGTCAGGGCAATGTCGGTCTCGGCGGTCTTGCGGTTGATGGTGGTTGTTCTCATAACGGTGAGTCGGCTACGGGAGCCGTTCCTTTCTTATGGGATCGGGGTCAAGAGGGGTTTGTATCTCCCAAAATGTCGGCCACGGTGGCGATCAGCGTTTCCATCTGCTCGCGCGTGCCGATGGTGATGCGGTTGTAGTCTCGGATGAGGGGCTTGTCAAAGTGGCGCACCAGGATGCCGCGTGCTTTGAGTGCCTTGTAGAGTGTTTCGCCGCCGATGCGATCCGACTTGGCAAAAACGAAGTTGGTCTTGGAATCCAGCACCTCAAAGCCCAAGCTTCGCAGGGCGGCGGTAGTGTAAGCACGGTTTTCCATGATGGTGCGGCAGTTCTGCATGTAGTAGTCGTTATCCACAAGCGCGGCGCGCCCCGCCGCCATGGTCATGCGGTTGACGTTGTAGGGGTTGGTGGAGTAGCGTACGGTGTGCAGGTCGGCGATCAGCGCCGCTTGTCCAATGCCAAAGCCCAGCCGCGCGCCCGCCAGCGAGCGGGATTTGGAGAAGGTCTGGGTGACGAGCAGATTATCGTAGTTATCAATGAGGGATACGGCACTCTCCGTGCCAAAATCCACGTACGCCTCGTCGATGATGACCACGCCATCGGGGTTGGTCTTGCAGATTTCCTCGATCTCGGAGAGGGGCATACACAGTCCCGTGGGGGCGTTGGGGTTGGCGATGACGATGGTCTTGCCACCGAGGTTCAGGTAATCGCGGTAGTTCACCGAGAAGTCCTCCGCGAGGGGGATCTCCTCGTAGGGGATGCGGTTCAGCTCGGCGAACACGGGGTAAAAACCATAGGTGATGGCGGGGAACACCAGTGGATGCGCCTCGTCGGCGAATGCCATGAAGGCGAAGTTCAGCACCTCGTCCGAGCCGTTGGTCATGACGATGCACTCGGGGGCGATGCCAAAGACCTCTGCCGCTTTCTCTACAAGATCACGGCAGGTGGGGTCGGAGTAGAGCTGGAGCTTGCCCGCCTCCTTGGCCGCCGCTTGTACCACGGCAGGGGAGGGAGGGAAGGGGGACTCGTTGGTGTTGAGCTTGATGTACTGCATATCCCGCGGCTGCTCACCGGGGGTGTAGGGGGTCAGTTTGTCCAGTCTGTGACTGAAAAAGCGGCTCATGGTCAGTCCTCCTTGGAGGTAGTGTCCTCAAAGCGGACGGTGGCACTGCGTGCGTGGGCCGAGAGTCCCTCGCGCTCGGCAAAGTAGGCAACCTTATCGGCTACCTTGGACAGCGCGTCGCGGGTGTAATAGGTGAACTGGGATTTCTTGACGAAATCGTCCACCGAGAGGGGAGAGGAGAATCGCGCCGTGCCGCTGGTGGGCAGGGTGTGGTTGGGGCCTGCGAAGTAGTCGCCCAGCGCCTCGGGGCAGTACTTGCCCATGAAGATGGAGCCTGCGTGCTTGACCTTGTCAAGGTAGTCGAAGGGGTTGTCCATGCACAATTCGAGGTGCTCGGGGGCGATCTCGTTGGCAATGTCGATGGCGAGCATCAGGTTACCCTCGGCCACGATGATCTTGCCGTTTTTATCAATGGATGCGCGGGCGATCTCGGCGCGGGGGAGCAGGGGGATCTGACGTTCCAGCTCGGCGCTGACACGCTCTGCCATGTCATAGCTGTCGGTGACCAGCACGGCAGATGCCATGCGGTCATGCTCTGCCTGGGAGAGCAGGTCGGCGGCGACGAATCTCGGGTTGCAGGTGGCATCAGCCACCACGAGGATCTCGCTGGGGCCTGCGATCATGTCGATGGACACGCGGCCGAACACCTGCTTTTTCGCCTCGGCGACGTAGGCGTTACCGGGGCCCACGATCTTGTCCACGCGGGGGACGGACTCGGTGCCGTAGGCCAGCGCGGCGACCGCCTGTGCGCCGCCCATCTTGAAGATGCGGGTCACGCCTGCAACGCGCGCGGCGGCGAGGATGACGGGGTTGATGGTGCCGCCTGCGGTGGGCGGGGAGACCATGACGATCTCGGAGCAGCCCGCGATCTTGGCGGGAATGGCGTCCATGAGGACGGTGGAGGGGTAGGCCGCCGTACCGCCGGGGACGTACAGACCGACCTTTTCGATGGGTGTGACCTTTTGGCCGATGACCACACCGTCCTGCTCACTGATGATGAAGCTGTTTCTCACTTGCTTTTCGTGGAAGGCGCGGATGTTCGCGGCGGCCTCCTCCAGAATGGCAAGAAATTCGGGATCGACCGAGGCAACCGCCGCGTCGATCTCGGCGGCGGAGACCTCCAGAGAGTCCAGCTCGGCCTTGTCGAACTTTCGCGCGTAGGCATAGAGGGCGGCGTCGCCGTTCTCGACAACGTCGGCGATGATGGCGGCGACGGTGTCCTCCACGCCCGAGGCGATGTTATCGCGGGCGAAGATCTCGTCGTTCGATACCTCGCCGTATTTGTATATCTTAATCATGTGCGTCTACCTGTGCTTTCATGTGTTTGACGATGCGCTCGATCTCGGCGGTCTTGAACTTGAAGGATGCCTTGTTGCAGATGAAGCGAGCGCTGATGGGAACGATGGTATCAATGACCTCAAGATCATTCTCCTTGAGGGTGGTGCCGGTCTCTACAATGTCCACGATGACGTCGGACAGCCCGAGGATGGGCGCGATCTCAATCGAGCCGTTGAGCTTGATGATGTCGATCTCGCGGCAGAGGGAGGCGTAGTGGCGGGCGGCAATGTTTTTGAATTTTGTTGCCACGCGAAGGGTTTTTTGACCGTCGTCGTAGAAGCCCTTTTTGGCGGCGACCGCCATGCGGCACTTGCCCATGTTGAGGTCAAGCAGCTCGTAGACGTCGGGGTTGTATTCCAGCAGAATGTCCTTGCCGGCCACGCCAATGTCGGCCGCGCCGCGCTCCACGTAGATGGATACGTCGGAGGGCTTGACCCAGAAGTAGCGGATGCCGCGCTCGGGGTTCTCAAAGATGAGCTTGCGGTTGTTTTCCTTGATGGAGGGGCACTCGTAGCCTGCCGCCTCAAACATGGCGTAGACCTTTTCACCGAGCCGTCCCTTGGGGAGTGCTACGTTGATCATACGGATGCCTCCTTTCGGATGTCTTTTGTCTCACGGTAGCGGAGCTTGTCGGGGATGGCGCGCTGGGCGCTGACGGTCTTCCCGCTCTCGCGAATGGCTGCCACGGTAGCGGCTACCTCGGAGGAGGGGGTGGTGGCATCGTACAGCAGCAGCACGTCCACGTCGTAGGATTCGCCCTCGGCGGGGAGGGATTCGAGGAGGTCGAGGTAGAGGGCAAAGCCGACGGCGCCCGACTTGTGCCCCATGCGGCGCATGAGCTTATTGTACTGACCGCCCGACAGCACGCCCTCGCAGATGCCGTCAAGGAATCCGCGGAATACCATGCCGTTGTAGTAGTTCATATCGTTCATGATGGAGAAGTCAAAGCGGACGTGGTCGGCGTAGGGGGTGGCGCGGAGATGATCGCGGAGCGCGGTCAGCTCGGCGACGGCGATGGTGGCCGCCTCGTGCGCAGCGCAAATGGGGGACAAGCGCTCCAGCACCTCGTCCATCGTGCCGTACACGCCCACAAAGTCGCAAAGGAGCTTGGTGTCCTCCTCGCCAATGCGATGCTCCTCGCACACGCGGCGCAGGTCATGCGCGTTTTTCTCACCTACGCAACGGGCGATCTCGCGGCGCAGCGTTTCGTCGGGGCGCAGATCGTCCAGAATGGCCGACAACACGCCGAGGTGGGAGATATCCAGCACGTAGTTCGGGCTGATGCAGGCGAGGGAGGCGGCGGCGAGGGTGATGACCTCGTAGAGATCGTAGGTGTCGATGTCGCCGATGCACTCAAGGCCGGTCTGCATGATCTCCTTGAAGTGGTGGGTGCTGGGCGATACGCGGTAGACGTTCTCGCTGTAACACACCTTTTGCTTACAGCCCGCGCGGTTCTCCACGTTCTTGATGATGGAGAGGGTGACGTCGGGCTTAAGGGCAAGGAGCTTACCGCCCATATCGTTGAAGGTGATGATGCGGTCGCTCACAAGGAAGTCCTTGTTCTGCACGTAGAGGTCGTATTCCTCGAATTTGCTCATCTTGAAGGGCAGGTATCCGTACTGCCGATAGAGGGTGCGCAGGGAAAGCACCGCGCGGTCCTCGGGTCTGAGATAGGTTTGATCGATCATGGTTATACTCCGTTCGGGGATTTCAGGATTGGTCGGCGGGCTTGTCCAGCCGCTCGATGACGGTTTTGTAGCCGCCGCTGCCGTATTCCAGGCACTTGTTGACGCGGCTGATGGTGGCGGTGCTCATGCCGGTCTCACGGCTGACGTCCACGTAATTCGCGCCTGCGGCGAGCATACGGGCCGCCTTGAGGCGCTGGGCGATATCCAAAATTTCCTTTATGGTGCAGGCATCCTCAAAGAATTGGTAATACTCCTCGGTGGTGCGCAGGGACTGGATCGCCTCAAACAGCGCGTCCACATCGGGGTTATGTAACGGTTTCATACACACCTCTCATGAATCGGATTTTAACACTTTAGCGTGATAAATTGTATGGGAACATTATAATACAATCACAGGGTTTTGTCAAGAGAAATGGAGGGTGGATTCTACACAAAAAACGCGGACGAAAACGCCCGTCTTTTGTGCATTCAGACGCTCCTTCCATGGATGGCGGGATTTCATGCTTCAGTGGCGAAAAAAAACAGGGTTTAGCGAAAAAAACTTGACATTCCCGCGCATTTGAGGTATAATAATATGGAATATTCTTTTTTGGAGTAAATCAAACGACATGGCAAAATTACAAGTTCTGCCGCCCCTCGATACCGAGGCGCGGCTCGCCTATATGGAGCGCGTTCGCGTGTGGAATGACGGGTACGCGACCGAGCACGGACGCCGCCGCGCGGTGTACGTGGAGACCTTCGGCTGTCAGCAAAACGAGGCGGACAGCGAAAAGATCGCGGGCATGGCGCAGGCGATGGGCTACGAGGTGGTATCTGCCCCCGAGTCCGCCGACCTCATCATGGTCAACACCTGCGCCATTCGCGAGCACGCGGAGAAGCGCGCGCTGTCCATCATCGGGCAATACAAGCACATTCGCGCGAAAAATTCCGAGCTGATCATCGGCGTGTGCGGGTGCATGGTGTCTCAGGAGCACCGCCGCGAGGAGCTCAAGCACCGCTACCCCTACGTGACCTTCACGCTGGGCACGTCCTCTCTGCACCATTTCCCCCGCGTGCTGTGGGATGCCATTGAGCAAAAGCGCCGCTTCATCACCGCCGAATCCGAGGAGGACATGACGGTGACGGTCGCCGAGGGCGCGCCCGTGCGCCGCGAGTCGAGCTACCGCGCGTGGGTGTCGGTCATGTACGGCTGTAACAATTTCTGCTCCTACTGCATCGTGCCCTACGTGCGCGGGCGGGAGCGTAGCCGCAGGATGGAGGACATCGTGCGCGAGGTGCGCGAGCTGGTGGAGGCTGGCTACCGCGACATCACCCTGCTGGGGCAGAACGTCAATTCCTACGGCAAGGTCAAGGGGAGTGCGGGTGAGTACGATTTCGCCGACCTCGTCGCCGAGCTGGACAAGATCCCCGGCGACTGGTGGCTGCGCTTTATGACCAGCCACCCGAAGGACGCGAGCCGCAAGCTCATTGACGTGATGGCAAATGCCACCCATGTCGTTCACCAGTTCCATCTGCCCATGCAGTCGGGCAACGACCGCGTGCTGAAGGCGATGAACCGCCACTACGACATGGCGAAATACCGCGACACGGTTGCCTATATGCGGGAGAAGATGCCCGACGTGGTGCTGACCTCGGACATCATCGTGGGCTTCCCCGGTGAGAGCGAGGAGGAGTTTGCCGACACCCTGCGCGCACTGGAGGATATCCGCTTCGACATGCTCTATTCCTTCATCTACTCCCCCCGAAAGGGAACGCCTGCCGCCGAGTGGGAGCAGGTACCCGACGCCACCAAGAGCGAGCGGTTTGCCCGTCTTCTCGACGTGCAGAACCGCATTGCCGCCGAGCGCAACGCCGCCGCCGTGGGACAAACCGTGCGGGTGCTGTGCGACGGTGAGAGCAAAGGGGACGCGGCGGTTTACAGCGGCCGCACGGCAGGGAACAAGATCGTGTTCTTTGCGGGAGAGCCGTCTATGGTAGGCCGCTTCGTGGACGTGACCGTGGAGCGCACCGAGCCCTTTGCCCTGTGGGGCAGAGTTGTTTGAACACGAATCAATCAAATTACAAATAGGAGAAAAATACAATGGAAAACAAGCAGAATATGGATACGAAGAACCCTTTTGAGCTGGCGATCATGCTGGGCAAGTGCCTCAAGGATGATCCCCGTCTGGTTCGCATGAACGAAGCACGTAAAGCCTACGAGTCCGACGAGGCTCTCTCCACCCTGATGGCCGAGTATCAGGTTCAGCAGAAGGCCATGGAGAACGTGACCGCGGGCGAGTCCTTTGATCCCCACATGATCCAGCTCATCCAAGACCGCATCAACGAGCTCTACGAGCAGATCACCCAGAGCCAGCTCTACCGCGAGCTGGAGGAGGCGCAGAACGCGGTCAACGAGCTGATGAACGCCATCAACAACACCATTACCTTTGCCATCACGGGTGAGATGCCCTCAAGCTGCACGCACGATTGCTCGACCTGCGGAGGAGGATGCCACTAAGCACACAACCCTTGGCAGGGTTGAGTGCGTGAAAACCGCCCGCTGAGCGGGCGGGTGAAATCCACCTGTGGTGGGTGAAATGCGCCCGCAAAGCGGGCAGTGAAATGTGCGCCTGCGGCGCACGTTGAGGAAGCCTTTGGCAGGCCAAAGGCAATCATTTGAATTTTTGTAAGAACCGCCCGCTATGCGGGCGAGAGCGATTTGATGTCTATGAAAGCGAGGATGCCCTTATGACGCCCATGATGGAGCAGTATTTCGAGATCAAAAACCAATACAAGGACTACCTCCTTTTCTACCGTCTCGGAGATTTCTACGAGATGTTCTTTGACGATGCCATCACGGCGTCGCGCGAGTTGGAGCTGACCCTCACGGGACGCGATTGCGGCGAGGCCGAGCGCGCCCCCATGTGCGGCGTGCCGTTCCATTCGTCCGAGGGCTACATCGGACGGCTGATCGAGAAGGGCTACAAGGTCGCCATCTGCGAGCAGGTGGAGGATCCCGCCACCGCCAAGGGACTGGTCAAGCGTGACGTGGTGCGTGTCATTACCCCCGGCACGCTCATTGAAACCAACCTTCTGCCCGAGCAGAAAAACAACTACCTTTGTTCCATTTGCGTTGGCACGTCGGCCTACGGCGTGTGCTTTGCCGACGTGACCACCGCGCAGGTCATCGCCACGGTCATTGACGGGGACGAAGCAGATGAACATCTGATCAGCGAGCTGGGCACGTATATGCCCCGCGAGGTTATCGTCAATCTGGGGGCGACAAGATTCCCCCGTGTGGCCGACTTTTTGAACTCCAAGGGGGTCATGCTGGGGCAGAATCAGTCCGCCCGCTTCGATCACGAGCGGTGTGTTGAGCTGGTCAAGCGACAGTTTGAGGGCACGCTGCGCGAGGAAACGTTGCAGGACCGCGAGCTGGTTTGTGCCGTGGGCGCGTTGCTGGACTATCTGATGGAAACCCAAAAGTCCGATATATCCTACATAAAGGAATTGCAAATTTATGGGGAAGGGCAGTACCTTGAGCTGGACGTCAACACCCGCCGCAATCTGGAGCTGACCGAAACCATGCGCTCCAAGGAGAAAAAGGGCTCGCTGCTCTGGGTGCTGGATCGCACCAAGACATCTCCCGGCGCGCGCATGCTGCGCCGCTGGGTGGAGCATCCCCTACTCTCTCCCGCCCACATCATCAGCCGCCAAGGGGCGGTGGAGGAGCTGTTGGGTAATTACATGAAGCGCGAGGAGATCGGGGAGTTGCTCTCCCACGTTTTGGATCTGGAGCGACTGGTCACCAAGATCGTCTACGGCACGGCGAACGCCAAGGATCTGCGCGCCGTGGCGGCCACCGCCGCCGTCCTGCCCGAGCTGCGCCTGCTGCTGGAGGATTGCCAAAGCGAGGAGTTGGCCCGCATCTGGCGCGAGCTGGATACGCTGGAGGACATTTGTGCCGAAATCAACGCGGCCATCTGTGAGGAGCCTCCCTTTACTGTCCGTGAGGGCGGGATGATCCTCGGTGGCTACGATCCCGAGGTGGACAAGCTCCGCTCCATCATGACCGACGGTCAGAGCTGGGTGGAGCGGGTCGCCGCCGAGGAAAAGGAGCGCACGGGCATTAAGACCCTCAAGGTGGGGTACAACAAGGTGTTCGGCTACTACATTGAGGTGTCCAAGTCCTTCGTGGACATGGTGCCCGACGCTTACGTGCGCAAGCAGACGCTCTCCAACTGCGAGCGGTATATTACCCAGGAGCTCAAGGACATGGAGGCCACCATCCTCGGCGCCAAGGACAAGCTCTGCGCGCTGGAATATGAAATATTCAACCGCGTGAGGGATTTTGTGGCTCGCCGCGAGGCGCGGGTGCGCCGCACCGCCCACCTGCTCTCCGAGGTGGATGTGTTCCTGAGTCTGGCCACCGTGGCATCCCGTTACCAGTACGTGCGCCCCGAGATCACCGACGGGGACAGCATCGTCATCAAGGACGGCCGTCACCCCGTGGTGGAGCGGTTCGTCAAGGACAGCTATTTCGTGCCGAACGATGTCAACATTGATACCCGCGACAACCGCCTCATGCTCATCACGGGCCCCAATATGGCGGGTAAGTCTACCTATATGCGCCAAGTCGCGCTCATTGTCCTGATGGCGCAGATCGGATCCTTCGTGCCCGCCGCCGACGCTACCATCGGCGTGGTGGACAAGATGTTCACCCGTGTGGGCGCGTCCGATGATCTGGCCAGCGGTCAATCCACCTTCATGCTGGAGATGAACGAGGTTGCTTACATTCTTCGTAATGCAACCCGTAAGAGCCTGATCATTTACGACGAGGTGGGGCGCGGGACGTCCACCTTTGACGGCATGAGCATCGCGCGCGCCATCATTGAGTATACGGCAGGGCGCAAGATCGGGGCAAAGACCCTGTTCGCCACCCACTACCACGAGCTGACGGGTATGGAGGGGACGTACGAGGGTATCGTCAACTACCACATTGCCGCCAAGAAACGCGGGGACAGCATTACCTTCCTGCGTAAGATCGTGCGCGGCTCGACCGACGACAGCTACGGCATTGAGGTCGCAAAGCTCGCGGGGCTTCCGAACGAGGTCATCAAGCGCGCCCGCGAGGTGCTGGCGACGGTGGAGGAGTCATCGAAGGCGGTACGCGACGCGGTGGATGCCGATGCCAAGGGGCAGAAGAAGAGCCCCGCCGACGATGGCGCGCTGTCCATCGACGATATGCTTTCGGCAAGACTGATCGACGAATTGCGTATGCTGGATCTCAATACCCTCTCGCCCTATGAATGCATGAATCTGCTCTTTGAGTGGAAAAAACAGTACAGATAAACATTTTTTTAAAAGCTTTTGGGATTCTTAAACCCTTTTTGCAAAAGGGTTTAAGTGGGGTGTGGGGCAACGCCCCACATAGCTCATCCCAAAGAAAGGAGTGCCTATGGGAAAGATACAGGTTCTGTCCTTTGAGGTGGCCAACCTCATTGCCGCCGGCGAGGTGGTGGACCGCCCTGCGTCCGCCATCAAGGAAATGATGGAGAACGCCATTGACGCGGGGGCGAAGCACATCACGGTCGAGATCCAGAACGGCGGCGTGAGCTTTATGCGCGTGACCGACGACGGTTGCGGTATGTCTGCCGAGGATCTGCCCATGGCGGTGCGGCGACACGCGACCAGCAAGATCCGCTCGGCCGAGGATCTGGACGGCATTGCCACGCTGGGCTTTCGCGGTGAGGCACTTGCGGCCATCTCCTCGGTGTCGGATATGCGCATCATGTCCAAGCGCCGCGAGGACGAGGTGGGCGCCATGCTGGAAATCCGGGGCGGTACGGTGATGGGCGTGACCGAGCGCGGCTGCCGCGACGGAACGACCATCATTGTGGAAAATCTGTTTTCCAACGTTCCCGCGCGGCGTAAGTTCTTAAAGCGTGACGCCACCGAGGCCATGGCGGTCAGCGCGCACGTGGAGCGCGTGGCGCTCTCTCACCCTGAGATCGCGGTGCGCCTGATCTGCGACGGCACGCAAAAGCTGGAAACCGCGGGGGACGGGCAGCTCCAATCCGCGATCTGGGCGGTGTTCGGCAAGGATTTTGCCTCCCGCCTCATCCCCGTGGAGGGGGAGCATGACGGCATCCGTGTCAGCGGCTTTATTGGTCGT
The DNA here is from genome assembly GCA_904502015.1 of uncultured Clostridia bacterium. Classification (GTDB taxonomy): domain Bacteria; phylum Bacillota; class Clostridia; order Oscillospirales; family CAG-272; genus CAMEON01. Next base: position 7,337 of record CAJGEA010000010.1, on the reverse strand, counting down.
TCGGATAACGTGCGCTCCAATCGCAATGGGCAGAATTTCTTTATCAACGGGCGCTACGTCCGCAGCCGCACTGCGCAGGCGGCGCTGGAGCAGGCGTTTACCTCGTACATCGCGCCCGAAAAATATCCTGTCTGTGTGCTGAATATTGAGCTGAATCCCATGCGGGTGGACGTCAACGTTCATCCCGCCAAGCTGGAGGTCAAATTCTCCAATGAAAAGCCCGTATTTGAGGCTATCTATTATACCGTCCGTCAGGCGAACGAGGAGAACGTCACCCGTCCCGCCATGGCACCTACTGCCACAGTAAAGAATTCTCTTGGCGGCGTTGGGCGGGTGTCGGACGCTACCGTGCCGATTGAAACCGAACGCCCCGAATCGCTGGGCAAGCGGCAGATCGGCATGGATCTCGGCGGCACGGTGGGTAGGCCTGTGTCTGCGGCTGTTCCTACGTCTTCGACTTCTCCTGCGCCTCAGCCCTCTGCCTTTGGTACGGCGCGGGTGGAGGGGCCAAAGCCCCCGCAGGAGCGCATCACCGCCGAGGAGTACGTAGCGCGGTACATTGAGGCCCGATCGGGCGGCGGCGCCACGCGCACCTCTGCGCGCGGCGGGCCGGACTTGCCCGAGCGGCGGGCCGTGCCCACCCCCACGAGCGTCCCGAGCGGGGTAGCTTCGAATCCCCCCACAGATGACACCCTCGGGCAAGATCGGCCCGTGGAGCCCCGTCCGCCGCAGGCGGCGGACGGGGCGGCGCCGCCGCTCCCTGCAACCGAGAGGACACCCATCCCCGGCAGCATTTCCGAGGCTGAAAGTGAGCCGATACCCGTCAATAATTCCACCCCCGCATCCATCCAGCCCTACCGACTGGTGGGCGAGGTGTTCCATTCCTATGTCATCGTGGAGCAGGGGGATCGGATGCTGCTCATTGACAAGCATGCCGCCCACGAGCGCATCATTTTCGAGCAGCTCAAGGCGCGCCTGCGGGAGCGGGAGATCGATTCCCAGCTCCTCATGCTCCCCATCGAGGTCATGCTCATGAGCGACGAGGTGGGACTACTGGACGCCTACCGCGATGAGCTGGAGGCGATCGGCTTTACCTTTACCTGCCTGCGCAATACCGTGCGGGTGGATAGCATCCCCTCGGGCATCCAGCCCGCCGCCGTCCCTGATATGTTCGCCATCTTTGCCGAGCAGCTTCGTGACGGCTCGGGCACGGCCAAGCTCACCCGCGACATTCTGTTTGAAAAAGCGCTCTACCAAGCCTCCTGTAAGGCGGCGATCAAGGCAGGGCGGGACTATCCTCCCGAGCACATCGCGTGGCTGGTGGATCAGCTCATGACCATCCCCGATATCACCTTCTGCCCCCACGGCCGCCCCGTGGCGATGGAGATGAAAAAACGGCATATCGACCATCAGTTTGAGAGATGCTGAAAGGAGAGTTCATGATGAAGCCAAGAAAAGGTGCGTTTGTATTGAGCAACGCGGTCAAGTCGATTGTGTTAACTCTGTTACCCATTCCAATCAATCTTGCATTTTGGATATTTGTATCTTTGAATCCGGAAAATTTGGGGTATATGCTTGGGGGCATCATTTTTTTGCCGGTTATTCATATCATCATGTGTGCTATCGGTCTGACTCTCGGTATATTTGCCCTTGTTGAGAAAAAACGAAAGATGTTAGCAACTGTGTCCGTTGCGTTAGCTGCCTTGGAAATTCTGGTGGGTGCTTGGTTTTTGATTGGGTTGTAAGATTGCTCGATTCCGAAACCTTGACCAGGGGTGAAAGCAATACTTTTAATTGCCTATCCGATATTCCGTTGAATTGGGGTTTATCGAACTGTTTGAATTTGTGTGTCCACGGATGCTAAGGGGGTGCAGGGGGCAAAGCCCCCTGCACCTAACAAAGATTGGCCGGCGGTGTCGGGGGCGGCCTTGAGCGCCCCGACGCGCACCGGTAGGTGCAAGAAAATTTCATATTACATAAAGATTTTTTGGGGGAGCCTTGTTCTGTATATTTTTAGTTATTGCTAATTTTCTTGCGGCTTCCGCCGCGCGTCAGAGGGCGTTCCCCCCTCCGACACCGCCCCCCTTGGTTTTTTTGTGACGGGGGCTTTGCCCCCGTCACCCCCACACAATAGCAACTTTGACTCACCGATAAATCCAAATTTGAAAACCTACCGAACGGGTATATTATAGTTCTTGAAGATTCCTAAGAAACTTCTTACAAGAAGTTTCTTAGGCGGGGTACGGGGCAGAGCCCCGTACATAATTAAAAATAATCGGCGTCACGCTGTGATCGTGATCGCCAAATAGGAGGAACCGATGTTTACGATTCTTGCAACTGACGGACGCGCGCGCCGCGGCGTCCTTCACACCGTTCACGGGGACATTCAGACCCCTGTATTCATGAACGTAGGTACGTGCGCCGCCATCAAGGGCGGTGTGTCCACCATGGAGTTGCTCAATGACGTGGATTGTCAGGTGGAGCTCTCCAACACCTACCATCTCCACATCCGTCCCGGTGACCAGCTCATCCACGACATGGGCGGTCTGCACAAGTTCATGAATTGGCCCAAGCCCATTCTGACCGACAGCGGTGGATTCCAGGTGTTCTCGCTCTCCCAGCTCCGCAAGATCACCGAGGAGGGCGTGCGCTTTGCCTCCCACATCGACGGCAAGCGCATTTTCATGGGCCCCGAGGAGAGTATGCAGATCCAGTCCCACCTCGCCTCCACCATTGCTATGGCGTTTGACGAGTGCATTGAGAACCCCGCTCCCCGCGATTACGTCAAGAAGTCCTGCGACCGAACCGTGCGCTGGCTGGAGCGTTGCCGCAAGGAAATGGACAGACTCAACAGCCTTCCCGAGACCATCAACAAGAACCAGATGCTTTTCGGCATCAACCAGGGCGGCACGTATGAGGATCTGCGTATCGAGCATATGCACCGCATCGCCGAGATCCCCTGTGAGGGCTACGCCATCGGCGGTCTGGCCGTGGGCGAGGAAACCTCCGAGATGTACCGCATCATCGACGCCGTCGAGCCCCATATGCCCAAGGACAAGCCCCGCTACCTTATGGGAGTTGGTACGCCCTGCAACATTCTTGAGGCCGTTCACATGGGCGTGGACTTCTTCGATTGTGTTATGCCCTCACGCAACGCCCGTCACGGAAATCTCTTTACCTGGGAAGGAAAGATCAACCTGCTCAACGAGAAGTACATGAAGGATCCCCGTCCCATCGGACTGACCTGCGATTGCCCCGCCTGCCGCAACTACAGCCGCTCCTACATCCGCCATCTCATCAAGGCTAAGGAGTCACTGGGCATGCGCCTCGCCGTGACCCATAACCTCTACTTCTACAACAACCTCACCCGCAAGATCCGCGAGGCGCTGGACGGCGGCTACTTCGAGAGCTTCTACCAGAAGTACCGCACCATCCTCGGTGAGCGTTGCCCCGACTAATATACCCATTTGATACGTAAGGAGGGAACTGTCGTGCATGATCTGACCACTCCCGTCGGTACGCTGTACCATTTTGACGGTATGCTGACTTTTACCCACCGTGCATCGGGCAAGTCCCTGACGCTCGCGGGGGGTGACGAGTTCGTTCTCTACCTCGCGGACGCCGAGGGGGGCGTTCGTGCCATCCACAGCCGAGAGTGTGAGCCGGTATCGACCGATGCCACCGACCGCGCGATCGTACTGATCTACCGCAAGGAGGATCTGACCGTTACCGTGACCTATGCTGTCGCGGACGAATCGGTTGCTGTGTTTGAAAAACGCATTACGGTGGATGCCCCTGCGCCCATCACGGTGCGCCGCGTATGCACCGAGAACCGCCGTACCTGCGGCACGCTGCGCCGCGGAGGCGAGGGTCAGCCCGTGTTCATCGGGGGCGAGGACAATGCCGCCGTCTTCTGCGGTATGGAATTTCCCGTGGCGAACAACGCGTGGGAGGGGAATACCCTCGGCTTTACCCAAGCCCCCTACGAAACCACGACGCATTTTGAGGCCATTCCCGTGGTGTACGGTCTGGATATTTGCGGGGATATCGAGGCATCCTTCCGCGCCCGTATGGCGCGTGCCCACATCACGCGGGGCGCGCGTGAAAAACAGCCCATGCGGGTGTATAGCGACTGGGTGCTGCACGACGATCTCACCCCCGGCGATCCCATCCTGACTGCCGATATGACTCTGCAAAACATTCCCGCCCTTCGGGAATTTGAGAAAAAGAGTGGAGTCAAGTTCGATTACTACCTTATGGATGCCTTTTGGTTTGAGAGGCATACCCCCTACGATACCTTCCGTCCCGACACCTTCCCCGATGGCATGAAGCCCGTCCGTGAGGCGTTGGACGAGGTCGATATGAAACTGGGTTTGTGGTTCGATATCAACGCGATCCACACCCACCTGGCCGAGCTGGATGAGTGGAAGGAATACGGAGCCCACCTCGGCAACGGCGCACTCTGCTTCTCCTGCGACAAGGTGGCCGAGATGATGACCGCGGGGATCGAGAAGCAGATTCGGGAATGGGGCGTGAAGATGCTCAAGCTGGATTTCGCCTATTTTGAGTGCAAGAATCCCGCCCATAACCATTCGGTGCGCCACATCGAATCCAAGGAAAAGGCGGTGCGCAATTTCATTCGCATGATCGAGCATTTGCGCCGCGTGGAGCCCGAGCTGGTGGTGCTGTGCTACAACGGTTGGACGACCACGCTGGATTGGATCTGGAGCGCGCAACGCGCCCCCGAACGGCAAGGCTTTGCGGTGTCACCTTACTGGTGTTTGTCTATGGACTACATCTACTGCGGCGATCCCCGCCCGTCCGAGTTTGCCTCGGCGGATGCAGGCAATTCGGTGCTCTGGTATCAGGACGGTATGCTCCGCGCGTTTGACGATAGCCTCATGCCCTACGCCGCCATTGACGACGACGGCGTGATGGTGGGAGAAACCGCCACCATGTACCGCTTGGGTACCTCTATGTACCGATTGGGCCTTCTCGCACAAGTGCCGAGGGGCGGTCAAAAGCTCCATTTCTACGGGGACGTCAAGCTCCTTTCCGATGACGACGCCGCCTATTTCGGCTACGTCAATACGCTCTACGAGCGCGCCCTGGCAGGGAAGTATGAAACAACCCTGCTCCCCGAGGATGCCCGTGACGGCCAGCCCTACGGCTACGCCGCAGGCAACGCCGCCGAGGGTATGGCGCTGGTGGTCAACCCCACTTCGCAGACGGTAGCGTACAGCCTGACTCTGCCTGCGTGGAGATGTGGCGTGCGCGCCACGCTCACGGTGGTCAACGGCGAGCGCACCGAGGCGGTGCATCCCGCGGTTACCGCTCTGCCCCTGACGCTCCCCCCCGACGGCTACGTGCTGGTGGAGTGGACGGCCGAGCCCGCGGCGCACGGCTTTGACAAGATCGTGATGCATGGTGGCGACCGTCTGACGCTTTGCACCGAGGGCATGGACGCCATCCAGTTGACCTTCACCACCGATACGGGGCTTCCCATGCGTTACCCCGATGGGTGCCCGCCGGAATTCGCCCTTCTGTCGGGCGGCCGTGCCATCCGATCGGCGCTCCGCCACATGGTGTGGAGCGGCGTGTCCTGGTCGCACTATCCGCTGGACGGCGAGTGCGACGTCACCCTCGTATGGGACGAGGACGCGGATAAGACCATGAACGTGAAATACCAACTGATTCCCCGAAAGGATACTGAACATGACGGATAAGCATGCGCCCATTCGGGCGGTCATTTTCGATAAGGACGGCACCCTCCACGATACCGAGCAGGTGTTCGCCCGCGCGTGGCGGCTGGCTGCCGACGAGTTCGGTGTGCCCGATATGGATACCACCATCATCGATTGCACGGGACGCACCCTGCCCGATATCGCGACCTATTGGAATGCCAAGTATCCCGACATTCCGTTTGACGCGTATATCCCCCGCCGCCAGTACTATTTCAATGCCATCATTGAGGGCGGCATCCCCGTCAAGGCGGGGGCATACGAGCTGCTCGAATACTTGAGATCGAACGGCTACCACGTCGGTCTTGCCACCTCCACGGGTTATGAGGCATCTATGGAGCATCTGCGCCGTACGAACATGGTGGACTATTTCGACAAGGAGGCCATCGTCACGGGAGACATGATCAAAAACGGCAAGCCCGCTCCCGATATTTTCCTGCTGTCGGCCTCCCGTATGGGCGTTGATCCCGCGCTGTGCGTGGGCGTGGAGGATTCCCTCAACGGCGTGCGCGCCATCCACGCCGCCGCTATGCGCCCCGTCATGATCCCCGATATGATCCCGCCCACCCCCGAGGTGGAGGCCCTGCTGTGGCGGAAATGCCGCGATCTTTCCGAATTGCAGGCGATCATTGCCGAGCGTGCTTGATTTCTGAGAGCATCTGCCGTTTCCAAGGCTCTCCCTCTGGGAGAGCTCCTGCGTCAGCAGGTGAGAGGGCGCCCTCTCCGTCAGCCTGCGGCTGCCATCTCTCCCGAGGGGAGAGGCCGAAAGCGGAAAATAAACGATGCTGTATTCAAAAAAATACCGCATCCCCCTTGTCAAGCACGGGAAAATGTGGTATAATAATAAAATCATGAGAAAAACCGACGCACGATGAACCATGATCCGCGCGCCGTGAAAGGAATAGACCCATGAAACACACCGATATCAAAGCTCTGTTCGCTACCCCTGAGCAGTACGTGGACACCTCTGTGACCGTCTGCGGTTGGGTGCGCACCGCCCGTGACTCCAAGAACGTATCCTTCCTTGAGATCAACGACGGCACCTGCTTCCGCAATATTCAGATCGTGGTGGACAAGGAGCAGATCTCCGAGGAGTCCTTCCGCGACGCCATGATGGTGGGCACGTCGATCTGCGCCGTGGGCCGCTTCATCGTGTCCGAGCGCAACGGCTACGAGATGGCGCTGGAGTCCATCACCATCCTCGGCAAGTGCCCCGGTGACTACCCTTTGCAGAAGAAGCGTCACACGCAGGAATTCCTGCGCACCATCCCCCATCTGCGCGTCCGTACCCGCTACTTTGAGGCGGTGTTCGCCGTGCGCGATCAGCTGGCGCAGTCCATCCACAAGTACTTCCACAGCCACGGCTACCGTTATATCCACGCCCCCATCATCACGGGCAGTGACTGTGAGGGCGCGGGCGAGATGTTCCGCGTGACCACTCTTCCCTGGAACGCTACCGCCGAGGACGAGGCCGCCTACTACGCCGAGGATTTCTTCGGTCAGAAGGCAGGTTTGACCGTATCCGCCCAGCTCGAAGGTGAGATGGCGGCTATGGGTCTGGGTCGAATCTACACCTTCGGTCCCACCTTCCGCGCC
>CAJGEA010000009.1 GCA_904502015.1 uncultured Clostridia bacterium | reverse complement strand
CAGGCCGAGAAGATCGGTCAGCTCCTTGATTTTCTCCTCTCTCCGCTCCTTGGCAAAGCCGTGGGCGCCGCACATCAGCTCCAGATTTTCCCGCACCGAGAGGGCGGGGGCTACGGCGGTTTCCTGAGGCGACACGGCGATCAGGGCTTTGACGGCGGTTGAATCCTTGCAAATACTGTGTCCAAGCAGGAGGGCATCCCCCTCGGTAGGGGCGGTGAGGCAGGAGAGCATTTTGACGGTGGTGGTCTTACCCGCGCCGTTGACACCCAGGAGGGCCAGCAGCTCCCCTTCCTCCACGCACAGGGACAGCCCATCCACGGCGACAACGTCCCCATAGCGTTTAGATAAATTTTCAATCCGAATGGCGTTCATGACTGCTCCTCCTTTGCCGTGTGTCTCGCCCGCAGGCCTTGGTATACGTCGGTCTGCATACGGCTGATCAGCTCCTCGTCCAGCTCAAGGAATGAGGTGGCCTGCATAGTGGCAACGCCGTGTACGAATGCCCACATCTCCAAATGCATGCGCTCCGCCGTCTCCTGCGTTACGTCGTTATTCTTCACGATATACTCCACCGAGGCTACAAAATCCGCTGTCGGTGACAGATCAGCGCCTCTGCGGTCGCACATGAAGAGGCGTTTGAAAAGCTCCCGCTCTTCCTTGGCAAAGCGGATATAGGCCATGCCGTACGCCTTATAGACGGGATACGTTCCCTTTTCGGCCTCGTTTTGCAGAAAGTGAAGATAGAAATCATAGGCCGCTTCCAGCGCCGCCTGCTGCAACGACTCCATAGTGGCAAAATTCGAGAAAATAGGTTGCGTAGAGCATCCCAGCGACGCCGCGATATTCCTCGCATTGACGGCTGCGTCTCCGTCCCTTCGCAAAAGCTCCAGCGCGGCTTTGACGATCTCTTCTTTTGTGATTTTTACTTTAGGTGGCATGGGCTACCTCCAAATATATCGTTTGTTATATATTATTTGTTATTTTACCACACAAAATATGAAATGTCAATAGCCTTTCGTAAATATAAAAGCCTCTTTACAAGATTCTTCCAATTTGTTAACAACAAGGTAACATTTTTACGCGATAATATAGGGGTGTGTTTATATAGTGTACAAGAGACATACAGTTTATCACTTGTGAAAGGAAGTTTCCCATGACACGCATTAAGAAACATCTCTCGGCGGCATTGGCTGCCCTTTTGCTCCTCTCATCCGCTGCCGCCTTTACGGGTTGCGCCGACACCTCGGACAAGGAGGGCGACTCCACGATCAAGATTGAGAACGGCTCGGACGACGACCGCTTCATCGGTGTCGACTACAAGAACCGTCCATTCCGTATCTACACCAGCACTAACGTGGCCAGCTCGGGTATGGGTAACTCCAACTTCCTGATCGAAGGAATCGGCAAAACCGGCGGTGGCATCGTCAGCGACGCGGTCTATGAGCGAAACACCACCGTAGAAGAGCTTTTGAAGGTAAAGCTTGAGTTTACCCCCGTTGACCTGCCCTACGTCAGTGTTGCCGCAGATATCCGCAAGCTCACTCAGTCGGGCGACGATATGTATGACCTGGTCATCAACGATATCTTTGGCTACAGCGAGCTGATGATCGAGGGTAATTTCCGTAACATCATTGATGAAGACTGCGTTTTCGACTTCGAGCGCAACTACTGGTACGACGATTTTATGGAGGATCTTCGCCTCATGGACGGCTATCAGTACTTCCTTGCGGGCGACTTCTTCGCTGACATCATCCGTTCGGCACATCTGCTTCTTTTGAACAAAGAGATATACATGAATTTCTATAACCGCCCCGCCGACGAGCTCTACGACATAGTCACCGACTACAAGTGGACGTATGAGAAGATGAATGAGATCATCACGGACAAGTACGTGGACAGCAATTACAACAATACCAAGGACGCAGGCGATCTCTATGGCTTTATGGCCTTCGAGTATTGGGGCCCTTCCATTCCCTTCTCGGTCACCGGTATGACGCAGTTCATTACCCGAGACGAGGAAGGTATTCCCAGCATCACCGTCCATCAAGGTGACAGAGCCAACCAGCTCGCCGCCGCCATGTCCGCCATCTTCAACAATCAAAGCGCCGGTATCGGGCAGGTAGCCGACGAGGATCTTCTGACCGCCTTTACGCAGGGCGAGTGCCTGATCCTTGGCTATCAGCGTCTCGGTTCTCTGGAAAACGAGGTCCTTCGAAAGATGGAGGGTGACGCCGCTGTTTTGCCCTACCCCATGCTGTTTGAGTCGGATAAAAAGTACACCACGGCTACCCACGATACAACCGAAATGGGTGCTATCCTTGCCACCTCTAAAGATGAAAACATGAAATTCATCTCTACCGTCATTGAGGTGCTTAACCGTGAAACAGCCCGCATCGTTATGCCCAAGTACTACGACGAGGGCCTTCAGGTTCGCTACGTAGACGACGAGAAGGCCGCCGCCATGATCGACATCATTCACGACAACTTCGACAACTCCTTCATTCTGGCGTACAACTTGACTCTTGGCAGTACCATTCTGCAGTCCTTCAGCACGGCTGTCGAGAGCAAGCGCGAATACTCTGCCGTGTTCGCCTCCCCCGCCAAGACCATCAACAAGTCGCTGGATCGACTGATCAAGCAGTATCAATCGAAGAATAAAATCGATTGATCGCCCATAACGCAGAAGGAGAGCCGCCCGCACGGGCGGCTCTCCTTCTGCGGTTTCGACAAAAATAGAGACGCGCCCCCGATTGGGGACGCGCCTCTATGTTGGTGGAAAGAATCAGTCGATCTGCTCTTTAACCTTGGAAGCCTTACCAACGCGGTCGCGCAGGTAGTACAGCTTCGCGCGGCGAACCTTACCGACACGAATTACCTTCACGCCCTGAACGTGGGGGCTGTGAAGGGGGAAGGTCTTCTCCACGCCGCAACCGTAGGTAATGCGGCGAACCGTGAAGGTTTCGGAGATGCCGCCGCCGTGCTTGGCGATGACGGTACCCTCGAAAATCTGGATTCTCTCTCTGTTACCCTCTTTGATGAGGTTCTCGACACGAACGGTGTCACCAATCTTGAAAGCGGGAACGCTTTCCTTCATCTGCTCTTTTGTAAAAGCCTCGATAATGTTGTTCATCTTGACCCTCCTATATCCGGGGTGTTCATGCAGAGCGACGCAGCGGACCACCCGTGTAATAACGTGGGACGAGGCGGCACAGACGCACCCTCTCGCACACACGCGAAATATTATACCATAGTTAAATGGAAATTGCAAGTGTTTTCCAAAAAATATTTTAGTTTTTTCGCATACTTTTTGCACGAAATTTTGATTCTCGGCGCGAACTCACTTGACAAATTCGCCAAGGTGTGCTATAATTTGTCTATTCATTGTATTTTATTGTCTATGAGAGGTTTTCCCATGCCTATTACCGAATTTTTGGAACGAAACGCCCGACTCCACCCCGACGAGGTGAGCCTGGTGGAGATCAATCCCGCCAACCAGCCTGCACGAAACGTGACTTGGCGGGAATATAACCTGATCGAGAGCTCCTCCGATCAGCGCTACCGCCGCGAGCTGACGTGGCGGGAGTTTGACGTGCGCGCCAACCGATTTGCCAACCTACTGCTCTCCCGCGGTATCAAGAAGGGTGACAAGGTCGCCATTCTGCTGATGAACTGCCTCGAGTGGCTGCCTGTGTACTTCGGCGTGCTCAAGGCAGGTGCCATCGTAGTGCCCATGAACTACCGCTACGCATCCGACGAAATCAAATACTGTTTGGATCTCGCCGACGCCTCCATGCTGGTATTCGGCCCCGAGTTCACCGAGCGCATTGACGCGGTTCTGCCCGAGCTGACCGCCATTACCGATTTCTTCTTCGTGGGTGAAGAGGCAGATTGCCCCGCCTACGCGTCTCTCTACAACCGCATGGTCTACTACTGCTCCACTATGGCTCCCGCCGTGGAAATCTCGGACGAGGATGACGGTGCTATCTATTTCTCCTCAGGTACCACGGGCTTCCCCAAGGCCATTCTGCACAGCCACAAGGCGCTGGTCGCTTCCGCCAAGACCGAGCAGGCGCACCACGGGCAAGGACGCGACGACGTGTTCCTCTGCATCCCTCCCCTCTACCACACGGGCGCTAAGATGCACTGGTTCGGCTCGCTCGTGGCTTGCTCCAAGGCCGTTCTGCTGCGCGGCGTGAGCCCCGAATGGATCCTGCAGGCCGTCTCCGAGGAGCGCGCCACCATCGTATGGCTGCTCGTGCCGTGGGCACAGGACATTCTGGACGCCATTGACAGCGGCGCCATCAACCCCGACGAGTACCGTCTCTCCCAGTGGCGACTGATGCACATCGGCGCACAGCCCGTCCCCCCTTCCCTCGTCAAGCGTTGGCAGGAGCAGTTCCCCGGCCAGGCATACGACACCAACTACGGTCTGTCCGAGTCCATCGGCCCCGGCTGTGTTCACCTCGGCGTGGAGAACATCCACAAGGTAGGCGCAATCGGCGTACCCGGCATGGGCTGGGAGACCAAGATCGTGGACGAGCATCGTCTGCCCGTTGCCAACGGTGAGGTCGGTGAGCTGGCGGTGCGCGGCGACGGCGTTATGAAGTGTTACTACAAAAACCCCGAGGCGACCGCCGAGATCCTGACCGACGATGGTTGGTTGCTCACGGGCGACATGGCACGCCGCGATGAGGATGGATTCATCTACCTCGTTGACCGCAAGAAGGACGTTATCATCACGGGCGGTGAAAACCTCTACCCCGTGCAGATCGAGGACTTCCTCCGCGCGCACGATAAGATCAAGGACGTGGCCGTGATCGGTCTTCCTCACGAGCGTCTCGGCGAGATCGCGGCGGCGATCATTGAGATCAAGCCCGACATGACCTGCACCGAGGAGGAGATCATGGAGTTCTGTCAGGAGCTTCCCCGCTACAAGCGTCCCCGCAGGATCATCTTCGACAACGTACCCCGCAACCCCACGGGCAAGATCGAAAAGCCCAAGCTCCGCGAGCGTTTCTCGGCGGGCCGTCTGGTAGAAAAGGCGACCACCAACTAATGCGATTTCTCAATCTTATAGATAAATACGGGCATCGCGCCACATGGCGCGATGCCCGTATTTTATTTCATTCGACTACCACTCCAGCGTGATCTCGCGCTTTTGCTCGGACGAGTCGTAGATCGCCTGCATCATGCGGGCCGTGATGATGGCCTGGTCGATGTGCGCGGCGTTGCGATCACCCGTTTGGACGCAACGAACGAAGCTGTCGATCTCCTCCTGGAACATATGTACGCTCTCATATTCGGGCGTATCCTGCCAGAGCTGGCCGTCCTTGGTTCCCCAAATGGTAAAGTTACCGCCGTAGTTCAGACGGATGCCTGCCTTGTCACCGAGGAAGTCGATATACGCCTCGGGAATACCGATATTCTGCGCCCACGCGCCGTTAAGGGTGATGGTGGGGCCTTCGGTGCGGACAAATCCCGTAACGCTATCGTCCACGTCATAGGTACCGTTGAGGTCCTTGGTGTTCTCAGACCACATACCGTTATAGACGTAGTTCTTCATGTCCACACCCAGCACGCTGAACGCCTGACCCGACACGGTAACGGGCTTGGGGTCACCCGTGCAGTACATAACAATATCGAGGTAATGAACGCCCCAGTCGATGAGAGCGCCGCCGCCTGCGATCTCCTTGGTGGTAAACGCGCCGCCGAGACCGGGGATGGAGCGGTGGGCGCGGAAGGACACGTAGATATGGTAGACATTGCCCAACTCACCCGCCGCAATGCGCTTGCGGATCTCGTTGACTGCGGTATTGAAGCGGTTGACCACGCCGATATTCAGAACCTTACCCGTTTCGTGCTGAACCTTCTGCATCTCCAGCGCCTCGGCGTAGGTACGGGCCGCGGGCTTCTCGCACAGCACGTGCTTACCCGCGCGCAGGGCGTCCATCGTGATAACGGGATGGGCGCGGTTAGGGGTACAAACCGATACAGCATCCACCTCGGGATCCGCCAGCACCTCGTGATAATCGGTGACGGCGATGCCGCAACCGTTCTTCGCGACGGCCTCCTCGGCGCGCTCGGGAATGATATCGCAGAAATACTTGATTTCCACGTCGGAATTGTTCATATACGCGGGAATGTGCGCTCCGTTTGCGATACAGCCGCAACCAATGACGGCTACCTTGATTTTGCTCATAGTTTGAACCTTTGCTTTCGCCTTGCGAAAGCTTCCTTTCTGACGGAATTGGGGCCGGTTTGGCAAAGCCAAATCGCCACCGTTTCGGTGGCGAAGGCCGCAAAGCAGTGTTTGAAGAATCTATCCTTCAAACGTCCTTTCGGTCAATGTTGTTCCCCCTCGGGGGGCTTTTTTATTATACCACTTCACCGCGAGATTGTCAAGTAATTGTTCAATCGGTATTCAAATTTGGATTTGTGCCTGCGGCACGGCTTTGGTTCGGGGGAGGTTGTCACGTGCAAAACATCTCACCCGACGGAATGGCTCTTCAATTTGGATTTGTAGGGAGTACGCTGGGGGAACTTCTTGAAAGAAGTTCCCCCAGACCCCCTCAAGAACCTCTAAAAATATATTTCAAAAACCATTGCAAAATATATGTTTTTGAAAGTTCTTGAAGTTCCAAGAAACTTCTTTCAAGAAGTTTCTTGGTGGAGTGCAGGGGCAACGCCCCTGCATAGGCGTTCTCCCAAATAAACCCCAATTTGACGTATGCCAGAATCGTTACATCATCCAATGGTAACAAATGGCGGCATGAAACTTGCCCATTCGACAAGTGGGCGGCATCCGCATATACTGTCAGCAGAGGAACTGTGGCGGAAATCAATTCCACGCAAATAATTTTTTCCTGTTTCTGTTTAGACACCCGCTCTGTGCGGCAACACTATCCGTACACCAATTCACCTACGATTGATATATAACGGAGGAACCATCATGCCATCCACCACACACTCACCCGCATCGACCGCGACCACCGTGCGTCGGGGGGATATATTCTACGCCGACCTCAGCCCCGTAGTCGGCTCGGAGCAGGGGGGGCTGCGCCCCGTGCTCATCATTCAGAATGACGTGGGCAACCGTTACAGCCCCACCGTGATCGCCGCCGCCATCACCTCGCGGATGGGCAAAGCCAAGCTCCCCACCCACATTGATATATACGCCGATCGCGTGGGGCTGGCGCGGGATTCGGTCATCCTGCTGGAGCAGATCCGTACATTGGACAAACGCCGCCTGCGCGAGAAGATGGGGCATCTGGACGACGACGTCATGGAGGAGGTCAACAACGCCATCGCCGTGAGCTTCGGACTTCAGCAGGGTGTGAGAGAAACGCTGCACGGCGGCCACGATGCGGAGCCCGACACGCCGCACCCCCCCGCACGGGACGTGCGCGTGCTGCATAACCCCATCAACGAACCAAGGCCCGCAAGGGACGGCGAACCTGCAAAGGTCCCTGCCGCCGCCGCAACCGTCACCGAATCCCGCAAGGGAGAAGCCAAGGGGTAACCGTGGCTTACCATTATCCAACGGTCGATGCGCCTCGGCGCATCGACCGTTGCCCGTTTTTAAAGTCATCATAAAGAGTTGTGTACTTATCCGAAACAAATTTTGAACCGTTTGAAAACGATGAAATATCTGTAATTTTTCAGTTGACATCCGCGGTCGGACATGATAAAATAACAGCGTTATGCAATCAACAGAACGCAAGCAAAACAAGGAGGAATCGCATTTTGTTATACCATTCCCAACCCACGGAGGACGTGCTTTCCGCCCTTTCCACCGACCGTGATCGGGGACTCACCGCCGAGCAGGTGGAGCAGCGATCCAAGGAATACGGCCCGAACCGTCTCAAGGAAAAGAAGAAGAAAACCAACCTGCAACGCTTTTTTGATCAGTTCAAGGACGTGATGATCCTCATTCTCATCGCCGCCGCCATCGTCTCCTTTGTGGTTGCGTGCGTGGAGGGCAATCCCAAGGAGTTCTTTGAGCCTGCTCTGATCCTGCTCATCGTGGTGCTCAACGCCGTCATGGGCGTGATGCAGGAGAGCAAGGCGGAAAAGGCGCTGGATGCTCTGCAAAATATGTCCGCACCCCACGCGCGGGTCATCCGAGACGGCAAAGAGCAGGTGATCGACGCTTCCCTGCTGGTGCCCGGTGACATCATCAAGCTGGAGGCAGGCGATTTCGTCCCTGCCGACGCGCGGCTCATTCACAGCGCAGGGCTCAAGAGCGAGGAATCGGCACTGACGGGTGAATCCGTCCCCTCCGAGAAGGATGCCGCGGCATCAGTTGCCTCGGACGCCCCCATCGGTGACCGTACAAACATGGTATTCTCGGGCTGCAGCATCACCTACGGCACGGCGCTCGCCGTGATTACGGGCATCGGCATGAACACCGAGATGGGCAAGATCGCCGACCTGCTGGACGGTGAGGGGGACAGCCAGACTCCCCTGCAAAAGAAGCTGGCTCAGCTTGGAAAATACCTCGGCATTGTTGCCCTTGCCGCTTGCTTTATTATCTTCGTTGTTGGTATAGCCACCAATATTTCCAACAGTGAATCTGACATGAAGAAGGTCATAATGAATTTGTTCATGACCGCCGTTTCACTCGCCGTTTCCGCCATTCCCGAGGGTCTGCCCGCCATCGTGACCATCGTGCTCTCCATCGGCGTTCAGCGCATGGTCAAGAAAAACGCCCTCATCCGCCGCTTGCCTGCTGTGGAAACGCTGGGCAGTGCCTCCATCATCTGCTCGGATAAGACGGGCACGCTGACCCAAAACCGCATGACGCTGGTAAAGGCATACGTGGACGGCATGGGGACGGTCGAGGATATATCCGAGAATAACTCTGAGAACGTCCGCCGTCTGCTCCGCTACGGTACGCTGTGCTGTGACGGCTCGGTAACCTTCACCGAGGACGGCAAGGAGCAGCACATCGGTGACCCCACCGAGACCGCCATCGTACTGGCCGCTCACAAAAGCGGCATGCCCAAGGACGCGCTCAACGAGCAGTACCCCCGTCTTGCCGAGATCCCCTTTGATTCGGATCGCAAGCTCATGACCACCGTCAATCGCATTGACGGCAAGAATATCGTCATCGTCAAGGGCGCGTTCGATATGCTGGCCGCGCGCTGCGCGGCGGGCGACACCGCCACCGCCAAGCGAATCACCGAGGAAATGAGCGAGGGCGCTCTGCGCGTGCTGGCCATTGCCTATAAGGAAATTGACACCGTTCCCGCTGTGCCCACCTCGGAAGAACTGGAAAACGGGCTGACCTTCATGGGTCTTGTCGGCATGATCGACCCGCCCCGTCCCGAGGCCAAGGTAGCCGTGGCAACCTGCCGCCGCGCAGGCATCAAGCCCGTGATGATCACGGGTGACCACGTGGTGACCGCCTCGGCCATCGCGCGTGAGCTGGGCATTCTCGAGGACGGCGACCGCGCCATCACAGGCGCTGAGCTGGATGCCATGACAGACGCTGAATTGGACGGATGCGTGGAGCAGATCTCAGTCTACGCCCGCGTATCCCCCGAGAACAAGATCCGCATCGTCAAGGCATGGCAACGCAAAGGGCAGGTCGTATCCATGACGGGTGACGGCGTCAACGACGCCCCCGCCCTCAAGGCCGCCGACATTGGCTGTGCTATGGGCATCACGGGCACCGACGTTGCCAAGGGTGCCGCCGACATGACCTTGACTGACGACAACTTTGCCACCATCGTCGATGCCGTACGTGAGGGACGAGGTATCTACGCCAACATCAAGAAGGTGGTGGGCTTCCTGCTCGGCACCAATATCGGCGAGGTCATCACGGTATTCGTCGCCATGCTGCTCTGGCATGAATCCCCCCTGCTCTCCATGCAGCTTCTGCTTATCAACCTCGTGACCGATTCCCTGCCCGCTATTGCTCTCGGCATGGAGGCGGTGGAATCCGATATCATGGATCGCAAGCCCAAGCCTAAAAACGAGGGTATTTTCGCTCACGGCTTAGGTGTACGGATTGTACTTCAGGGCTTTATGTTCGCCATTCTGTGCTTGATCGGCTACGCGCTGGGCAAGAACGCGACCGGCGAAGCCGCCGGCGGTCAGACCATGGCGTTCATGATACTGGCTCTCTCGCAGGTTCTGCAGGCATACAATATGCGCTCGGACCGCTCCATCTTCAAGATCGGTGTCTTTTCCAACCACACTCTCAACTGGGCGGCGCTGGCATCCATCGCGCTGGTCGCCATCGTGCTCTTCACTCCCGTGGGCATTGCGTTTGGCATCATGACGCTGACCTACGAGTACTACCTCATCGGACTGGGACTCGTCCTCGTTCCCACGGTGCTCATGGAGCTCTCCAAGCTCATCGGGCTGATCAAGCCGCATAACTAAAGGAATCCCGCTCGGCATGCCGAGCGGGATTCTTGATTATTTGAGGAAGCCGTTGATGATCTGCTCCTCGGCCTCCTTTTCGGAGAGCCCGAGGGTCATGAGCTTTATGAGCTGTTCGCCCGCGATCTTACCGATCGCCGCCTCATGAATAAGGGATGCCTCGGTATGGTTGGCGAAAATCTCGGGAACGGCGACGACGTTCGCCTTGTCCATAATAATGGCATCGCACTCGGTGTGACCCGAGGAGCGGTTGTTGCCGTTGATCTTGGAGTAAAAGCGCTGGTGGGAGTGATCCTTGGCAACCGAGCGAGACACAACGTGCGCGCCGCAATCCTCGCCGTCCAGATCCACCACAAAGTGGGTTTCGGCGAACTGGGTGCCGTGAGTCATGATCTTCTCATGGACGATCAGAGTCGCGCGGTCGGCAAGCTTTGCCTCAGTCTTGCGGTTGGTGGAATCCACGCCCTTGATCTGGGCGGTCTCCATCTCCATGTAGCTATCCTCGGCCATTTCGACAACGGTGGTGGGGTTCATGACGCGCTCGCCCGTGCCCTCGCCCGCGCCGTAGTGCTTTTCCACGTACTTGACGCGCGCGCCCTTGCCCACGAAGAAGCGGTGGATGCCGCTGTGCTCGCTGCCGTCGTCGCCGCCGTTATGGATGCCACAGCCCGCAACAATGGTCACGTCACAGTCCGCGCCGATGTGGAAATCGTTATACACCAGTTCCTTGAGACCCGACTGGGCGATGATGACGGGGATGTGCAGGCTTTCGTTCTTGGTGCCGGGCTGGATATAGATGTCGATGCCCGAAACGTCCTGCTTCTGGACGATCTGAATATGCTCGGAGGAATTCTTGCCGTGGAGCTTGCCGTTGATGCGGAGGGAATACGCGCCCTCGGGCACCTCGTGCAGATCGGCGATCTGCGCCAGCATTTCACGCTGGATAGGGTCTAATTTCTTAACGTCTGCCATAGTATCAGCCCTCCTTCTTATCCGTAGGGGTAGCGGTATAGCGGCATCCTGCCGATGCGTGGAGTAGCTCGGGCAAGATCTCGTCCTTAGTGCCCACAGCGCGAACGCCGCCGTCCGCGATGACGACGATCTCATCGGCGATATCCAGAATGCGCTCCTGATGGGAGATGATGAGGATGGAGCCGCGGTTGCGCTCGTACATCTTCTTGAACACCTCGATGAGATTCTGGAAGCTCCAGAGGTCGATGCCCGCCTCGGGCTCGTCAAACACCGAGAACTTGGTGCCGCGCGCGTTGATCATGGCAATCTCAATGCGCTTGAGCTCACCGCCCGAGAGGGACGCGTTGACCTCGCGGTTGATATACTCCTTGGCGCAGAGTCCCACCTCGGAGAGGTAAGCGCAAGCGTCCGACACAGAGAGCTTCTTCCCTGCGGCGAGGGAGATGAGATCCTTCACCGTGATGCCCTTGAAACGGACGGGCTGCTGGAAGGCAAAGCTGATGCCCGCGCGGGCGCGCTCGGTGACAGACATATCCGTAATATCCACACCGTCCAGCAGGATGCGACCCTCGGTGGGCTGAATGATGCCCGCGATGACCTTGGCGAGGGTGGATTTGCCGCTGCCATTCGGACCGGTTATAGCCACGAAGCGCTTGTCAATGGTCAGGTTGACGTCCTTGAGTATGTCGATCTCTCTGCCGTGCCCCGACTTGGTTTCGTCGGTCACGCGATAGGAAACGTGTTGCAATTCTAACATGGGCTTTATATCCTTTGCTTTATATTTCATTTGGTGATGTTTCCATCATATTAATATACCACATTCGTGCTTTTTTTTCAACAGGAAAGCGAAGTTTTTTTCACATTTCGTGTGTTTTTTTCGCTCCAAAATGCATAGTAGGGTGTTTTTCGGGCGGGTGTGGTAATTTTTGGTAATCTATACCAGTTTTCTCTCCTAATTTTTGGCAATTATTTTCCGCCAAAGTATCTTGCAAAATTTTCCATTTTATGGTAATATATGAGTGTTGGAAATAATTACCATGCATGAAAAAGGAGAATAAACTCTATGGAACAGCACGACATGACCACCACCCGTATTCTCATTGCCGACGAGAACCCCACCCTGCGCTCCCAGCTGCGGGAGGCGCTGATCCGCGCAGGCTACCGCTACGTGGATGAAGCCGTCAACGGCGACGATGCGCTGGCCAAGATAGACCGCACCCATCCCGACGTTGCCCTCGTGGACATCTGGCTCTCCAAGCTGGACGGCATCGGGGTGATCCGCTCGGCGCAGGCGCTGGACTATCGCGGCGACCGCGCCCCCGTATTCATCATAACGTCCCCCGTTGCCAATCAGAATATGTTCATTCAGGCGTCGGGCGCGGGCGCACAGCTCTGCCTGATCAAGCCCATCCGACAGGACAGCCTCCTCCAGCACATTGACGATCTTCTCACCACCCGAAGCCGCGAGGGGGCGGGAGTGAGCGGCGTATCGGGCTTTCCCTCCCCTGCGGCGGCGAACAACCCCGACGATATTGAAACCCAGGTGACCCAGATCATTCACCAGATCGGCGTTCCCGCTCACATCAAGGGCTACCAGTACCTCCGCACCGCCATTCTGCTGACGGTCAAGGACAGCGACATCATCAACTCGGTGACTAAAGTATTGTATCCCAGCGTGGCGAAGAAATATTCCACAACGACAAGCCGTGTCGAGAGGGCTATCCGTCATGCGATTGAGGTCGCGTGGGATAGGGGTGACGTGGATACGCTGAATTCGTATTTTGGATATACGATTCAGAACAACAGAGGAAAGCCCACGAACTCGGAGTTTATTGCCATGATTGCGGATAATTTGAGGCTCAAGTATAAGCTGCGGTAAGATATAGAACAACACCCCCGTCAACGAAAATGTCCGTTGGCGGGGGTATATGTATTATTGGCAAGGAAAGCCACCGCGCGAGGCGGGGCTGAAATCGATACTTCTCGTGATGGGATGCAACATGTCTTCATCGCAAAACAGATGCCATACACGGAAATTGGGCATGGCATCTGTTTTATTTATGTATCAATAATCGGGACTGCAAACGTAGACAATGTAGGAATTGCTCATAGAGTATGACTTGGCGGCGACGAGGCCGCCGTTGGTCTCCAGCGCCGCGGAGGAGCTGGTGTTGCCCTCAATGGTGTAGATGGTGCCGTTTGAGTAGCCCGTGACGATACCGACGTGGTTGGTATTGCGTCCGCTCGCCGCGCCCGACGAGGAAAGGAAATAGATGATATCGCCCGCCTGCGGGGTGTACTTCCCTGCCAGAATGTCGGCACGGGAGTAGGCTCTGCCCTGCTTCTTGAACTGGGACAAGCCGTTTTCGGTATAAGAGTGGCGCAGGACGGTCTTGCCGTCCACCCCCGCGGCGTTGGCGCACCACGACACGAACATGGCGCACCACTGATCCTGCATACCGTACCAGTAGCCGTACTCGGTGTAATTGCTCTTACCGCCCGTCATGCCCGAGAGCTGGGAAGAATTGTTGCCCTCGTAGTAGCCGATCTGGGATTTGGCAATATTCACGATGTCCTCGCGGGGGTTACCCGTGGGGGCGACGGACAGGAGCTGCTGATAGTACTTGCCCGACTTATAGGAGGCGGACGCCGAATAATTCAGCGACATAGCGCCGTTGCCCCAATCGTACTCGTGGAACACGCCCACGGTTCCGTCGGTAAAGTGGACGACGAAGGAGAAATTATACACGCCCTTCTCAAAGCCCGACACGTCAATGGTATAGCGGAAGCGCTTGGCGAGCGCCCCGCCCTTGGTAGCGTGGATCACCGCGCGCTCGGCATCCTGCACCGTTGCGCCCTCGTAGACGCAATCGCCCACGCGGGTGGCATCGGTTCTGCCCAAAATATAGCCAAAACCAGCGACCTCTTTATTGAAACCTACCCAACCGCTGACGGTCAGGGTACCGTCTTTCGCGCCGCACTCGTCGGTATGTACGAGTCCGTTGACCACGATGAAGTCCTCGGACAGCTCGGCATTGGGATCAGGCTCCTTGGCGGCGTCCTCGGTGATGAATGTGATGGCCGATACGGACACACCGTGCTCGTCGCGCATATCCATCGTCAGGTACACGTCGCCCGTATAGTCCAGTTTTGACAAATCAAATTTGACGACGCGGCTGCCTGCCGCCCACGAGCCCAGCGGGTTGGAGAGGTGGCTGGACGCCAGAATTTTCACACCGTCCACAGGGGTATTGCTTTCATCTTTATAGGCACCCGTAGACGTCAGCATCAGGCGGGAGCCGATGGTGCCAAGCCCCGCGCCGCCGTCCGAGCCGTAGGCCACGATCATGGCGGTGTAGGGGGACAGATCCAGCTTGCCGAGGTGGATAGCCACGCCGGGGGCATGGAGATTCAGCACCTTATGGGTATATCCCGCGTCGGTTGCCTCCACGGCCTCGGGATGCTCGCTGACACGGTAGTCGGTGCCGTCCACGAGATCGGGGGTATTCGGTGCAGGCACGCCATCGGTTTCACTTTCGGTTTCGGATTCGGGGGTAGTAGGTGCCTCACTCTCAGGTGTCGTAGCGGGATCCGTGGGTGCTTCGGTAGAGGTCGCGGTATCCGCGGGAGGGACGGAGGTATCGCACGCCGTCATGGCGAGGATCAGACAAATACATAGGGCGGACAAGCCTTTTTTCAGTTTCATAACGGATTCCTTTCCAATAGACGAGGGCTGATATTTTCCATATTGTTCTCATTATACAATAATCTGACATATTTTGCAAGTGGTATTTAAAAAAACGCGGATGGCCACACGCGGCTTCCCGAGAGAGAACCGCGTGTGGCCTTCCATTGGCATTTCACAAAAAGAGCTTACGGAGCTGTTGACCTGCCAGAGCCGCCTCAAGCGCCTCGGGAATCCGCTCAAAATCCGCTACGAGGGAGTGCGGCTTTTTAACGGGATCATCCTGAAGCATGGGGGTAAAATACACCTGCTTGCGGGCAAGGAGGGTGGCGATGTTTTTGAGGTTGGCCGACATGGCATCGTTGCTCGCCAGCGCGATGAGCAGAGGGCGGTCGGTGCGGAGATGCGCTTTGGCCGCCATGCACACGGGGGTATCGGTCACGCCGTTGGCCATTTTTGCCAGCGTATTACCCGTGCAGGGAGCGATAATCAAGGCATCCAGCGCTACCTTGGGCCCCAGCGGCTCTGCCGCCGTGACGGTATGGATTATGGGGCGGCCGCAGATGTCCTCCACCCGGGAGCGCAGGAGCAGCGCGTTGCCAAAGCGGGTATCGGTGGTATAGGTTATATCACTCATAATGGGCTGAATCTCGTAGCCACGCTCGGTCAGGCGCGTGAGCTGCTCTACCGAGGCGGCGTGGGTACAGAACGAACCGCATATCGCGTACCCGATCATGATATCTCCCCTCCTTTCGGCTGATTATCGGACGTGTAACTCAAAATAGCATCCGCGATGATTCGTCCAGCCGCCACGGGGGCGTACCGCCCGGGCAGGGAGGGCGCGCGAACGTACCGCAGACCGCGGCGCTCGGCGCACTCGCGGATGACCTCGGGGGACGCGCCCTCAGCGAGGTCAAGGATCAGCGTATCGGTATCCATGGAAACCAGCACGTCGCGCCCCAGCACGAAGGACGGAACGGTATTGTAGATCACGTCAAAGCCGTGGCAAAGGCCCCCGATGGAGGTCATGGGCAGAGTGTTGCACCCCTCACACGCCGCCCACGCGCGGCTTTCAGGACGGCGGGCGCAAACCGTGACCGAAGCCCCCAGCGACGTGAGGATATGGGCCAGTATGTGTCCGATGCGGCCGTATCCAATCACGCCGACGGCAAGGCCGCGCAGGGCGCGGTCGGTCTGCTCCATGGTCAGCATGAGCGCCGCTTCGGCGGTCAGGTGGGCGTTACGGATCTGCACGCTTTCATCCTTATAGTAATCCACACAGCGGTCATTCATGGCAGGCGGCAGGCATCCGCCGAACAGCCAAAGCCGCGGATACCGCTCCATCAGCGCGGTGACATGGTCAAGTGTAATCGAGCAGGCGGGATCGGCGGGGCACCACACCGCGCGTCCGTCTCGGGAGGCGGGCAACGGCAAAACCAACGCGCATGGAGCGTAAGTGTGGGCTGAGGACGCGCGTTCCAAAGCCTTGTCCACGCTCTCACACCATCGGATTGCGGTATGAGTGGGCAGATCCGCACCAAGTCCCACGGCGGTGATATGCCAGCCCGCGTCGGCAAGGCAGGTACATACGGTGCGCTGCCGCCTGTCGCCGCCGACGACGATCGCGTCTCCCCTCGGCGGCGAGGGTACGGTTTGAGCCATAATTCTCTGTCTCCTTTCAAATTTTTATAGGTAAAACACACAATCAATTTCAAGGATTGCGTGTCCCTCTCGGAAAAGGCGCCCTGCGGGGCCACCGATCGCCCGACAGGGGCACATTCCATTTTATGCGAAAAATGGCGAAATTGTGTTCCCTACCGACTGTCTGAAAATTTTCCAAAAAAATAACGCCGTATCTATTGCACAGAAATAATTTTTGTGGTATAATTATGTAGAATTGGCGAGATATAGCCATCAAAACAAAAAAAGGAGATGTTACCATGAAGCACCTCAAGAAGCTCTGGCCCATCTTGCTCGTCGCAACCCTGCTTATGCTGTTCGTTGCCTGCGACAAGACGCCCGACACCACCGACACCCCCACCGTGGCAGACACCGATCCCGCCACCAACGCCCCCGAGGATCCCACCACCCCCGAGGAGACTGAACCTATGACTGACGCAGAAACCGAGACTGAAACCGAGACTGAGACCGAGACCGAAACCGAAACCGAGACCGAGACCGAGACCGAGAAGGAGACCGTCCCCGAGGACGTGGCTCTTCCCTACGTTCCCTCCAAGCCCGCCGAAATGGGCGACTGGAAGGGTATCTGGCTCTCCCAGTTCGATCTGCAAAACGTATTCCAGAGCGCAGGCCAGCAGAACCCTGAGTCTAACTTCCGCCGAATCATGGGCAGACTGCTGGACAACGTCGCCAAGGACGGCTACAACACCATCGTCGTTCAGGTTCGCCCCAACGCCGACAGTATGTATCCCTCTGAGTACTATCCTCCCAGCAAGTACGTTGTCGCTTCTTACAGCAACAACTTTACCTACGATCCCTTCGCCATCATCATTGAGCTTGCTAAGGAAAGAAACCTCGACGTTCACGCCTGGATCAACCCCATGCGCGGTATGTCGGACGACGAGCTGAAGGCCGTTGACGAGAAGTACCTCATCAAGCAGTGGTACAACGATTCCACCAAGAAGGGCACGTACATCCGCCTTGAGACCAAGAACAACCAGACCCTCTGGTACCTCAACCCCGCTTACGATGAGGTTCGCGAGTTGATCGTGAACGGCGCCCGCGAGATCATGCAGAAGTATGACGTGCAGGGTGTCCACATGGACGACTACTTCTACCCCGTTACCCCCGAGCAGGGCGCATTTGACCTGAAGGCCTTCCAGAAGGCAAATCAGGCGTATTACAAGGAAACCGGTAAGAAGATGACGGTTGCCGACTTCCGCCGCTCTTGCCTTGACAAGCTGGTGTCCGAGCTGTACGCCGGCGTGAAGAAGGAGAACATCGATGCCCTGTTCGGCATCAGCCCCGCAGGTGACTTTGATAAGGTTGTAAACATTCACTGCGCTGACGTGGCCAACTGGTGCGCGAACCCCGGATACATCGACTACATCATGCCTCAGGTATACTTTGGCTTTGAGCATAAGAACTTCGCTTTTGACAAGACCTGTAACATGTGGCAGAACGCCATCAAGACCGATTACGTCAAGCTGATCATCGGCGTGACCTTCGGTAAGGCAGAAACCGGCGTGGATAACTACGCAGGTGAAGCCGGCAAGGACGAGTGGACGCGCCACAAGGATATCATGAAGCGCTCGCTCGAGTACTCCGCTACGCTGGAGAAGTGCGTGGGTATGACGGTATTCTGCTACCAGTACCTTTACAATCCTGTCACAGGCAACCTGAACAGCGCCACCAAGCAGGAGCACGCCAACTTCAACGCCGCGTTGAAGACCGTTACCTGGCCCGCCTCCAAGAAGGAAGAATAATCCACTATACTATGACAACGGGGGATGCGCGACCGCAAGGTCACGCATCCCCTTCACTTTACAAGGATGAACAAGAACAAAAACGAACGGGAAATTGCCCGACTGGAGCGGGAGCTGCGGCAGGAGAAGCGCGCCGCCGCCAAGCTCCGCCGCGAGGTTATGGATCTGCGCCGCGAGCTGGAATCCGCACGACAGCCTACCGATCCCGCGCCGCTGTTCCGCCGCCGCAGGACGCGCACCAAGGAGCAGGCACAATACGCCATGCTTCATGAAACGGCCGTGAATGCCAAGCGGTTTCATAGCCGCACCTATATCAGCTTTCTTGCGCGGATCGTGATGGATTCTTCCCTTTTCGGCTTCCTCTCTCGCATCGTGGCCTATCTGCGCCGCTTGCAGGTGGTGCGTGTCGTGGCGACCGTACTGACCGTCGTACTGACCACGGCGGTAGTATCCGCCGTGTATGTGGCCGCGCTCCCCTTCCTGATCGCCGCGACTGCGGTGGGTCTGGTCGTGGCCTGCCTGACCTCCCGTTCCATGAACCGCATCATGCGGCGGGAACTGGCGGGACGGCGGGTACGGGTATTCGTTGCCCCTGACCGACTCTCGCTTGACCGCGACTCTCTCTATCTCCGAAATCTGCAAGCTATGGCCGAGGAGGGTGTTGCGGTGATATTGGTATCCCCCTCGACCTTTTCCATGAAAGGGCTGGGTGGTTGCGGCCCATACTTCACGGCGCGGCGAGAGGCGGCAGATCTGTATATCGTGCGCAAGCATTACTACTTCATGCTGCGCCGTCGCGTGCTGGACGAGGTGTGCGAGAGTGTAACCGTGGTCTACTAACTGCAAAAAATGCAGGTTAGTTGCCCAGCACCGCTCGGCAGAACAGCTCGGTGTACGCCTCCTTGGCCGAAAAATCCATAGCGGCGCTGTATATCTTCTCCAGCGCAAAATGGCTGTCGGCGGCGTGCGAAAGGCTTTTGAGTGCGCCCGCCTTAAGCTGATCCGCCAAGCGGAGTGCCTCACGTACGTCGGCACGCGCCGTACGCAGGGCGTTGGCATCCACGTACAACCGCATAGATATCACACGGGCGGGCTCCACGGCGGGCTCGCCCTCGTTCACCGTGATACAAAGCCCCGTATCGGGATAGAACAAGCCGTCGATCTGCTCGGGGCAGATGGGATCGTGGGAAACCAGCACGCGCAGGCCGCGGACGCGTGACCGCTCGCAGAGCGCGGCGGTCAGCCGCGAGGCTATGCCGTAGTAATCAGATAGCACCACGACGCGCTTCGCCTCTCGCTCAAAGGTGTCAAAACGGCTCTCCCCCGTCATGCCCACCGCATGGCACAGCGCGGGAATTTCCACCGCCCGCTCTCCCATTGGCTGGTCACGCAAAAGCCGTTCTGCCAGCGCCTCAATTTTATCCTGCTTGACACACGCACGCATTCGCTCATCCGCCACCGCCCGCATCTCACCGCACGCCGCAAGATAGCGGTAGGCACAGGCGTAGGCGGCGTTTTTTTCTTGGCAAAGGCGGCGGATATCCCGCGCGTGCGCATCCAGCCGATCGGTATTCCAAAACGCGCCGAGATTGACCAGTTCCTCCTGCACGCCCGGGATGGTCGGTTCACAGGCATGGGGCGGCGTGCCGTCCACCAACCCGATGCGGCGATCCCCAGCCGTAAGAATGATCCCGTCCAGCGAGGCGGCGTCCGAGGAGCAGTAGTAGTAGGTCACGTCCGCCCCGCGCGCGACGGCGTGTTCGGCTACGTCACGCATGAAGCGGCTTTTGCCCGTGCCGGGGCCGCCTTTGATTATATAGAGCTTTTCTACACCGTTTTCCGAGCCGAAGCAAGCGGGATAGTAGCTCACAAAGCCATGGCAGGAGTTGGAGGCGGCGAAATAGCGCCGCTCGTGCGCGTGCGTGGACTCATACCGAGTGTCTTGTACTTGCTGTGTCATGTTATTGCTCTCCCTTCGGGTGAGGATTTTTTTCAGTATATGCCGCTTTTCTCGGACGCGTGTGGCGCGGGAATAAGAGTAAGGTTTCCTCCTCGACCTCGCGGTGCATGAGCAACAGCACCAGCAAGTTGAGCAGTGTCATGACGGCGATGGCGACATCCGCTAATTGCCATGCCAGCGTTGGGGCAGCGACCGCTCCCGCGACGAGGGATACGGCGAAGACCGCCGTGTAGCCCTGCTCCGCCCACCTGCCACGGCAGGTGCCGCCATGCGAGAACAAGTAACGCACGCAGGTCATACCGTAATGCGACCAGCAGATCACGGTCGCCGCGCCGAAAAGCAGAATGGAGAGCGAGAAAAAGCTCCCCGCCCACGCGCCCAGCACCGAGGAGAACGCCGCCTCGGCGGTGCGGACAGCATCCTCCCCACAGGCATTTGGCCCACTGTCGCTGACAAGGATGGCAAGGGCGGTCACGGTACAGAGGAGCATGGTATCCACGAACACCTCAAAAATGCCGAATATGCCTTGCGTGGCGGGCGAATTCGTTTCAGCCGCCGCGTGAGCCATGGGGGCAGTGCCGCATCCCGCCTCGTTGGAGACCAGCCCGCGCATGACCCCGTAGCGCACGCCTCGTGACATGACAAATCCCCCGATGCCGCCCCCCACGCACCGGGCACTCCACGCATCCTGCCAGATGGCGGTCATCGTAGCGGGCAGGCGTTCGCGGCGAAGAATGATAACCGCGAGGCATAGCACGAGAAAGCCCACCGTCATAAAGGGCACGAGTCGCTCGGTCAGCGCGGAAATGCGTCTCGCGCCGCCCCGCATGACTGAAACACAGAGGATGGCTAATGCACCGCCCGTGACGAGGGGCGGGACGTGAAAGCTCTCGCTCATAGCTCCCGACACGGCGTTGACCTGGAGAACACTCCCCATAGTGATGGCGTTGGCAAGACACAAAAGGGCAAAAACAACGGCCAAAATACACCCGAGCCGCGGACACCCCGCCTGCGTGAGGCCATCACGGATGTAGTAGGGCGCGCCCCCCGTCGTGCCACCCTGCCCGTCGGTGCGGCGGTGGCGCATGGCAAGTGTAATCTCGACATATTTCAGCACCATAGCGACAAAAGTGCTGACGAACATCCAAAAGATCGCCCCCGCGCCTCCGAGGTAGAGTGCCGAGGCGACCCCCACGATATTCCCTACCCCCAGCGTCCCCGCGAGCGCAACCGTCAGTGCCCGTGCGGGCGACACCCCCTCGGATGGGCGACGGGCCATCAAAAGCCGCATACACCGGATCGGATGCAAGAGGTAAAAGCCCCGCAGGCGGAGCAAGAAAAAAAGTCCGACTACAAACAAGAAAATCGGCACGGCTGTAAGTAAAACGTCCATTTCCCAACACCCCCTGCCGCATCCTATGCAGAAAGGGTGAGGAACAGACCGAGGGGACTTACGTGACAACTCATTTTCGAGGGCGTCGATTTGTTAATAATATGTGAATATTAGGGAAAAGGACTTGATTTTTTTTGAAATTGGTGTAAAATATGTCATGGAGTTGGCACTTGAAGCCGCAGAGTGCTAAAATTCGCGGTATTGGTGTCATCAAGCATTCCAAACACGTATTTTATTGAAGAAAACGCAGGTTTTCGTAAGGAGGCATATTATGAAGCTGAATCCCCTTTCCAATCGCGTGGTCATCAAATTCCTCGAGGCCGAGGAAAAGTCGGTCGGTGGCATCATTCTGACCGCCGCTGCGCAGGAAAAGCCCCAGATCGCCGAAGTCATCTCGGTCGGCCCCGGCAAGATCGAGGACGGCGTGCTGGTTCCCATGACCGTTAAGGTCGGTGACAAGGTCATCGCCAGCAAGTACGCGGGCACCGCCGTTAAGATTGACGGCGCTGAGTACACCATTCTGCCCGAGGATGACATCTACGCTACCGTAGATTGATCCCCACAAAACTACTGATTCGGAGGTATTTATACAATGGCAAAGGATATTCTGTACGGAATTGAAGCCCGCAACGCCCTGATGCGCGGCGTGGATAAGCTGGCTGACACGGTTAAGATCACCATGGGTCCCAAGGGCCGCAACGTGGTGCTGGATAAGAAGTACGGCTCTCCCCTGATCACCAACGACGGTGTCACCATCGCCAAGGAGATCGAGCTGGAGGACGAGGCCGAGAACATGGGCGCTTCCCTCGTCAAAGAGGTGGCTACCAAGACCAACGACGCTGCCGGTGACGGTACTACCACCGCTACCCTGCTGGCACAGGCTTTCGTCCGCGAGGGCATGAAGAACGTGACCGCCGGCGCCAACCCCATGGTTCTGCGCAAGGGTATGAAGAAGGCTGTGGACGCCGCTGTGGAGTCCCTCGTAGCAAACTCCAAGCCCGTCAGCGGTAAAGAGGACATTGCCCGCGTCGGTACCATCTC
Source organism: uncultured Clostridia bacterium (assembly GCA_904502015.1). GTDB lineage: Bacteria > Bacillota > Clostridia > Oscillospirales > CAG-272 > CAMEON01. The sequence continues at coordinate 781 of CAJGEA010000009.1, read as the reverse complement.
TGCGGGTGACGAAGTCATCGGTCAGCTCATCGCCGACGCGATGGAGAAGGTTACCTCGGACGGTGTCATCACCGTTGAGGAGTCCAAGACCGCCGAGACCTATTCCGAGGTGGTTGAGGGTATGCAGTTCGACCGCGGCTATCTGTCCCCCTACATGGTGACCGATGCCGACAAGATGGAGGCCGTCATTGACGATGCTCTCCTGCTCATCACCGACAAGAAGATTTCCAACATTCAGGAGATCCTGCCCCTGCTCGAGCAGCTCCTGCAGAGCGGCAAGAAGCTCCTTATCATTGCCGAGGACGTGGAGGGCGAGGCGCTCACCACCCTCGTGCTCAACAAGCTCCGCGGCACCTTCACCTGCGTGGCTGTCAAGGCTCCCGGCTTTGGCGACCGCCGCAAGGAGATGCTCCGCGACATCGCCATCCTCACGGGCGGCGAGGTCATTTCCTCCGAGCTGGGCCTTGAGCTCAAGGACGTAGAGATCGCACAGCTCGGCCAGGCTCGTCAGATCAAGGTTTCCAAGGAGAACACCATCATCGTGGGCGGCGCAGGCAACCCCGATGAGATCAAGGCGCGCGTGGCTCAGATCCGCAACGCCATTGAGTCCACCACCTCCGACTTCGACCGCGAGAAGCTGCAGGAGCGTCTGGCCAAGCTGGCCGGCGGTGTGGCCGTCATCAAGGTTGGTGCCGCTACCGAGGCCGAGATGAAGGAAAAGAAGCTCCGCATCGAGGATGCTCTGAACGCCACCAAGGCCGCCGTTGAGGAAGGCATCGTG
>CAJGEA010000008.1 GCA_904502015.1 uncultured Clostridia bacterium | reverse complement strand
TTTTTCTCGTCGCGGGAGAAAATGCGGATCTCACCGATGTCGGTTTTGAGGAAGCGGTTGAGCACGGCGTTTCCGAACGAGCCCGTACCTCCCGTGATCATCAGGGTCTTTCCTGCAAAGAGAGATTCCTTCATGTGACGTGTCTCCTTATTTTATGTATCGGTCATATTGGGAAAACGAGTGGCGTTTATAGATATCTTCTTTTATTATATCCCTTTCTCCGGCGTTTGTCAAGACGCGAGGCGGATAAAGAGTGTTCAAGCGGGAAATTTTCAAGGATTGATCCGAAACGCGAGATTTTTCAGTTCTTCTGTTGCTCCATTTTCCACAGCTCGCCGATTAACTTACGGTTATCGGGATACCAATACACCGAGGTTCCCTTATATGTCTCAACCCAGCCTTCGCCGCTCTCCTTATCCACCACACCGACTTCGCGATTCCATTTTACAATCGTGTACGTCAACGCGATGTATTGGCGCGTACCGCCGTCATCATAGTTGAGATATATAAAAGGGACGAACGGAATCGCCGCGAGTATCGCAAAAACGATAGCGAAACTTATGATTTTCTTTTTCATAGGGAGGACTCCTTTGCTGAATTGGAGGACATTCGTCCTTCTACCTATAAGACGGAAAAATCCGAGCCGTCTTTCATCATGGAAAGGAAAATTTTTCAAATTTGGATTTATCGGTGGGGTGACCGACGCCCAGCCAAGGAGTGTGGGGGATGGGGCAAAGAAAACTCAAAACAAACGGAAACCATCTCTGGGGAAGGGGGAGAGAAACTTCGGCGTTTGAGATGGTTCTCTCCCCCTTCCCCGATGCGAAGGCAGGCGCGAGGAAACCTCATGCCACATAAAGGTTTTTCGTTCCCCTTGTTTCGTATATTTTTAGTTATTGCAAATTTTCTTGCGGCTACCGCCGCGCGTCAGAGGGCGTTCCCCCCTCCGACACCGCCCCCATTGGGGTTTTCGTGTCGGGGGCTTCGCCCCCGACACCCCCACGCGGTTGAAACCTCAACCCACCGCAACCCCCCAATTTATAAGCAACAAAAGGATTATATTGAAAATCAGCCCTTTAATTGCTCCAGAAATTCATCCGCCTCGTCTCGGCTTGTAAAAACGAAAATATTTTTGTTGCTGTATGTACTCAACAGCTCCAAAACTTTGGGTCTGCTTTGCCCGTTATAGTCTTTCACGAACGCCAAAAACGCCCCGTCCACCTCGTCGGGCTCGACCCACGGCAAATCGGGGCGTGCCCTGCCCCGCCGCCCGAGGATGCCGCTGACGCACACGTCGGTGGGAAAGTCCAGAAACACCACCGTGTCGCACGCCTGCATCCGCATTTCCATGGTGGAATTGTAGTTGCCGTCTATGATCCATTCGTCCTGAGCCATGACCTCCGCCAGCCGCTCGCAAAAGACCGCCCGATCCACCGTCGTGCGGTCGGCATTCCAGTACATCAAATCCAGATGGAACAGCGGAATGCCCGTGATTCGGTGCAGCTCTCTTGCGAACGTACTTTTGCCGCTCCCGGGGCAACCGATGACGATGATTTTTCTCATATTTGTGTGCATATACGAGATTGCTCCTACTCTGCAAACGCCGCCTTGTATTTCGGCAACACGATTTTTATAAAAACAGCAATATTGACCGTCAAGAGGACACCGTATAGAATCCGCGCCGCGACCTCGGGGAGAAGTAGCGAGATTCCGTTCATATCTCCGCCGCCGAAAAAGCCGCAAAGCAGACTCAGATACAGCGGATCGATCAGCAGCATGGCAATGGTCACGTAGTAGCTGCATGCCTTGAACACCTTGGAGGGTACTTTTGCGATCCTCCCGATCAATGCGACCAGCGTATACGCAAAAATCGCCGTCGCCACAGAGCCGACAAGGCAGAAAACGCCCAACTGCGTTTCTGTCATTCGCTCGGCGTGCACGTCGATCTGTATGCCCAGCCCCATCAGGTTGATTCCCTTGAACGTGCCCGTGGCTACGGCGTACAAAAGGTGCGCCCCCTCGTGGATCACGTAGTAGGCAAGAATGGCCGTGAGCAGTCCCACGTACTGTCTGACGCGCTTGTTCATCTTCCCTTCCCCCGTTCGTTTTATTTGTTTTTGATCTTTCCGACGGCCCATTTGATCAACAGGACGACGCCCGCTACGGCGCCGACCTTCAGCAAAGAAACGGCAACAGTCGTAACAATCAGTGGGACGATCTGATGGCGCGGCATCGTGGTATAGATCGCTATGATATCATTTTTTACCCACATAAACGTGATAAATAGCACCGAAATGATGAAAGCGATGATCCGCCACGGTTCTTTTTTGTTCTTGTTTTCATTACACATATCGTTGCACCAAATTTACTCCAAAATCACACCAATATTTAACGCTGTTCTGTTCGACAAATTGGAATTTATTTAATCCACCATTCAGGAGTTATTTCACCGAGTTTTATGGTTTTGCCCGTGGAATAATCAAGCATTATTTCTATATCATAATAGTTTCCTGCCATAAGTTGAACCATAAGTTCTCGACAAGCACCACAAGGTGCACCGTTAGAACCATCGGGCAAAATGCAAAGAACTTTATCAATTTCCTGTTCCCCGTTAGTAATCATATTAAAAATAGCATTTCTTTCTGCACAAATACCGAGTGTTGAACAAGTATCTATGCACACACCCGTATATATCTTTCCTGATTTTGAACAGACCGCAGCGGATACTTCTCCGCAGGTGACATATTCCGAAATCCTCCGCTCATTCAATACTGCTTTTGCGGCTTCATACATTTCGTTCCATATCTTTTCCATAAGTAATCTCCTCGTCAAATTCAAGTTTATCTAACAGTTACATCATATCATAATTTTCGCAAAAAGTAAATAGGACGGCGGGGTTCTTTACAAATTGAACCGCCCTTTGTTGTAGGGGCGAACTGCGTTCGCCCGCGGGTGGCTCACCGATCTTGCTCGGCACGTCGCCCCTGCGAGAGTGTTGGTAAAAAAGGACAAACGCAAAAGAACCACCGCCGTGGCGGTGGTTCTTTGTGGGCTTGGAGCAGGCGAGGTCGGTATTGCGCCCAATTGGCACTAGAATCACACCAATATTTAATGCTTTTTCTCATTTACACGTTTTTTTCTCCAAAACAACCTTTATTATGAAAAAGACGAAAATATACTTATACTTGTTCTAGATATTATGTCCATGAAAGAATCAGGATAGGTAGCGTGCTTAACATAGTATGAAATCCCGTCAACTTCTATTACATCCAACCCTTCTTTAACTATAGTGCCGTCCAAATATTCAATTTCCACATAATAAGTATTTGTGCCGGGAGGCAGCATATCATCGACCTCTTTGTCGATAGAAAATGTTCCAAGCCATGCTGTAATTTCTGACATTTTCCCAGCAGGAACTTGGCTTCCTTTTCCTTGACCATAGTAAGCATAGAAGGTGATGCGTTTAATATTTTTTGTGTTAAAGACGGAATCGGCAGGAGCATCAACTTCTTCAATGTTGTTTGTGACCTCCTCAATGCTTGAATTTTCTTCGATGTCGTTCGTTGTCTCTTCAATGCTTGAGTTTTCGTTTGATGGAGTATTATCAGCAGTATCACCAGCACAGGAGGTAAAAGACAGTAAAATTATCACACATAAAATTAAGATCAATGACTTTTTAATCATTTATACCATCTCCTCTACAGTTGTATTCAAGCAGAAAATTCAAGCTTGTCAATTGGATTATATCATAAAGCCGTACAAAAGTAAATAGGACGGCTCAATTTTTTACAAATTGAACCGCCCTATTTGGATATTCCGTTTTCTCGTAGGGACGTTCATTGAATGCCCGCGGGCTCTACAAAACAACAAAGCTCCCACCGCAGTGCAGTGAGAGCCTTGTGTATAAGATAAAATAATTATCTCTTGGAGAACTGAGGAGCGCGACGAGCGGCCTTGAGACCGTACTTCTTTCTCTCCTTCATACGAGGGTCGCGAGTCAGGAGACCTGCGGCCTTCAGAACGGGGCGATAGTTGGCATCAGCAGCCAGCAGAGCGCGAGCTACGCCGTGACGGATAGCACCTGCCTGACCGGAGATACCGCCGCCGGTTACGTTGGCAACGATGTCAAACTTGCCCATGGTGTTGGTGGTGCCGAAGGGCTGGTTTACAATGAGCTTGAGGGTCTCAAGACCGAAGTAATCGTCGATGGAACGACCGTTGATGGTGATCTCGCCGCTACCGGGGTACAGACGAACGCGAGCGACGGACTTCTTTCTGCGGCCGGTGCCGTAGAAGTAGGGCTTTGCACTGGTATACATAGTTTATGTCCTTCCTTTCTTCTGATTACAGCTCGTAAGCCTCGGGCTTCTGAGCCTCGTGCTTGTGAGCGGCACCTGCGTAGACCTTCAGGCGGGTGAATGCCTTGCGGCCAAGGGTGGTGGCGGGCAGCATACCCTTAACGGCGAGCTCCATAGCGCGCTCGGGCTTGGTAGCCATCAGGGTCTTGTACTGAACTGCCTTCATACCGCCAATATAGCCGGTGTGATGGTAGTGGTACTTCTGCTCCAGCTTACGACCGGTCAGCACTGCCTTGTCAGCGTTGATGATGATAACGAAGTTACCGCAGTCAACGTGGGGGGTGAAGGTGGGGTCGTTCTTACCGCGCAGCAGATCAGCGGCGGCAACAGCCGTTCTACCGAGGGGCTTCTCAGCGGCATCAATGATGTACCACTTGCGCACCACGGTCTCATTCTTCTGCATAAAAGTAGACATGATTTCTTCCTCCGTGTTTTGTGTTCATGTTGTCTTTTCCACACCCGCGGCCGACCCGATCGGTACGTCGCATAGGCATGGAGCTTGATTCTCACGGCGGTTATTATAACACACGCACCTGCCCTTGTCAAGTACTTTTTGAAAAAAATTTTGATTTTTTTAATTTAGCGAGGAACAACCTCTCGTTTTCTCGCGTTTTTGCCGTTTTTCCTCTTCCCTGCTCCGCCGTCATCACAGAAAAATTTTCACGCGGATAGTTTTTTTGTTGATTTTTCACAATACCCTTCGCACCTGTCATAAACCCCGTGCCTCCCCACATAGGATGGAGCAACGAACGGGGGCAGGTAAATCCCCCGCAAAAGAAAGGATCTGTGACATGGAAACTATGTATCTCCCCGAGGGTCAGCGAATGATGAGTGCTTCCCCCGCCGTAGCGGCACGCAACCGTGAGTTTACCGAGAGTCTGGCGGGGCTGGAGCGCGCGATGGAAACGGGGGCGACGGTAGAGGCCACCGTGCGCCTGTGCGACGAGGGGCTGAATCTGCACGTAGAATTCCCCGCTATGCCCGAGGTGCGGGGCATCATCCCCCGCGGGGAGGTGGCGTGGAATCGGGACGGCTCGCCCGTCAAAGACATTGCCATTTTGACGCGCGTGGGCAAGACGGTGGCCTTCAAGGTACTGCGGATGGTCAGCGAGGGCGGGGTGACCACCGCCTACCTCTCCCGCCGCGCGGCGCAGATCGAGTGCGCCGCTCATTATCTCGACGGACTGATGCCCGGTGACGTCATCCCCGCGCGGGTGACACATCTGGAGAATTTCGGAGCGTTCGTGGACGTGGGCTGCGGGGTGGCTTCCCTTTTGTCGGTGGATACCATTTCCATCTCCCGCATTGCCCACCCGCGCGACCGACTCTACACGGGGCAGATGATCTGGGCGGTGGTCAAGCAGGTAGACCGCTCGCTGGGGCGGATCTTCGTATCCACGCGGGAGCTGCTGGGCACGTGGGAGGAAAACGCCGCCGCCTTTTGCGCGGGGCAGACCGTGGCGGGCATCGTGCGGAGCGTGGAGGACTACGGTGTATTCGTGGAGCTGGCGCCCAATCTGGCGGGGCTGGCCGAGATCCGCGAGTGCGATCGCGCGGCGGCAGAGGCCCTCGTGGGGCGAACGGCCGCGGTCTACATAAAGAGCATTCTGCCCGAGCGCATGAAGATCAAGCTGGTGCTGATCGACGCCTACCGCTCTGATCCCGTGCCCACCCCCAAGCTGACCTACTTCATTGACGGTGAGCGCACCACCCACATCGACCGCTGGGTGTACTCTCCCGCGCGTGCCGCCAAACGAATTGAGAGCGTGTTTTGACAAAAGCCGCCTGCCGCCCGATCGGGCGGCAGGCGTTTTTTTCGCCGCGCGCCAGAGATGAATATTTGGTGAAAAATTTTTCAAAGCGGTTTACAAGATGGAAGAAATGTGTTATAATAATATGAATGTAATTTTTGCCCTCAAATTCAGGGAAGGATGGATTCTATGCAGATCATCAAAATGAAGGTTGGCGATACACTGGAGCTGAAAAAGCCGCACCCCTGCGGAGAGCGGCGATTTACGGTCATGCGTGTCGGCAGTGAGATCCGCATTGTGTGCGCGGGATGCGGACGGGACATGGTACTGGATCGCGTCAAGCTGGAAAAAGCCGTGCGCCGAGTCCACACGTCCGCGGACACGTCTGCGGACACGTCTGCGGACCCCGCCGCAGATTCGCCCGTCGAAAATGCCGATACAACCGACACAGCAGGAAGCTAAAAAAACACGAAACCCAAAGGAAGGTACATTCATGGACATGCCAAACACACAGGACAACGAGCTTTTGACCCCCGACGCGGATGCCACCGAGGCGACGAGCTCCCCCAAAAAGATCTCCCCCCTGAAAAGAATCAACGGACGCATCGCAACCCGCTCGCCCAAGCTGGCAAAACTCCTCTCAGAGTACGGCTATCTCCTGATGGCCGCGCTGGTGCCCGCCGTCATCATGTATCTCATTTACCTCGTGCGGGGACTCTACCCCTTCGGGGACGAGTGCGTGCTGGTGCTTGACCTCAACGGTCAGTACGTGTCCTTCTACGACGCGCTGCGCGACATCATCCGCGGGGATGCCGATATTCTCTACTCCTTCTCCCGCAACCTCGGCGGTGAGTTCCTCGGCATATTTGACTACTACGTAGCCAGCCCCCTCGCCGTCATTCTCGTGCTGTTCCCCAAGCACCGACTGCTGGAGGGTCTGCTCGTGCTGTTCCTGCTCAAGGTCGCCATCAGCGGCTTTACCATGGGCTTCTACCTGCACAAGCGCTCCACCAATCTCAACCGCCTCGCCGTCATCGCCTTCTCGGTGATGTACGCCCTCTGCTCCTATGCCGTCGTTCAGCAGAACAACTCCATGTGGATTGACGCGTTGATGTGGCTCCCTCTCCTGACTTATGGCATTGAGGAGCTGATCCTGCACGGCCGCTTCCGCCTGTTCGTATTCACGCTGGCCATCTCGGTATTCTCCAACTTCTACATCGGTTACATGGTGTGCATCTACGTGGCCGCCTACTGCGTCTACTTCTACCTCGCGCACGACCGGAACAACGAGATCAATCCCACGGGCGAGCGTAACCATTTCCTCAAATCGGTGGGACGCGTCGCCGTCTGGGCGGTGCTGGCGCTGGGCATCGCCGCTATCGCCATTCTTTCAGCTAAATATTCGCTGGGCTTCGGCAAGGACGAGTTCTCTACCCCCAAGTGGGATATCACCCAGAAGTTCGACTTTATGGACTTCCTCTACAAGTTCCTGCCCGGCTCCTACGACACGGTGCGCCCCGCGGGACTCCCCGTTGTCTACTGTGGTGTGCTGACGCTGCTCACCGTACCCGCCTTCTTCCTCTCCAAGAAGTTCTCGGCCCGCGAGAAGGTGGCGGCAGGCTTCTTCATTCTGTTCTTCGTTCTCTCCTTTGCCACCAGTTCCATCGACCTGATCTGGCACGGCTTCCAGAAGCCCAACTGGCTCAACTACCGTTACAGCTTCATGCTGTGCTTCTTCCTCGTTGCGCTGGGCTATCGGGCCTACGATCGCATTGAATTTACCAGCCGAAAGACGCTCACGGCGATCGCGGCATTCATCGGTATGTTCATCATCGTGGCGCAGAAGCTGACGCCCTACCTCTTTATCGAGGGCCAGGAAAAGAACGACGATTTCAAGTTCCGTCCCTTCGCCACCATCTGGCTGGCGCTTGCCTGCCTCGCCGTCTACTTCGTGCTGATCTGCCTGCAGGGCAAGGTGAAGGCGCGCAAGAAGGAAACGGTTTCCGCCATTCTGGCGTTCGTGGTGTGCGTGGAGATCTTCCTCAACGGTCTGTGCGACATCAACGCCCTTGACGAAGACGTAACCTACTCCAACTACTCCAAGTACAACAACGCCATGAACTCCCTCGTCCCCATCGTGGACACGGTCAAGGAATACGACGAAGGCTTCTACCGCATGGAGAAGACTTACCACCGAAAGACGAACGACAACTTCAACCTCGGCATCAAGGGTCTCTCCCTCTCCACCTCCACACTCAACCGCAAAACCATTGACTTCCTGCAGGATATGGGCTACGCCTCCAAGTCCCACTGGTCGAAGTACCTCGGCGGCACGCCCGTGAACGATTCCCTGCTCGGTATCAAGTACCTCATCACCGAGACCACCAACGATCTCTCCCACTACTACGGCGAACCCATTTTCACCCCCGAGGACTACGGCTACGACGAGGACACCCCGCGTCTGGACAAGGACTTTAACGTCTACTACAACGAAAACGCGCTTTCCTTCGCGTTTGCCGTGAGCAACGAGTGGGCCAATATCAATCTCACCAAGTGCGACGGCCCCTACAAGTGCAAGATCCCCGATTGCCCGCACTACGACAATCCCTTTGACCGTCTGAACGCCATGATCACCGCCATGCTGGGCGCCGAGGAGACCGTGCAGGTCTTCGTCCCCGCCACCCAGAACGGTGACCCCAAGACAGAAAACCTCAAGGTTGGCACTGCCGAGCTGCACACCTCCTACAAAACGGAGAATTCTTCCCAGACCGCCGCGCTGACCTATTCCTACACCGTTCCCACCGACACCGAGCTGTACGTCTACTTTCCCTCTTGGTACACCCGTAAGGTCAAGCTGCACGTCAACAACTCCTCCAAGGGTACCTTCGGTGACAACGAGACTACCCGCATCATCTCGCTGGGCAAGCTCTCGAGCGCTGACATGTCGCTGAAGGTTACGCTGGACAACGACTCCAAAAACTTCTACGTGATCCCCCACGACTCCTACGTCTACTACATTGATTGGGACGTATTCACCGCCGCCATGAAGACGCTGAGCGAGCATCAGCTCGTCATTGACGCCGATTCCACCGACAGCCATCTGACGGGCACCATCACCACCGACAAGGCCTCCCAGCTCATCTACACCTCCATCCCCTACGACGCGGGCTGGAAGATCTACGTGGACGGTGAGCGTGTGGACACCCTTCCCATCTCGGACGAAACCCTGATCTCCTTCGTCGTGGAAGGCGCGGGCGAGCACACCGTTGAGATGCGGTACATGCCGACCATCATTTCCCTCGGCTCCGCGATATCGGCTATCTGCGCGATTCTGTTCGTGCTGATCCTGATCTTCTACCGCTATCTCAAGCGCATTCCCGTGATCAAGAGCTGGTTTATCATTGACCTGCCCGACCTGCCCGAGGTTCCCACGCCCGAGAGTCTGGCCGCCATTGAGGCGGGCGACATCGGCGCTCCGTCCTCGTCCGACGAGGTGGCGGAGAACGACGAGCCCCGTTCCAAAAAGAATGCCGCCAAGGAGAAAAGAAAAGAGACACGGCGCAAGAAGTAACCTTTACAGCATCATATCACTACGTCAAGGGGTCGCTCAACAGCTCGGCCCCTTGATTTCTCAAACATCAAACGTCCCATCAAGAAAGGCAACCGCTATGTTCTACTACATCAAGGGCCCGCTGGTTCTGGCAAATCCCAACACCGCCGTGGTGGACGCGGGCGGCGTCGGCTACAAAATGACCATCAGCGAAAATACCTACCGCTCACTTCCCCCTCGCCACACCGCGGACAAGCCGCCCGTCGTTACCCTCTACACCTACCTATCGGTGCGCGAGGACGGGATCGAGCTCTACGGCTTCGGGGACGAGCGTGAGCTTTCCTCCTTCAAGATGCTCCTCTCGGTTTCGGGCGTGGGCCCCAAGGCGGCCATGTCCATCCTCTCCCTTCTAACACCCGAAAAATTCGCGCTGGCGGTCTGCACCGAGGACAAAAAGACCATCTCCAAGGCAAACGGCGTGGGTCCCAAGACCGCGGCGCGCATCATTCTGGAGCTGCGGGACAAGCTGATGAAGGAGACTACCATTGACGAGGATCTCTCCACCGCCATTCTCGACCACAGCGAGGAGGCGGCCGGTGCCCCCGCGCGTGGCAAGTTCTCCGAGGCGCAGGATGCCCTCATCGTGCTGGGCTACACCCGCTCCGAGGCGCAGAACGCACTCAAGGGTATGAACGTTGAGGCTCTGTCCATTGAGGACATCATCAAGGAAGCTCTCAAAAAACTTATGAAAATGTAATGCGCGCCCATAGGCTCGCATCGAGTGGAGGCAAGTTTGAAAGATACATCTTTCAAACGCGTTTTGTGTCTTTCGCCACCGAGGCGGTGGCAATTTGGCTTTGCCAAACCAGCCCCAATTCCGCAAGAAAGGAAGCTTTCGCAAGGCGAAAGCACTGGTTATAGATATGGACGATCTGTATTTTGACAGCCAAGCAGAGGAACGCGGCGACACCGACTACGAGGGCCGCATCCTCTCCACCACCTATACCGCGGGCGAGGACGACGCCGAGGTCTCTCTGCGCCCCCGCCGCATGGACGACTACATCGGTCAGGACAAGGCCAAGGAGAACCTGAAGGTCTACATTGAGGCCGCCAAGCTGCGCGGCGACACGCTGGATCACGTGCTGCTCTACGGCCCTCCCGGACTGGGTAAGACCACCCTATCGGGCATCATTGCCGCCGAGCTGGGGGTCAACCTGCGCGTGACCTCTGGCCCCGCCATTGAAAAGCAGGGAGATCTCGCGGCGCTTCTGACCAATCTCAACGAGGGCGACGTGCTCTTTATCGACGAGATCCATCGACTCCCCCGCACGGTGGAGGAAGTGCTTTACCCCGCGATGGAGGACTACGCGCTGGATATCATCATCGGCAAGGGCCCTGCGGCGCGGAGCATCCGCATTGACCTGCCCCACTTTACCCTCATTGGCGCGACCACACGGGCAGGTCAACTCACCACCCCTCTGCGCGACCGCTTCGGTGTGATCCTCAAGCTGGAGCTCTACACCCCCGAGCAGCTTGCGCTCATCGTCAAGCGGAGCGCCACCATTCTGGGTATTTCCATCTCGGATGACGGCGCGTTTGAGATCGCCTCCCGCTCCCGCGGCACTCCCCGTATCGCCAACCGCCTTCTCAAGCGGGTACGCGACTTCGCGCAGGTACAGGGCAAAACCGAGATCGACGCGGGCGCGGCGGGCTACGCGCTGGATCGCCTGGAGATCGACGAGCTGGGCCTGGACAACACCGACCGTCACATGATGGAGGCCATGATCAAGTTCTACGGCGGCGGCCCCGTGGGTTTGGAAACCCTTGCCGCAACTATCGGCGAGGAAGCCGTGACCATCGAGGACGTCTACGAGCCCTACCTCATGCAGATCGGCTTTATCAACCGCACGCCGCGCGGTCGCTGCGTGACTCGCCTTGCCTACGAGCATCTCGGTCTTCGTCCGCCCGTGTCGGATGCACGGCGGCAGGCAAACGATCAGCTTAAAATGTTCGACGCGGACGATACGGACGAATCGTGAGGGATAAACACACCGTTTCCCTCAAAAAACACCGATTATTCAAAAAAATATTCAAAATGGCTCTTGCAATTCCAAAAGCTTTGTGGTATAATGACTTTCGTGGTTCGCGCCAAGCGTGCGGCCGCATATCAGCGTATACCGACAAAATAAAATAAAGAAAAGGAAAACCATCATAATGAAAAAGGTTATTTGCAAGGTTGAGTACGATACCGAGGCTTCGGTTGTCGTTGCCAAGTACACCAGCGGTGAGTTTGGCGATCCCGCAGGCTACGAGGAAACTCTGTATGAGACCGCTGCGGGCAAGTTCTTCCTGTACGTCAACGGTGGCGCAGAGTCCATCTACGCCAAGGAGGACATCAAGAGAATGTCCGCCGCCAAGGCTGACGAGTGGAAGGCCGAGAGAGGTCTTTGATTCATCCCAAGATCAAAACAGAACGGCGAGGCTGGGCCTCGCCGTTCTCTCTTTGTGTGAGAAGGCGAAATAAGCCTATCCATACACATCATTGTAACCTATTTCGGATTGTAGGGACAGGCGTCCTCGACTGTCCGTAAAACAAAGCAATTTCCAAGACGCTCATAATAAAAATGACCGATACAGAATCAGAACAAAAACAGATCTGTCTTGGTATTCGGACAGTCGAGGACGCCTGTCCCTACAAATTAAAAATAAACAATGGAGGCTATGGGACGGTATCGCGCACCGTGGGTTGCGGCGCAAAATGACAGGTCATCGGTGTATTTTTCAAAAACATCTTGACAAGTATAAGGTCTTGCGATATAATAGTAGTTGCCAAACAAACTAAATATACAGTCAATGGGTGTATTTTTCTTTTTTCAAGGGAATACGTATACCCTTTTTTGGCTATTCTCTCATCGTTGAATTTGATAAAATGCAAGTTTCGTACGGTGAGAGCATTCAGTATGCCCGTTCTGTATATAGTTTGTTTGGCGACGACTGAAATTTGCGTTTTTATGCGCTGACTTCGGTCGGCGCATTTTTATTTTTCAGGAGGAGAAAATGAGATTGGTAAACCTTCACGTAATTCTATTTGTTGTCTGCTTAACTATCTTGTCATTGATAGGATGCGACAAAGGAGACAGCAACAAAATTGCACAAACAGACCATCACGCCATCCACGTGACCGATATTATAGATAGCTCGGTAACCGTCGTACCGGAAACGGAAACAGAAACAGAAACAGAAACAGATGCAGAAACGGAAACGCCCGAAGCCGTAAAAAAAGAAGCCTCTTCCGTAGTTGAAAAAGCGCTATCTCACAAAGGAGAGCGAATTATCCGTTTCATACTATCCTCGGATGCCCATCAGGATAACTCTAATGAATTGATCACAAAAGGGACTATTGAGCTTGGCCTGGCACAGCGTGAAATTTTAAAGCTAATGGATGTTGATTTTGTGGCGAGCTTGGGTGATTACGCATGGGGCTCGTATCAAAACACAGTAACCGAGGTCGTCGAACAAATCGAAGCGTATAAAAAACATACCGCCATAGAAGGAGTATGTCAATTTTGGTGCGAAGGAAATCATGATGACGGAAATTACTCTCTCAAAAACCATCCTGATTCAACGCGGTTAAACGAATCGGATCTTTACTCTCTGTTATATAGTGCAAATTCCGATGCAATATACGACAAAGATCACGCAACAGAAGGCTATTTTTACAAGGATTTTCCGCATCTTAAGGTGCGCTTGATCTTTCTAAACACCGAACAAGGCGACGGCGACGGCGGATTCATGGAGGAGCATCAGCTTGTGTGGTTTGCGGAAACTGCACTCAATATGAGTGGTAAAGCTGATTGGAACGTAATTACGCTTGCCCACCATCCCTTGGATTACGGCATGGCATCGATCATCAGGGATTGTACAAGCATTCTGGAGGCATTCATACAGGGAACTACATTGGATCACACAACGAGAGCCGGAACCAAAATTTCTGTCGATTACTCAAACAATAATTCTCAATATGTAGGACATTTTCACGGTCATACTCATTGCTTTACAGTGCTTCCCATACTCAAACAACGCAGCGGCATTCAAAGCGAGATAGGGGCGTATGAAATTGGTATACCTAATGCCTGCTATTTTAGAAATAACCAGAATTTGGGAAATAGTAATCCCAACATTGCTCGATTTTCTACTGACATAACTTATAATAAATCAGACGAAGATGGCAAGCGAACCTCTTTTAGTGTCGTCACCATATGCCTTGACGAAAGAATAATATATGTGGATAATTACGGTGTGGGAATTGATCGCGAGATTGCCTTTTAAGAGAACATGGAAACGGCTTACTTTTCGGATGAAAAAACAAATAATCTTCGTATAGGCTAATTGCACTCCCCGAAAGTACAGCGCACCGAATAAGCAACAAAAAATGAGAACGGCAGCCTTGCCGTTCTTATTTTGTATGGGCAAATTCTCCACAAAAGGATACCATTGAAAAAAGGCGCGATGGCGGTTATAGGGTGGCGTACGGTTACCATAGGAGGGCAACCGTACAATGCACGTTCATACTACCATGTGGCGGACGATTCACCTCGTCCACCCCTCCCCGTTGATCTCGTGGGCACGGTAGACGGTGACGAACGCACGCTTATCCAGTCGGTTGACGATGCGCATGAGCTCAGCGTACTGGGTCATGGTAAAGGTCACCATGACCACCCGCTTGGGTGCGCCCGTGTAGCCGCCCTTGCCGTCCAGCAGGGTGGTGGTGCGCTCCAGCAACTCTATGACGGCAGCGTTGATCTCATCGGCGCGGTCGCTGACGATCATAGCGACGAAGGCGCGATTGCCGCCGAGGAACACGCGATCCACCATGACCGAGGCCACGAACGCCGAGAGGATACCGAGCAGGCACAGAACAAGGTCACGGAGCACGAACACGCCTGCGATAATGATGGCCGCATCCACGGCAAAGATCACGCGCGGACTCTTGAGTTTTTTCCAAATGCGGCAAATAGTAAACGCGATGACGTCCACGCCGCCCGTGGAGCCGCCGCCGAGGAAGGTGAGAGCGCACCCCGTGCCTACGAACACACCGCCCAGCACCGAGGCAAGGATCAGAGAGATCTCACCGTAGGGCGATGCCTTGAGGCAGAAGAAGCCCCCCAGCACCGCAGGGTCTGCCAGCCGCAGAAACGCTGACACGGCAAAGGGATAGACCACGGTTGACAGGAGTGTTTTCAGAGCAAACGATCTGCCAAGCACCAGCCAGCCCACGAGAAAGAGCGCCCACGTCAGCACCGTGACAAGGAAGTCCAGCGTGATAAACTCCCACGGGAGCAGGTGGGACAGAACCAGAGAGATGCCCGACACGCCACCCGCCACCAGTTCAAAGGGGAGCAGGAAAATCGCCGAACCAAAGGCGAGAATCAGTGTTCCCGCCACGATCAGCAGGGCATTTTTCAGGGTGCGCCGCACGTCGGCGCGTACAGAGATGGATGGAAGCATAATGATCTCCTTGGCAGCTACAAATCGTAATGGAGTATGTCCGTTTTGTAAGAATAACATTCACACTACTATTGATTATACCACATTTCGATCCTTTTTACAAGTCCCGTGCCCTTCTCTCAATTGACAAGCACGTAAAACTATGCTATACTGAACACAGAAACCATAGGAGGTCCTTGCCATGATCGATCTACACCTGCACCTCGACGGGTCGTTGTCCCCCGAGGACATCACCTATATCGCGTCGCTGACCGACACACCGCTCCCCACAAGCGACCCCGACGAGCTTCGCGCCCTTCTCTGCGCGCCCGCGGATTGCCCCGACTTGGCAGACTACCTACGGCGGTTTGAGCTACCTCTTTCGGTGCTTCAGACATCCGAAGCGATTGAGGAAGCCGTCGTACGCCTCATGAACCGCCTATCGGCGGAAGGGCTGTGCTACGCCGAGATCCGCTTTGCGCCCCAGCTTCACACGCGCCGCGGCCTCACTCAACAACAGGTGGTCGAGGCGGCTCTGGCGGGGCTGGCACGCGGTCACGCCACGGGCGGCACCACCGCACGCCTGATCCTCTGCTGTATGAGAGAGAATGGAAACGGCCCCGTCAACCGCTACACAGCACGGCTCTCGGACAGATATAGGGACAAAGGCGTTTGCGCCGTGGATCTCGCAGGCAACGAGGCGGCCTATCCCACCGAATCGTTTTCTGAACTTTTCAATTATCCTGACGAAGTAGGAACGATAACCCCGATCATGCACGCAGGCGAGGCATCAGGACACGAGAGCGTGCGGGCGGCGCTGAACTTGGGCGCGCGCCGCATCGGGCACGGCATCCGCGCCATTGACGATCCCGTTCTGGTAAAAACACTTGCGGACAGGGGCATCCCCCTCGAGCTCTGCTACTCCAGCAATCTGCAAACCAAGGCGGTTCGCCGCCCTGAGGACTACCCGCTCGTGCAATTTATGGAGGCGGGCGTTCGGGTCACGCTGAACACCGACAACACCGCCGTATCCGACACGACACTCCTGCGGGAATACCGCTTGGTACAGACGCAGTTTGGGTTATCGGACAATCAAATGGAATCCATCGCCCACAACGCCGCCGATGCCGCGTTCCTACCCGAAAACGAAAAGCAGCGGATGCACCGTCGTATTGAAAAGGAATTTGCGGCGTGGCTCAGACAATCGTAAAAAAACATGGATTTTTTGCCGCTAGCAACCCGTTAATTTCGAAAAAAAGGTTGACAAATGACCGCTCTTGCGATACAATAAAAGAGTTAAATTACGGCAATACCGAAATGGAGGATTTTTATATGGATCAGAAGATTCAGAGAGTCATTGAACTCATCAAGGAAAAGGACATCCGTATGGTGGACTTCAAGATGGTGGACATCAACGGTCAGTACCGTCACGTCACCATCCCCGCCGAGAACTTCTCGGAGGACACCATGAAGAGCGGCATCGGCTTTGACGCCTCCAACTACGGCTACGCCGTGGTTGAGAAGAGCGACATGGTCTTCATCCCCGACCCCGACACCGCCGTGATCGATCCCTTCTGCTCGATTCCCACACTGTCCATGACGGGTAACGCCATGATCATCGACACCCCCGAAAACCGCCCCCTGCCCCAGTACCCCAGAAACATCATCAAGGCCGCCGTTCAGCACATGAAGGACAGCGGCGTGGCCGACGAGATGAAGATTCTGCCCGAGTTTGAGTTCTATCTCTTTGACGACGTGACCTGGAGCGTGCAGGGCAACTACATCGGTGCTTCTGTGGACGCACAGCAGTCCTACTGGAACAGCGACACCGAGGGTAAGGGCGTCGTCGTTCCCAAGCAGAAGAACTACCACATCGCCAAGCCCTTCGACATTTCCTACGAGTGCCGCTCCGAGATGTGTATGCTCATGAAGGAAATGGGCATCGACATCAACTACCACCACCCCGAGGTGGCCGCTTCGGGTCAGTTCGAGATTGAGCCTCAACTCGGCGAGGTGGTTCACATGGCCGACGCTACCATGATGATCAAGTACATCATCCACAACACCGCCCTGAAATACGGCAAGTCCGCTACCTTTATGCCCAAGCCCATCTACGGCGAGGCAGGCAGCGGTATGCACGTTCACATGCTCCTCTTCAAGGACGGTCAGCCCGTATTCTCGGATGACAACGGCTACTCTCACCTTTCCCAGACCGCGCACTACTTCATGGGCGGTCTGCTCAAGCACATCGCCTCGCTGTGTGCTCTGACCAACCCCTCCACCAACTCCTTCAAGCGCCTGGTTCCCGGCTTTGAGGCACCCGTCACCGTGGGCTACGCGACCTCCAACCGCTCGGCGGTTATCCGTATTCCCGCTTACGCCAAGAGCCCCGACAAGCGCCGCTTTGAGCTCCGCAACCCCGACGCTACCTGCAACCCCTACTTCTGCTACGCCGCCATCCTCATGGCCGGTCTGGACGGCGTCAAGAACAAGATCGATCCTCACGCCGAGGGTTGGGGTCCCTACGACTTCAACCTCTACCACCTCTCGGACGAGGAGAAGGCCAAGCTCAAGGGTCTGCCCACCTCGCTGAACGAGGCTCTGGATGCATTGGAGGCCGATCACGACTACTTGACCGCGGGCGGAGTATTCCCCGAGGAGCTTCTCCGAAACATCATCAAGACCAAGCGCGCCGAGTGCGCCGAGCTCGCCAAGATTCCTCATCCTGCCGAGTTTGACAGATACTACAATCTGTAATTTTCTTCATTTACGGGGGGAACTTCTTATAAGAAGTTTCCCCCGTACCCCTTTCAAGAACTTTTAAAAACATAGTTGTGTTCTTGAAGATTTTTGAAAATCCATAAGAAACCTTTTTCAAAAAGTTTCTTATGCGGGGTGCAGGGACAGAGTCCCTGCAAAAAACGCTTTAACACAAAAACGCACTCACGCCGTAGCGTGAGTGCGTTTTCATATTGATAGGGAAATTACTCGGCGTCGGTAGCCTCGGTCTCCTGGGCGTAGTCCTCGGGCATAGCCTCGTCGTAGGCCTTTGCCTCCTCGATGAGGGCGCGGATGGACAGGCTGACCTTCTGGTTGTCGTTGTCGATGCCGATGATCTTAGCGTCTACAACCTGACCAACCTCAAGCACGTCAGCAGGCTTGCCGATTCTGTGGTCAGCGATCTCGGAGATGTGGATCAGACCGTCCACACCGTCCACGATCTCAGCGAACGCACCGAAGGGCATCAGGCTGACAATCTTGACAGAAGCCACATCGCCAACGGCGTACTGGTGGGTGAAGATGTACCAAGGGTTGGTAGCCTCGGTTCTGTAACCGAGGGAAATGCGTCTCTTCTCGGGATCGAAGCTCTTGACGAAGACGGTGATCACGTCACCGATAGCAACGACGTCTGCGGGGGACTTCACGCGCTTCCAGGACAACTCGGAGCAGTGAACCATACCGTCCACGCCGCCGAGGTCAACGAACGCACCGTAGCTGGTCATGCTCTTAACGACGCCGGTGTAGACCTTACCTTCCTCAATGGTCTCCCAGAAAGCCTTCTCCTGGGCGCGGCGGGTTTCCTGCAGTACCTTGCGGATAGAGCCCTTGGCGCGCTTTCTGTCGCCGATCTCAATGATGCGCAGAGTCACGGTCTGGCCAACCAGCGTGGACAGGTCGCCGTCACGCGGAACACCGGAATGTGCGGCGGGGATGAATACGCGGTTGTCATAGACAAGCGCCTCAACGCCACCCTTGTTGACACTGATAACCTTACCCTCCAGGTTCTCCTGGGACTCGTAAGCGGCCTCAATCTTCTTCCAGTTCTTGTCAGCGTCGATGCGCTTCTTGGACAGGGTAGCGAAGCCATCCTTATCACTTACGTGGATAACGAATGCCTCGATCTCGTCGCCAACCTTGAACATCTCGGTCAGCTTTGCGGAAGGATCATCGGTGATCTGGTCCTGCTTGATCACGCCGGTTACCTTGGTGCCAAGGTCCAGCTGGATCTCTCCATCGGTGACGGCGGTGATAATACCGACCACGGTGTCTCCTGTATTTATTGTCTTGAGGGACTCCTCAAGAAGCTCCGCAAAATTTTCGCTCAGAAATTCGCTCATGTTGTTTGTAACCTCCTTAATAATATCGTGGGGAGTCGATGCTCCTGCCACGATCCCTACCTTTTGGCAGGTGGACGGAATGCGATCCGACAGCTCGTCAGCGCGCTCGATCCACTCGGTATCGGGGCAAATTTCTTTGCAAATGGCGTACAGCTTCGCGGAATTGGAGCTGTCCCTACCCCCGATAACCACCACGCGATCACACTCGCGTGCCAGTCGGGCGGCCTCCTGCTGGCGGGATTCCGTAATACTACATATTGTATCAAAAATTAAAGGATTTGTATATAGGTTTCTTAAAATTTGTTTTATTTTCTCCCATTCGCCCAAATTTTGGGTGGTCTGTGCAACGAAAATTGGTTGTTTTTCACTTTCGTTCGGTAAAGTGCCGAAGTCAATGGCAGTTTGCAATTCAGCGGAATTGGCAAACACATGGGTTTCGCCGCCAAAGCGGCTCATAAAGCCGATGACCTCGGGATGCTCCGCCGATCCCAGAACACCGAGAAAGCGGTCGTCCCGACCGTGGCTCTCCACTGCGGCGGCACGCAGGCGCTCCTGCTCGGCGGTAATGCGGTGGATTTTCTTGACATAGGAGCAGGTACAATCCACATAGGAAAAGTAGGAGTTGGCAGCCGAACACGCATCCAGAAGGCACTCGGTAGCGGCGGTCATACCGTGAGCGCGCACGAATACCTTGACGGGGGCATCAGCACTTGCCTCCGCGGCCAGGCGTCGGATATCCTCCACACCGATAACCGACACGCCACCGGCGGAAAGACGTTGATTATAGGTATCGTTGTGGATGAGCCGCCCGAGGGTAAAGATGCGCTCTCCCGCGGGATGCTCGCACATCTCCTTCTCGACAGCCGCGGTAGCACGCGCCACACCAAAGCAAAATCCAGCGTTTTTGGCGACAATCACCTGTCGCGATCCCGCATTCGGTTTATAGCTTGACATACAACGGTTCCCTTTCCGATCAATGATCGCCCAGCGAGCAGACCCGCTCAAACAGATATTCCGCAATACGCTGGTACTCGCCCGCCTCGTCGGGATTGAATTGCAGCTCGTCGGGCGTAATGGGCGCACCCACGATGATCTCCTTGCGGCAGAGGAAGCGACTGCGGTTGTTTTTGACCTTGATAAACACGGGCAGGACGGGCACACCCGCCTTGAGGGCAACCAGCGCCGCGCCTGATTTTACCTTGGTGGATCGGGGATTCTTTCCGTTCTGACGGTGCCCCTGTGGGAACATTCCCACGACAAGCCCGTCCTCCAGCATGGAGATGGTATGCTTGATGGCCCCGACGTCGGCACCGCCGCGGTTGACGGGGTACGCGCCGAGCGCGCGGATCAACACGTTCAGCAGCGGAATTTTGAACAGCTCGCGCTTCGCCATGAAGTGAGGCTGGCTATGCTCCAGCGTGGCGCAGAGGTAAATGGGGTCTGCCCACGTCAGATGGTTGCAGATCACGAGATACCCGCCGCGGTCGGGCGTGGGCTCGTTCTCCGTGCCCGTCCGATGCAGGCGGCACAGTCCGCGCAGAGGCCATTTCAAAAGGAAATGGAGCGCGGCATAGAGGCGACTGCGGCGACGGGGCTTTTTTTGCTTTTTATCACTCATGCAAGCTCAATTCCCTTCTCTGCGAGCGTTCTGCGAATGATGTTCAGAAGCTCCGCAATACTGCCCTCCAAATCGAAATCGGAGTTATCGAACACGGTGGCGTCGGGGGCGGCAACGGCGGGAGCTACCTCACGGCTACTGTCGGCGTGGTCGCGCTCCAGGATATCCGCCAGTACGACCTCGTAGGGCTGGGGCATTCCCTTCTGCACCAGCTCGATGAAGCGGCGGCGGGCGCGCGCCTCGGCGGATGCGGTCATGAACACCTTGACCTGTGCGTCGGGCAGAATCACCGTGCCAATGTCGCGGCCGTCCATGATGACGCTGTTCTTACGGGCGATGTCCTTCTGGGTATCCAGCAGAAACGCGCGCACCTCGGGCAGGGCCGACACCTTGGAGGCGTACATGGAGATCTCGTTTTCGCGGATGCGGTCGCCGAGATTCTCGCCGTTGAGGTAGACGCACTGTACGCCGTCCTCGTATTTCACCTCAATGTGAACGTTGCCGAGAAGGGGGACAATTTTCCCAATCTCATCAAGGGTAATGCCTTGACTGCGGGCATAGTAGCCGATTGTGCGGTATAGCGCGCCCGTGTCTACGTAGACGATACCGAGCGCCTTGGCAACGGCCTTGGAAATGGAGGATTTACCCGCGCCGCTGGGGCCGTCGATTGCAATTTGAACGTGTGCCATAATGATTCCTTTCTGCGTTAAAGGTGTTTTTCAAGGCTCTCCCCTCGGGAGAGCTCCCGCCCGAGGCGGGTGAGAGGGCAAAATCCCTTTTTTTAAATGGGATGACACGATCACTCCCCCCACACCGCCGAGCGGGCAGCCAGGTGAGCAGTGGAAAACGCGATTTGCAGATTGAAGCCGCCCGTGTAGGCATCCAGATCCAGCACTTCACCCGCGAAGTAGAGGCGGCTGACCGTCTTGGACTCCATGGTTTTTGGATTGACCTCCTTGACGTTGATGCCACCCTTGGTGACAATGGCCTCGGCGATGGGGCGAGGACGGATGGGGCGCACGCGCAGGCAACGGATGACCGCGCCGAGGGCGTGGCGCTCCTCGCGGGAGATGGTATTGACCTTGCGCCGCGGGTCGATGCCCGATAGCTCGGCCACAGGCTCAATGGCCTTGAGGGGCAAAAGATCTCCGAGGGAGTTGATGAAGTCGCGATTGGCGTATTTCTTGAAATCCGAGAGAATGCGGGCATCCAGCTCGGCGTCATCGAGGGCGGGCTTGAGATCGATCTGAAGCTCGTACTGCCCCGATTCCACATCGGGAATGTGTGCCGACGCGCTGAGGATGAGGGGACCGGTCACGCCGTAGTGGGTAAAGAGCATTTCACCGAAATCCTCGTACACGCAAGTGTTTTTTCCAAGATGCATGACGCGCAGACGGACGTTGCGGAGGGAGAGTCCCATCATACGGCGGCAGAGGTCACCCTCACAGACCAGCGGCACGAGGGAGGGGCGAGGGGTGACGATGGTATGCCCCAGCCGTTCGGCGAGGCGGTATCCGTTGCCGTCCGAGCCCGTCACGGGATAGGAGCAGCCGCCCGTGGCGAGAATGACGGCATAGGCCGCGATATCCTTGTTACCCACGCGCACGCCGCTCACAGCGCCGTCCTCGGCGTGAATGGCAGTCACGCGCCCTTGCATGAACTGCACGCCCGCCTCGCGGCAGGCACGCACCATGGCCTCCACGATGTCCCCCGCCTTATCCGACACGGGAAACACGCGCTTGCCGCGCTCGGTCTTGAGGGGCACGCCGAGATTTTCAAAATATGCCTTGGTATCTTGGGTATCAAAATCCGCCAGAGCGGCGTAAAGAAAGCGGGGGTTGGTGGGGACGTTGGACAAAAACTCGTCGCGGTCGCAGTCGTTGGTGACGTTGCACCGTCCCTTGCCCGTGATGCGGAGCTTTTTGCCCATGCGGTCGTTCTGCTCAATGAGCAGAACCTCGGTGTCGCTCCCTTCCATGCCTGCGCAGGACAGTTCTGCGGCGTAGGCCGCCGCCATGAGTCCTGCCGCGCCGCCTCCGATGACGGCGATTCGTTTTTTACGGTTCATCATATTCATCTCACCCGATCAGGACTGGTTCTTATCGTAGACGTCGTACTCGTCCCAAATCTGCTCAAGGCGGCGGAGGCGGTTCATGACCTCTTCCTCCTTGGCGCGGGACACGCCGACCACGATGGCGTTGATGATGCTGAGGGGGGCGACGAGGGAATCCACGAAGGACGCCATATCGCTCTGCGCGACCAGCAGCTGGCTGGCGCCCGCGGCAATGGGGGATTCGGGGCTGTCGGTCAAGGCGACCACATCCGCGCCCGCGTTGTGAGCGAACTCCACCGCCTTGATGACGCGCTTGGAGTAGCGGGGGAAGCTGATGGCCACCATCACGTCGCCCTCCCCGATATTCATGATCTGCTGGAACAGCTCACTGCCCGCCGTGGTTTCGATAAGGCGGATGTTATCGAAGATCATGTGCAGATTGTAGCAGAAAAAGCCTGCCAGCATGGAGGAGGAGCGCACACCCATGACGTAGATGTTCCGCGCGTTGACGAGGGCATTGATGGTGCCTTCGAATGCCTCGCGGCTGACACCGTCCAGCGTGTGGCGGATCTTATCCACGTCCGACATGAGCACCTTGTCCAGCACGTCGCCGTCACCGATGAGGTGCTTCGCCACCTCCATACGCTGAAACGAGGTGAGCTTGGTGCGGATCAGCTCCTGCAAACTCTTTTGAAACTCGGGGTAGCCCGCGTAGCCCAGCTCCATGACGAAGCGCACCACGGTGGACTCGGACACGCTGACCTCGCTGCCCAGCTTGGCAGCCGTCATATACGCCGCCTTATCGTAGTGAGCCAGAAGGTAGCGGGCGATCTGCCGCTGACCCTTGGAAAAGCCGTCCATATTTTCTTCAATGGCGCGGAGGATATCTCGTTTCATTTGTTGTGACCGTGGCGCTCGCCCGACGGCGAGGGCTCCCTTTCCTAATCCTGCAAAACAGAGAATTTGAGCAAGGCGCGCCCCGTTTTGCAAGTTTCAGGGCTCGTTCTTGCATACAAGGATTATTATAGCACAAGGACGCGCGAAAGTCAACCGCTCTACTGCGATTTATTTTGCTCAAATGCACGCAGATATATCCTCTGAAAGCACCCTTTGCTTGACAAATGCGGCGAGCCATGCTATAATATTTGTAGTTTAATTCCCACGGAAGGACACTGCGAATATCGGATAGGAGATTTGTATGCAACAACACGTTATAACCTTACTGCTTGTCGCGGTTCTGCTTTCCTTGCTTTTGACACTGTCATCATGCGGACTCGACTATCGCTATTCTCTTGATGAAGACTTGCATAACCAAATTGAAATTATATTTGAAGAAGATGAGAATGACCCTTCTCATATCATTTATAAAGACAAGAAATATATATTCTATACAGCCGATCAATTTTACGTTGACATAAGATCAAACGAAAACGACGTCATGGTGAGTTGGAACGGGGACAGATACTTTGGATACGTGGACGAGTATTACTCTTACACCACAGTAAATCCTCTGTTTATTTACTACAAGAGTTGGATATTTTTTCTTGAAGGCTATGATTATTCAAAAGACACATTTGTGTTTGGAAATACCGCCTTGGAATATGCCGGGGAAAAGATATTCTATTCCAATTCCCCCGACTTCGATTTTTCAAATCCGATTTTATTGCCCTTGCATCCCAAACAATGCTCTCGGATCAGAGCTTGCTTGGAATTGGTATGCATTGAAAATCAATGGTATGTTTCTTTGCAAGACTCCAAAGAAGTTTGGATCCCTTCGGATGAATTTATAGAATTTCTATCCGAAAATGGACTTATTTAAGCCTAAAAACGATATGTTCAGCCGCACCTTCGGGTGCGGCTGTTTTTTGCATCTCCCGTCGGTCTTTTTTTAAAAACGTATTGATAAATTAAATAAAAAATGCTATAATATCATCAAATGGACAAATAGACAGCCGCCGCTGTGTGCGGTGGAGACAGGAGGGACAATATGGGCGCATTTCAGCTCAAAAGTGATTTTCGGCCAACGGGCGATCAGCCCGCCGCCATTGCGTCGCTGGTAGACGGCGTGCGCCGCGGCGAGCGGATGCAGACCCTACTCGGCGTGACGGGCTCGGGCAAGACCTTTACCATGGCGAACGTGATCGCCGAGCTGAACCGCCCCACCCTCATCCTCGAGCCCAACAAGACCCTCGCCGCCCAGCTCTGCTCG